>CALDBJ010000104.1 GCA_937937835.1 uncultured Collinsella sp.
TTAGAACGAACATAACCGGTCTTCTGAATGGCCTCTTTAATGCGTTCGCTTTTTTCTGAAGAAATATATCCGCCGTTGAGAAAACGGGAAACCGCAGCGCTCGAAACACCCGCAAGCTCTGCAACGTCACGCATGGTTGTCATACAAGCACTCCAGACGGGTCAGTCATTCTGCCCTTAATCCAACACAACCCAGTTTAGCAACATAGGGGGGCGAACGCAGCACTCGCGCACCGCATTCGCCCCTCGTCCAAACTAGACCTCGAGCTCAAATTTACGATCGTCGGTCTTGGAGGCATCGGCATCGCCGTAACCGAATACAGCGATCAGGCCAATGCAAATAGCCATGGCCACGATACCTGCCACAAGGCCTATCTGCCAGTTAAGGTAGATGTTCAGAGCAAGGATGCTAAAGAATGCAGCCGTAGCCTTGACGTCCATGACGGCGCAGATGGCGCCACTCACGGCACCTGCAATGATCGAATAGGCAAGCAGGCGCTTATAGCGCAGCACCGCACCGTACAAGATGGGCTCGGTAATGCCGACAAAAAGGGCGGGGACGATAGCGGTCACCATAAGCTCGCGCAGCTCAAGGTCCTTTGCCTTGAGAATCAGGCCAAGGCAGATGCCGATGGAAGCGAAAGTGGCGCCCATGCCAGCGCATGCAATGATGACGTCCGAGCCCGTCGCGGCGATGTTGGTGATACCCAAGGCAACGAAAGGCCAGTGCAGACCAAACAGAACGAGCATGGACCAGAAGCCGCCCAGAAAGGCACCGGCAAGCCAGGGAGCAACGTTCATGATGCCAGAGATACCGGCGATCAGCAGGTCGCCAACGTACTTGCCAAAGGGACCAAAAATAAACAGAATGAACGGAACAAAGAGGATGATGCACACAAAGGGAACAACAAGATTCTGATAGTTACGGGAAACATGAGCCTTGAGCCAGTTATACACCGCGGAATAGCACGGAATGGTGATTAGGACCGGAAGCACCGTGGAGGCGTAGCTCATCGTGATAAGCGGCAGACCAAAGAAAGTAACGTCCTTCTGGTCGACCAGGCCGGCGATGTTGGGATCCAACACGGCTGCAGCGATAGTGGCTGCGATGAACATGTTGGAACCGAGCTTGTTGGCCATACTGACCGAAAGAATGATGGGCAGGAAGTAGAAGAAACCGTCGTAGATGCCCAGCAAGATGGAATAAGTCGTGGAGTCCTCGGCAACGATGCCAAAGCTCGTCAGAAGGACCATAAGCGCGCGGACCATACCCACGCCCGCCATGGCGGGCAGCAGCGGGGTAAACGAGCCCGAAAGCAGGTCAAACACGGCATCGACGATACGCTTGCCCAGGGGCTTAGACGTATCGGCGTCCTCCATGCCCGCGGAGGCAAAGGATTCGCCGATAAGGTCGATAACGTCCTTGTAGACAAACTCGACCTGAGGTCCAATGACAACCTGAACCTGGCCGCCGGCAAGGATAACCTTGATGACACCCTTGGTGCCTTCGAGGCCCTTGACATCAACGACCTCGTCCTTCTTGCAGACAAAGCGCAGACGCGTGGCGCAGTGCGTCACGGTCTTAATGTTGTCGGCGCCGCCGACAAGCTCAACAATCTGTTGAACGTTCATATCGCTATTCATGAGATAGCTCCGTTTCATTCTTGTCTAAATCCTTATCGAGCCAAGTCGTGGCCAGTTCGACCCAACTTGCCTCTCGGGCATCGATCTCTTCCTCGCAAGCGGCACAGGTGGCGTCAGCCAACGCGTTTCCGTGCTTGCCCTCCTGGAAAAGGTGGTACTCGCAGGGAACACCAAGCTGCATAAGGCGAGCGATAAAGGCGATCGACTTTGTCGAAGGCGCCTCGGTATCGTTCACCGTATGCCAGGCAAAAACCCTGGGCATATCCGCCCTAGCGTTCTGAACAAGGTCGACCTGGGCCAACTGCTCGGGCGTGGGGTCGTCAGTCCCAAAGATTCCGCGCGTAAAATAGCGCACAAAAGGATTCTGGGAGTTCAGATACTCTTCCCTGCTGGCGTTTTGGGCGTCGATCATCGGGTAGCCCATAAGAATCGCCCGCGGACGAGCAACCTCGGGAGAAATACCGTCGAGCAGGCTCGGATCATCCCAGCGCTCCGCAAGGGAGCCGACCAAATGAGCGCCCGCCGAAAAACCGAGTGCGTAGATGCGATCGGTATCGATATCGAGCTCATCTGCGCACTCATGGATATAAGCCATGGCACGCATAAGGTCGCGCAGCTGTTCCGGATACTTGCTGTCCTCGCAAAACTCCGGACCATCCTGCCAGTCATCGGGCCTGCCATTAAAGAACACCGGGTACGAAAGAATAAACACCTGGTACCCAAGGCCCAAAAAACGAGCTGCGACGGGCTCCTGCTCCTTTAATGCTCGGATAAGGTAGCCGCCGCCAGGGCAAATCACAATGGCAGGACGCGACTTCCTTTTTCCGCGGCTGATGCCCGGATTTAAGGCCATCACCTTAAGCATCGAAGACCCGTCGTCCCTTAGGGCAACTTCACGATAAATCATTATGACTCCCTGTCCAATTGACTGACAAAGGCGGCAATGCGCGACCAGGCATCCTCAGATGCGGCCTCGTCATACTCGCGGGCAAAGCACGAATGGGTAAACCCGTGCATGCAGCCCATATACCGCTTCACATCAACCAACACACCCTGCTCTTTAAGCTGCTGGCCAAACTCCTCGCCCTCCAAGGCCAAAGAGTCAAACTCCGCAACGTTGATCAAGGTCTTGGGCCACGCAATGTCCTTTGCAAGGATCGGCGCAGCCAATGGATGAGACAGATCGGCTTCGCAGACAAAGGCCCATGTGGCGTACTGCTCCATACGTTCTTGCGGAATGGCGCGCGAGCCATCCAGACAAGACCTGACCGCCAGCATCGGCTTAAGCGATGGGTAATCCATCACCAAGCCGACGATATTGATTCCGTCGTCCTCGGTCACCAACTCGCACAGCGCTGCGGCAAGGTTGCCGCCCGCACTGTGACCGCATAGGACAAAATCGTTCGAAGGCAGACCCATTTCCCGATGGTTCTGGGCACAATACCGCAAGACCTCATAGGATGTCATCTGAGGAATGGGAAACTTACACTCGGGGCCCGTAGCATAGTCTACATTGACTACCAGACAGCCAGACTGATCGGCCACCTTTTGGCAATACGGAATATCGAGCTCCCAGTCGCGCAGTACAAAACCCCCACCGTGATAGTTCCACACAACAACGTTATGCGTCACCTTGGACGGATCTTGCTGCGGATAGTACAAGTAGATATCGATAAACCCAATCGAAGTGCGAACCGACAGCTTTTGCGACGTGTCCTTGCTCTTAAGGTCGCGTTTGATATCCCCCAGCTCCAGCTCTTTGCGCTTGCGATAATCGTAAGCCATGCCGAGCGGGTAATCTCCAAAAGTCATTCTATCCCCCTTTCACATACGTGCGCATCGTATCCGGATCGCTCAGCGCACTTTTGGGAACGTTCCCGTTTCGTATTATGTATTCGATTTCATATAGGGTCAATATATATTTGGGAACGTTCCCATTTCTGACCACTCACCGGACTTTTCATACCGTTTACAGGCAAGCATCCCTATCGTGTACACTGTAGACAGCTTAAATACCTGGAGAAAACCTAAGCGAACAAAAAAGAGACTGACGAATGGAGGCGACATGAACATCATAGATATCGCAAATCTCTGCGGTGTATCCAAGAGCACCGTTTCACGATATCTGACGGGCGGCTCCATCTCGCAGAAAACCGCCGACAAGATTGCCAAGGCTATTGAGGAAACCGGCTTTGAGCACAATGTGGCCGCCGTGCAGCTCAAAACCAACAAGAGCGGGCTTGTCGGCGTTATTGTCGACGGGCTGGACTCGCAGAGCGTCACGCGCATCCTGGCGGGTATGAGCGAAACGTGTCTCGATCGCGGCTATCAGCCCTTCTTGGCATTCGACGACCCCCGTCGGCACCGTAAATCCGAAATCGTCCAGCGCCTTTCCCGCCAAGGAGTAGATGCCATCATCTACGGATCGACCTATGTAACCAAAGAACACCGCCACTGCTTGCAGACGTGCGGTAGACCCGTGCTGTTGCTGGGACAATATGACCCTGAGCTGCCAAGTCTAAAGGTCAACGACTATGCTGCCGGAAAGCTCATGGGCGAACACATCGCCCAAGTAGGCGCATCGCGCGTCGCCTATCTCAACTTTCCCCAAGCCGACCACGCGCTGGGCATAGAACGCCACGCTGGTTTTGTCGATGTTTGCGCCCAACGGGGCATCCATGTGGATACCATTGAGGTCAACTTTGCCCCCCAGGCCGATATCACCGAGCAGATAGACCGAGCAATCGCACTCAAACCCGACTGCATCGCATGCGGTTCGGACGCCATGGCGCTCAAGGTGCTCGACCGACTCGACGAGCTCCAGATCGCCTGCCCCGACGACGTCATGCTGTGCGGCTTCGGCGACAACAAAACCTCGTCGATCAGACGCATATCGCTCACCACGGTCCATTTTGATTACAACGAGCTTGGCAACAAGGCGGCAGAGGCAATCATCGATCTTATCGACGGAAAACCCTATACCCCCTGCGACAGTACCTTTGGCATACGGCTTGTGGAGCGCAACACCACCCGACGTGCATAACAAAACCGGCCTTGGAACAATATCATCCCAAGGCCGGTTTGATAACGAACAAACGACATCTAGCCGTGGTACTCGCCGTTGTACTGAATCAGGGTCAGGTCCTCTACCCCATCGAGCGCGCGGATGGCGTCGGCGTACGGCATATCCACGCCGTCCGAGAACACCTCGACGGTCATCTCGACCTTGTCGCCGCGCATGGTCTTGGACTTCACCGTAAACTTGGTGCGGCCAAACGCGCGCACGATATCGTCGCCCGTGGTCTGGCCCGTGTAGTGGATGACCATCATGTACACGCGCGCCTTGTCCTGATGACTCGCAAAGCCGGCGATCATCACCACGATGACCACGGCCGTGAGCGCCACGAGCGCGTACATGCCGGCGCCGGCCGTAATTCCCGTGGTAATGGACCAAAACAGATACAGCAGGTCGAGCGGGTCCTTAACCGCCGTACGGTAGCGGACGATAGACAGAGCACCGACCATACCGAGCGAGATGACCACGTTGGTCGAGATCGCGAGCGTGACCATGCAGGTGAGCACGCACATGCCTACAAGCGTCACGGCAAAGCTGCGCGAATACACCACGCCGGTAAAAAAGCGCTTGTACACGTAATAGATCAGGATGCCCATGGCGAGCGCCACGAGCAGCGAAAGGCCAATCTTGGCAGGGTCGACCTGGCCAAACGCCTCCAAAACGGAGTTCTTAAAATAGTCCCTGGTGCTCATGGTCTAAATATCCCCTCGGTTCTCAAAATCCGATTCCCAGTAATTAAATCCGCGCAGGCTAGCCGGTCTTTTCGTAACACAGGCAGTACTTGGAGACCGCCGTGAGTTCGGCCGCGCCCGGCGGCACCATATCGCGCACCAGCTGCGGGCAAAACTCCGTAAACTTGACCTCCATCACCAGCTTGCCGGGTTCTAGCACGGGCAGCGCGGGCAGCGTCACGTCAAAGATATCGAAGCTTCCCACCGCGGCACGCACGTTCATGTCAAACGTAATGCGCACGGTGCCCTCATCCATCACCCACGGCTCGCGCTCGTAGTCCACGATGGTCCTCGGGCGCATCATATTGCAGATGCACTCAATGTAGAACTCGCGACAGAGCGGATAAGGGCTCCTCAGCAAAAAGTCGTAGTCGCCAGCCAGAATCTGCTCAAACTCGCCGCGCGTAAGTGGCGCATCCTCCTTGTAAATCCAGCTACCGTACTTCTTTTTGCGCTCGAGCTTAATCACCTTGTCGCTGCCGTTATAGATGCGCACGCGATACTTTTTGCGCATGAGAATACCGGCGTCTTTTTCCTCGTAGGCCGAGTTGCAGTAGTCGTCAAAGTACAGGCTGCGAATGGTGTAACCGCCCGCCCGCGCATGCTTGTCCAGCTTAAACACCGGCGCCATGCGACAGGCAAGCGCAGCGTGCTCGCCCTCGTTAATGAGATATTTGAGCTCGTGGCGGTAACGCTCCTGCGCGGTACGCACAGGCGGGGCCGCCAAGCGCTCAAGCAGCGCGCTAGCCCTCCTCATACGTGTCCTCCACGACCTTACCGCCGTCTTGCACGTAAAAACACCTCATGCCGTAGTGCTTGCCGTCGTCGGTCACATAGTAGTCAAACGCATCTTGCGTATAGCCGTCGGAGTTGTTGGCACGCACGCGCACAAAATACTGTCCGGCATCGGGCGCATCGCAGGTCACCTCGGGAAGCAGCACGTCCTCGGCCTTAAAGACCACGTCGCTTATGGCATAGTCACGCGCAAGCTCCACGGTGTAGCGAATGTCGCGCGCCTCAAAGTCGTAGGACGCATCCCAGTTAATACGCAGCTTACCGTTATCGATCTGCGGCACGCCGATGTAGAACGGCATGGGCTTTTTAAAACTCTCGCGAAAGCTCTTGTAGTTCTCCTCGATCTCGGAGGGAATCGCCACGGCGATCTGCTCGTATTGGTCCTTGGTGACAGGCAGATGGTCGATATCGGGCGAAGCAAAGACCAGCGATTCAGTAACCTCGCGGTAGTGCTTGATCATCTTGCTCAGGCGTGCCTCGGTCATATACGAACGCAGGTCCTTGACGGCGCGGTCGAGCTCGCTGCGGAACGATTTGCTGCGCAGCGCACGATTGAACAGTACGTTGCCCCAGTAGTTGCTTGCGCCGCGCTCCCAGCTCGCGTAGTCCGAAAACCCGGTAAGAGAAAGCTCAAGCTTACGCAGCATGCCGTCGTTATCCCAATCTAAAAAGTACCAGGTATTTGAGTTGAGCGGGCTGTACAGATAGCAGTTACGGTTCTGCGTATCGCAGTTGCCCGTCAGGATCTGAAACGCCAGCCAATAGACCAGATTTTCGGTATCAAAGTAGGTGCCGAGCACGTCGTCGATTTTTTGCGATTCGTCGTTGAGCGCATCGAGCATCTCGATGAGCTTGGTGTGGTCCGAATCGCCCTTAATCTCGAGCATGCCCTCAAATTTAGCCTGGTTGTAGTCGGGATCGTCGGCGAGCTTAATGGTATCCTCGTAGCGATGGAAATCGAAGCTGTTCACCTTATACAGGTGTCCGCTCTTATCCAGGCCATGTGCCTTAAGCGCCGTCTTGTTGAGCTGCTCCACCTGCGTAAACAGGCCGTAGTCCTCAAAGGTGTCGTTGGACTTTTCGGTCTGGTCGCACACCCACAGATGCACAAACTGCGTGCGCAGGCCCATCATCTGGGGAATCCCACGGATAAGGTCGTAGGCCATCTTGTTGCGAAAACGCATACCCTCGCCCATGTGCTTGTTGAGCGCAATCGCGCGCTGCTGGCGCCAGGTACCTTTGCCCTTTTTGAGCTCCACCTTGTAATTCTTTTGCGAGTTATTGCTCGACGTCTGGCCGCGCACCTGCACGGTGGCATTGGGCGCTTCCTCGCCATAGCCAACCTCGCCGGCCACCGGGCCGTCTTCGTCGCCCGGCTGCAGCAGGCCCATAACCTGATAGCGTGTCACGCCCATGTCGGCATAGTCATACACCGAGTACGTGTTGATCTCGGCCCAGCTGTGGTCGGTATTCTCGGAGCTGTTGCCGCGCGAGACCGTCAGATACATGGTCACAATACCCGAGTCATCGTAGACCTCGTAGAGCTCGTCCTTGTCGCGCAGGTGCTTGGACTGGTCGGAGGCCTCGGCCTTTTTAATCTTGTCCTGCTTTTTGACCTTTTTAGTCGAGGATTCGTCCTGAGACGAACAGCCCGAAAGCAACAGCGCGCCGGCAGCTGCCTCGATCAGGCAGCGGCGAGACATCAACTTATCGATCATCAGAACCTCCCCAATGTTTTTGGTACAGGCGAACCACCATACGTTCAAACGCACTGCGCGGCTCACCGCCCGCGCGCTTGTCCTCGTAGCATTGCTCAACACGGTCGAGCACCCGGCCAAGTTCGGTAAACCAGCCCGTCTTGTCGGTCGCCACAATGGGCTGCTGGCTCAGGATACGATACGGCAAGTTGGCGGTATAGGTATCGAGCCGCAGCAGCGCCACGATAAAAAACACCGCTGCACCCAACAAAAAGCCAAAGCCGTAAAACTGCTGCGGCAAAAGCAACGACACGGCAGTCGCCAGCCCGGCCACACCGGCAAACAACCCCGAGGCCAGCACGGCCCCCTTGTAGTCGGTAAAGTACAGCAAGATAAGCATCACCGTATTGCCCACGGCATACAGGCCATAGCCCACGCACAGCGTGCGAAAATACCCGTGCATAAGGTTGTTAAAGCCCAACGGTAAGGCCGACAGTACCGTGGTCTCGAGCGAGATGACCGCCGCGGTCACAAACAACTGTTTGAGCGCGCAAAAGCGCAGTTCGCTGTTAAGCGTGGAGAGCATCTCCTCCTCGGCCACCACAATATCGCCTACCACGCCGCCGTCATTGAACAGGCTGTAATAGTCGCGGTAGCGCGGATAGAAGTTGACCTCGACCGAGACCACAAAGTTGACGGTCGTGACCAGGATCGTCAAAAACGCAATGAGCGCCGGCACATCGTAGTAGGGCGCACCATAAAACAAGCCCTTGACCTGCACGCCAATGGGACCGGCCCAAATAATCACCAGGTGCGCAAATAGTCCCAGATTGGTTAACAGGCCCGTGAGCGCCAGCGGCATAAACTGATCGAGCCACTGCAAAAAGGGCCAGGGGCTGCGGTCGCTCTGAGGAAAATACCGGTACAGCAGCACCACGTCCCAGGCGAGCATGACGCCGTAGCCCAGAGCAATTGATGCCAACAGGCCCTCGACCGGCGGCAGTCCCAGCGCCAGCGCGGTCAGGGCGCACAGGAACGCCACGCCAATGGCAGCCGCAAAGCTGCACAGGATGCCGCGGTAATCCTTGATGGCCGTGAGGTAACTCATACCGTTCCAGTTGACGATCATAATGTTGAACAGCCACAGGCACAGCAGCCCCTGCAGCAGCGTGGCGCCCGAGAACAGCAAAAAGACGCCGTAGAGCACCGTACCCGCAACGAGCATGATGGCGTTGGAGCCCCAAAACGAAGGCAGTATCTCATCCTCGCGCTCGGCAAACAACATATCGGCCAAAAAGCGCGTGACCGGCATGGAGAAAAAGCTCGTGAGCGTGAGCGACGCCAGCAGCGTATAGGTCACCATGCACACCAGCAGATCTTGGTTGGCACGGCCCACACCCCACAGACCGCACAGCACCAAGATACCCACCTGGAGCAGCACGCCCAACAGCATGGGACCCGTGCACACAATGCCGGCGTAGCCGTAAGCGCGCATCGTGGCAAAAAGGCCCTTGCGCCTAAACAGGCGCTTAAGCTCAAAACCGATTCCGGCCACCGGCTACTCCCCCTCTCTGGACAGGTCAAACGCTTGCGCCGTCTCGTCGTACAGCGCGCGATAGTTGGCGAGCATCTGCTCGTGCAAGAAGTACGTGGCAACGCGACGCTGGCCGCGCTCCCCCATCTCAATGCGACGGGCGCGACTCACGCACATGCGCTCCATGGCATCGGCCAAGCCCTTGCGGTACATGGGCGGCGTCACAAAACCCGCCACGCCAAAGTCGTCACCCGGGCGCCCTTCGAGCAGCTCGCGGCAGCAGCCCACCTCGGTCGTCACGCAGGGACGGCGCGCTGCAAGCGACTCCAGCACGCTGAGCGGCTGGCCCTCGGAGATGCTCGTCAAAATGGTAAAGTCGAGCTTTTCCATGTACTCGACCACGTTGACGCGGCCGGTAAAGATCAGGTCGCGCACGCCCAGGGTATCGACCAGCGCGTGGCACTCGGCGCCGTACTCCTCGTCGTCCACGCCGCCCATAATGTGCAGGCGCACCTTGGGCAGACGC
Source organism: uncultured Collinsella sp. (assembly GCA_937937835.1). Taxonomy (GTDB): domain Bacteria; phylum Actinomycetota; class Coriobacteriia; order Coriobacteriales; family Coriobacteriaceae; genus Collinsella. The sequence continues at coordinate 10,003 of CALDBJ010000104.1, forward strand.
TCGTGCAGCTCAAAGAAGGCATAAATCATTGTCTTGACGTCCTTGATGGGCGCCAAGCGCACCACCGCGCCAATGTCCACCCAGCCGTCATCGGGCTTTAAGGGAATATCCTTAAAGCGGTCGAACTGAATGCCGTTGGGGATAACCAGGCATTTGTCCGCATCGCAGCCCATATCGACCTGCGTCTTGCGGGCGTTATGGAACAAACTCGTCACGCGAAAGGCGCGGCGGTAGATTTCCTCCGAAAGCAGGTAGAAAAAGCGGATCCAGCGGTCCTTGAACGACGGCACCACCCAATCGGCGCGAATGATCTCTTCCTCGCGCTCACGGGTATAGATGCCATGCTCGGTCAGCAGCACCGGCGCATGGGAAACGCTTGAGCCCAGGCAGGCGAGCAGGCCACCGTAGCCGGTCGAGATGGCATGGTACACATCGGCCACCGGCACCTCGCTGCCCAACAGGTAGAGCACGGGCAGAAACATGGAGCGCATGGTGTGGAATGCATCGGCAAAGGGCGTGTAGGGGTACTCTGCCAGGCACACGTCGCGGAAGATGCCCATAAACGTTCGGCTCTGCAAAAACGAGAGCGGATGCACGCGACGGCGGTGGAAAATATCGAACAGAACATCCCAATCCGGATTGGAGAGCGACACCAGGCGGCGTAGCGCCTCGCGCTCGCGGTCGTCAAAACTGGCTTCGTGCTGCTCGCCCGAAAGCCGCAGGGCATCGTCCAGGAACACCTCGTGCACCTCGACCACGTTGACGGGCAGCTCGTAGACAAACTTGCCGCGGTCGGCAGCATGCGCGCCGATCACCCATAGCACAAACTCATGCTCGGGCATGGCCTGGATATAGCCATGCATCCAGGTAGATACGCCGCCGTGCACATAGGGGTAGCAACCCTCGAGTACCAAGCAGATTCTCATTTATCGCCGCCCTCCTTGCGCTCAATCGTCACGGTCTTATCATTTGCCTTGAGCAGATACAGATTGCCCGTAAGATGCGTCAGTTCGCCACCCGTCACCGCACCCGGCTCGCCATTATTGGTACGGAACATGAGCCAAGCCTCGTCGTGGAAATTGCCCAGGCTGAGCGTCCAGGCATCCGCACTGGTATCCACACTCACCGTAACCGACGAAAAGCGCTGAATGGCGCCCGAGCAATCCGAGCCGGTCTGGCGGCGCAGGTCGGGCGCAGACTTGGTAAGCCAGTCCAGGTAGTCGGTCAGGCCGCCCTTGTAGACTTCCCAGCCCTCCTTGGCGCCGCGATCGGGATCGAGCAGGTCGTCCGGGTGCATAAAGTGCGTACTCACGTAGTGCATGTTGAGCTCGGACACGGCAGCCAGGCGCATATAGGAATCGTCGACCATGCCGCCCGAGACAATACGCGGCTGCTCCACAATGCCATCGCTCGCCACGCCAAACTCCTGCACGTACGGCAAGTCGGTACCGTCCTCAAAGTACGTACTGGCAATAGTCTTAATGCGCGGAACGTCGGTGCCGATAAGCTGGCGCGCGCGGGCCGAAAGGATATTCGACGGTGGCACGTAGACCGAGCCGTGCGCGTTGGGCAGCACCTCGTCCTGGAAGGCTATAAGCTCGTTGAGCGAAGCGACGAGCGTTTCCTTGTTTTTCCACGTCTTGTAGACGTACAACGTACCATAGTCGGTGTCCCAGAGCGCAAGCGGCTGATGGTTGCAGCCGTGAAAGCCCAGCTCTCCGCCCATCTGCAGCAGCATGCCGCCAAAGTAGCGGAACTGCGTGGTATCGGCCTGGCGCGCGGGCTCGGTCTGGTTGACCGCGTCCTCGTAGTTTTCGATCATCACGCCGGTATAGCGAATGCCGTATTTTTGCGCGAGCTTTTGCAGATCGGGCCACCAGACCTTGGCATAAAAATCGGCGACGGAAAGCCCGTAGTCGCGCTTGATGTAGGTGCCGTCGCCCGAGGGCACAGGGCTGGGAAAGTCGTCCAAATAGAACACGGCGCTGTTGATGACCGGATAGGCCGTGGCTTCACCCAGCAAGCTTATGGCCGAAGCATAGAACCCACGCATGACCTTGTCGTAGATGCCAATGTTGCACACCACGGTGTGACCACTGCCGCAATCGTTAGACCAAATGAGCGGCGTGCCCGCGTCACCGGTCTTTGCCCAGACGTGCGCCGTTTCGCGCAATGAAACCGAGAGCGAAGAATCGAAGGGATCCGAGAACTCGTAGCGCTCTCCCCCGCCCAGCATAAAGTCCTCACTCGGCACAATGCTTTCGGCTTTTACATAGTCATATCCGGCCGATTCAATGCCAAGCTTGGAGGCAATCACTTGCAGATAGCTCGAGTTATCCGGCGGCATGACGAGCATAAGAGAACCGCCAGCACTCACCCAACCCATAATGTCGCTCAGGTGCGTACCGAGCCCATCGAGCGACGGCATGAGCAAAATCACGCGATCGAAGGAGGTCAGCGAGGGAATGGCATCCGCACCATCCAGAGCAAGGTCCACGTCGCGGTGCGCGATCTTCATGTCCAGCAAAATCTGGTCGAACTGTTCCTTTACGTCCTCGACGCCAGCTTGATCGGAATCGGTAATGACCAGGCACGTGGGCTTTTGGCCAAAGATTGCCGAGGAGGCCGGCACCGCATCGTTGGCGGCAAGCATCCCCAGCTTATGCTGGCCCGCACTGTACTGCACGCCGGCACGCTCCACTAGCAGCACGGCGGCCATGGCAATAAAGACCGCCCACACCACGAGGAGCCCCATCCAACGAAAGCGGCCTGCACGGTCGCGGATATGTTGCGCCACGCTCATCGGACCTCATCCCCGTCGCGCCAAAACGCCAACTTTTCGCGGTTGTCGGCGCTCAAATACACATGTTGCTTGTCAATCGCATCGATCACACGGTGAACCTCGACACCGTTGTGGCGCATCACGGCCAGCCGCAGGCAAAGCATCCAAACCTCCTGCTCCTCGGGCACGTCGAGCACCAGCTGGTCGGTCACGGCCTGCGCCTCGTCGATCTGTCCGACATCGGCCAGCGCCGTCGCGTATCGAATGCGCAGCTCAAGGGTATCCTCGCGCTCGCAGCGACGCGCAAGCAGGCGCGCGTACTGTTGGCGCTGAATCTGAGCAACGCGCCCCTCAGCCAAGCCCGAGCCCAAGTATTCACCAAGAAAATCACAGTATTCGTTGAGGTTTTGCGCACTCGGGTCCGTCTTAAAGGAACGCTCCAGCTGCTGCAGTTTAAGGTCGGACTCCTTGGAGATCTGCGCCACCGCCGTCGCGGCATAGTGCGCCACCTCAACGTCGTCGTTAAGCTTAGCCGCCTGCAGCTGCGCCAGGTACGCGTCGGGCTCCTCGGTGAGCATGGAGAGCATTAGGCGGCGCCGGTATGCCGGGTCGTTGACGATAAGCGCCTCCTCGAGCGGGACCACGCCCGCATCGGTGTCACGGTCGTGCACCAGGATGCTGCGATGCAGGTCGTCGTTGAAGCGCAGCGACTCCAGCGCAGACTCTTTCAGCCCCTCGCCAAACACCGCGCTGCAGACCGATAGCAGAACCACCAGCAACGGGCCCCACAGCGGCACCAGCACTATCACAGCCAGCATGTGCCCGCGCACCGGCAGCAGGCCCAGCTTCATGAGCGTCCACAGCATCAGGCAAACCAGCGCATGAATCAGCAGCAAGACGGCAGCAACGACAAGCGAGATCAAGCGGCACCCCCCTCACCGTCACCGGTGTAAGAGATGTGCTGCAACAGCGCCACAATGTCCTCGTCGTCGACGGGCTCCACCGCAATATGCTTTGCGCTCAGGCGCTCGCGGATAATGGGCAGATCGCACGCCTTTGCCTGACGCATAAGCAGGTAGAGCACGTCGCCGTCGACCAAGCCCGCCGCGTCGCTCTCGCGGATTGCCGACCCAATTGCGCCCACCAGCTCGCCGACAGGCTCCATGCCCGGTACCACGCGCAGGAGCAAAAAACTCCCCATCTTGCTATCTGCCAGCGCCTGCTCCGCCGCGAGCTCTTGGCCAAAGGCCGCCTGCTTGAGCACGCAAGTGCCGTCAACGCAGCGTTTATCCTGCGCCACCGCCTCATAGTCAAAGGCACGGCCCAGCGCGCTTTCGACCAGCCCGCACAAGATGCGGAACAGGTTTTGATAATAGAGGGTCATTTGGTTTTCGGCCGCACTACGCACAAAGATCAACACGGCGGGTGCCCCGTCGCGCTCGATCGTGTATCCAAACATGGGAAGCCCCGGCGTCAGCTCGCGGTTCACCCACAGGTTCGAACGACCCCCGTCGCCCAAAAGAGGTGCAAGCTGCTCAAGCGTGAGCGAGCGTGCGGCATCTTCGGCAATCGCGGGACTTGCTGCCACCAGGCGTGCAAATGCCCCGCCCGAAACATGGTAGATCGCCACCGAATCGTTCTCGAGGATCTCGCCCAGAAGCTCGCAGCACTTGCGATAGATATCGCGTGGGTTGAGCACGTCGAGCTCCTGTGTCACGGCAAAGATCTTGCCAAAGCTGTCGTGGCGACCCACGATCTGGCGCCTGTACGCGCGCTTGTCCTCGATCGCATCGTGGTAGAGCTGCGTAAGGAACGTATTGCGGTTGCGCACGAGCTCGTTTTGATCGCGCTCCGCCCTAATGGTTTCGCTGTTGCGCAGCTGCACATAGCCGCACACGGCACCCACAACAAAGTACGCAATAAACGGCAGCCAGTTGGACGGCTCGTAGAACAGGCCCTGGAAGGTATAGCCGTACTGAGTAAAGTAGCTCGCGGCCAAACCCACCGACGCCAGCAGCGCCGCAACCAGGCCAAAGTCCAATCCATACAGCGTGCCGATCAGTACCACGTAGAGCAGGCGATAATCGAGCACGTTGAGCTGGGCCGATTGGGAGAACAGGTGCTCCAGCACCTCGAAAAGGACCCAGGCGGCTGCCGTCTCCAGACATTTAATAGGCAGCGCGCGCATTTGGATGCGGTCGATGGCGGCACGCAAGGGGTTGACCTTCTTCGCGCGACCGGCATCCCAACGAGCCTGAATGGTCGAAAGATCGCGCATCAGGTCGTAGCGCTGAAACCAACCATAACGAACGCGAACGATGTCGCTGACGGGCATGGCGTAGCCAGCAGAATCGCCATAGGCAACCGAGAGCCCTAGGAACAGCGCCTTGAGAGCCTCGCCCACCTCACCCGCCGTGTGATGGAAGGTATCGGCAATATCGAGCGTCTCAAAGTTACCATCCCAGCTATCGAAGATACGGCGTACCAGCACCGCAAGCTCCTCGGCACACAGCAGGGGAAACGCCGCATCCTGCGCGCCCTGCAGAGCAACCGATCCGGTTGAGCACGCGTCGAACAGCGGCACCAAAAACGGGTCCTCCAGCGCGGCAGACGCGGTATACAGGAACGGCACGCGCAGGATCTTGGTCTGAACGCCCTCGCGAGCAGCGTAGTAGCGGCACAGGTCGTTGGCTGCGTGCGCGATAATGCCCTTGCCCGTTCGCCCCGCGGCATCGGCGGCGCCCTCGGCACCCGCGGGCCCCGCTACATACAGCAGTTGGACCCGGCGACCCGCGCACGCACGAAAGACCGTGCGCAGCAGCTCGATATCGCCCACGATATCGGTATGCGGGGTAAGGTAATTAGACAGGTAGACCACGCGGTCGAACTCGTAGGCCTGCTCCAAGTGCTGGAGCAGCTCTTTCCACGAGGCATGGGGCGACGACTCATCGTGGCGCGCTTCTGCGGCAGCGACGACCTTAACGTGGTCCCCGGGGAACGCCTTGGCACAAAAGTCATCGTCAACATATGCGGTGTTGCCAACAACCAGCACCTCCATGGCGTACTCCTCCCCTAAAATCCACTTTAGTCATAGTCAAACATGCGTATTTTACGCTGTCAACGCGAGTTGAAACGCCTTTAAGGCTGTTTTAAGAACTTTTTTAGAGGATGTGGGAGTGGCAACTCGTCCGACCCAGGCTCATTGAGAAGCTGCTATTCGCTCTGAAAAGGCACATCGCAATCTGCTGACAGCTCTGCGGGGAAAATGCCAGGCAATGTACATTGCTCTCGCGCGGAATAGTTAGATGAAAGAAACGGCAGTTCTTTGGAATAGCTGACGATAACCTGTGGAACGATCTTAATGCCCAGAGCAAGTTCGAACTTAGCAATGGTCTTTAGAGTCATATTAGGTTGAGAATTCAAGAGCTTAGAAAGCGACTGAAGGCTTATGCCCATACGATTTGCCAGCTCACTTTTGCTCAATCCCAAACGTTTCATTTCGCGATGAACAATAAACTCGATATCTAGTGCATGTTCATAAGCGCGCGTTTCGCTACTTTCTGTTTCGGCATAAAAATCAGATAGATCTACTTTATTCATTGTATTCTCCGTTTCAGAAGCCAGGCATAAAAGTCAGCGCCCAGGCTCCAGAAGCTGACGTGCTATTCTGGCCGATCATTGTTCGAGCGGTTAATTTCCGCTTAGGATCTAACAACATTTTCTGGAATTGAGAGTTGTCGGGAGAAGCCGTCAATTCCCAAAACGGTCGACCCTTGAGGTCTCTATATTCGACAAGTTCATATCCTTCTGCCAAAGGGCACCTCCCATTTCTAGATGAACTTAACTTATAGGTTAAGTTCATCCATTTAAATACATATAACGAGGTCCAGACAAGATTCATCTGCCCCAATCGATAAACAAACCAGTCGAGCTTATGCAAAATCCGGAAGTGTGCGGCAAATTCTAGACACGTCAACCACACTGGATAACGGCAACGCTTCTACATGCTGCTTCTTTACCCGAAAAAGGCGGTGTGCTCGAGAGTTCCAGAATTTGCCGCATACTTCCGTCGGGCAATTCCGGAAGTGCGGGGAAAATCAGAGCATTGCCGGCCAGACCCCTGTTTTGAGTTCCGCTGACCTGCACTGATAATTGTTCTCGGGGGAAGCGGGCACTGCGGGGCGCGGCGACAGCGCGCGATTTCCGCGTCGCGGTGGATTGGCAACACCTATTTGGACGATTCCGGGAGGGACAGCCCCGCCTC
>CALDBJ010000105.1 GCA_937937835.1 uncultured Collinsella sp.
GGATGAATGTGGGAGGTGTTCGGATGAAGTCGATAATCAAGGCTTCAAAGGGTTGATTTGGGGGATTCGTGGTATTGGATTGACGGACCCCGAGTTCTCCCTTAAAGTAATCGTTGTGATGAGGCCTTGCGACGGTACGTCCGGCTTGGTCCGTGGGAACCGCCGAAAGGCGGTTTTCGCGTTTAAGGGGTCCAAATGGATAAACCATTTAAATCTATTGATGAGCAGATTGCTATTCTTGAAGGCCGTGGACTCGAATGCGATAACAATACTCGTTTAGTTTTGGAGCGCGAGGGATACTATCCGGTTATTAACGGCTACAAGGATTTATTTCTCGACCAGCGCGGAGATTCTTGCCACGAGCGATTCGTAAAAGGTACGAAGTTTTCTGATATCTATCGTTTATTCGAATTCGATCGAACGTTGCGCCTGCTGATGTTTGAGTATTTTAACAAGGCGGAAGCAGTTCTTAAAACCGTCTGCTCTTATCGATTTGCCATGGCTCATAAAGATAGCCCAGAAGCATACCTTGATAGAGATTCCTATCGTGCTGATGCCGGCTATCGAAAAAAGATCGACACGCTTATCGGTGATTTCGAGAAGGTGCTATGTAGGTCTAAAAAATGGAACAGTGATTATAAAAGGGACTACATTCGTCATTATGAAAATAATCACGACAATACGCCGGTATGGATTCTTATGAATTATTTGATGCTTGGTCAGGCCTTCAAGTTTTACGAGTTTCAGCCAGAAAGCATGAGAAATTCCATTGCCAAGTCGTTTTCTGATCTCTATTCCGAGACTCATGAAGTCGATAAGCGCATCAGCCCGCGTAGGCTAAGACTTGCATACGATCACATTAAAGATTTTCGAAATATCTGTGCGCATGATGAGCGCCTGTTTTGTGCGAAGGTGTCTCCGTCCTGTGACGTTAATTTCGTCGACGTTTTAAATGATCTTGAGCTTGTGCTGACGAAGGATGATTTCAATAAGCTCCGTCGTCAAATATTGCTTAACGCAGTCAAGTTGAGTGATTCGCTGAACACGGATGCCAGCGCTAAAGTTCTATTTGCCATGGGTGTCAAAGATTGTCGAAGTGTGTTTCCTAAGGAGCTGCTTGGGCTGTAGGGTGATACTCCTTCTTCTTGAGCTTGGCGCAGAAGATGGTCGAGATCATGCCGTGGATTGGTGCCATCAGCTTTGATCTTGGTCCTGCGCCCGTGCTGAAGGAAATCCAGCGCAAGGACCTGCCTGTGCGTTTTGCTGGGCGGGCCTTCTTGTGCCGCGGGCGCGGAGAGCCTGATCATCGCGGACGACACGTACTGCGGGCCAGGCGTGTCGGGCCCCGGCTGAGCCTGGACCGATGCCGACCACCTGGAGCTCATCGGCTACGCGGGCGAGGCCATCGGTGCCGACGGTGGGGTGATTATGAAAGGCAGGAATCAGCTCATTACGAAGCGTTCGGATGGCGATTGGCGGGTTAAGGGTGAAGGGGCAAGTCGTGCCTCCTTCGTTACGACGACCCAGAGCGAGGCGATAAAGCTCGGTCGACGCATTTGCTCCAATCAAGAGTCGGAGTTGATCATTCATCGTCGCGACGGCAGAATCCGCGCAAAGGATTCTCATGGGCACGACCCCTTCCCGCCGAGGGGATAAGGATTCGGCTCCGTAGCGACAGCGGGCCCGTAACAGCGTGCCCGCTGTCGCTAAACCGACTTCAACATTGTGTGCAATGCGAACTTGGGGCTAATTCTTCGGGACGGATGTTTAATCTCTTGGGTCTTAATAGGTTTAAAAGGTTGTGCCGGTTCTCTCGGGGGCTGTAAACACTTGATTGGCTATATTTAAAGTCTATAATCAAAGAAAAACTCTGATATATCTTTTCAAAATAATGAAAGGAATGTTGAGGACGATGCTTTGCCAGTTCACCTTCAGGAACTATAGATCCTATCGCGACGAGGCGGAGCTTTCCATGCAGGCGACGCCGATGAAGGAGTTCGAGCGCTCCCTCATAGTGTGCCCCGACGGGCAGGGCTTTCTCCCGGTGGCCGCGGTGTACGGACCCAACGCTGGCGGTAAGTCTAATCTGCTCGAGGCTCTCGATTACGTTCGCTCGGCTGTAGCCAGACCGATTAGGCTGCTGTCTGCCAGCGCTGATGCTCCAGAGGGTGATCGCCCTTTGATAGCCCGTTGTTCGGCGTTTGAGTTCGATGACGTGTCTGCTGCCGAGCCCACCGAGTTCGAGCTCTATTACCGCGCGGGTGAGCATGAGTACCGCTATGTTCTGTCTGTACACGCCGATGAGATCGTGTCCGAAGGACTGTGGCGGCGTAAATTGGGAGCGTCGCGTACAGCGATGCTGTTCGAGCGCGAGGGTGCAAAGGTTGAGCTCGGTCCCACACTGCGTAAGCTTGTGACGGCTGCGAGATTCAACCCGAGCCTGCCATACCTATCGTTCCTTTGCATCAACTTCGAAGCGCCGGTGGTCCAGGAGGCGGCCAGCTGGTTTCTCGACGCCGTGTTTCTCAACTACAATAGTTCCTACCTGGAGCGGATGCTCGAGCAAATGCTCGACGAGGGCGACTCGCGCGAGGTCTCGCGTTTTTTGCGCGCCGTTGATGTGCGTATTGATGGCTTCAGAGTGGAGAGGGCGCCGGAGTGGCGCGGCCAGCGCGTCTTCGTGAGGCACGAGGTGGACGGCAAGGCGTACGAGCTGCGTTTATCCGAGGAATCTGCCGGAACCCAGAAGCTCATGGGGTTGGCTGCGTATCTGATGACAGCGCTTGAGCGTGGTGGCACCGTTGTGGTAGACGAGCTCGACGCCAAACTGCACCCGAAGCTTCTTCGCTATGTGATTCTGCTGTTTAAGGATCCTGGGGTCAACAAGAGTGGCGCGCAGCTCATCTTCTCGTCCCAGGATGTGTCAACCATGCGAAACGATGTGTTCCGCCGTGACGAGATATGGTTCGCTGCGCGCGGCGAGGGGGAGGCGAGCCAACTGTGGTCTCTCGCCGACATCCACGAGGCAAACGGTAATCTGGTAAGCAAGAACGCGGCTTTCGACAAGCAATACCTGTCCGGTCGCTACGGCGCCGATCCGTACCTCACCCGCATCGAGGAGTGGGATTAGCATGGTGGCGAAGAAGTCGAAGGGCTGGCGTAGCGGCAAGCGAGAGGGCCGCTCGCGCATGGTTCAGATGACGCGTCATCTTGTAGTGAGCGAGGGCAAGGAGACCGAGCCTCGCTACTTTGAGGGTGTGCGTGCGGCGTTGGGCGCGGCGAACGAGCGCAAGGTTGCCATTGTCGTTAAGGGAACCGGCAAACACACGCTTGACCTGCTTGATTTCGCCGTCGAACACTGCCGCTATGCGCCCGAGACGTTCGATCACGTGTGGCTCGTGTATGACAAGGATGACTTCCCTGCGTCCGACTTTGACGCGATGGAGTGTAAGTGCAACGAGCTCTCCGATGGTTCGAGGACCTTCCATGCGTTGTGGTCGAACCCCTGCTTCGAGCTGTGGCCGCTTCTGCACCTTCGTTATACCTCTGCCCCCATGTCGGCCGCGGAGTGTCAGCGCGCCCTTGGTCAGGCGATGTCTAAGGACTTGGGCATCGAGTACCGCAAGAACTTGGACGGGCTGTTCGAAGCGGTGGACGATAAACGGGGCGAGGCACTTCAGCGTGCTGGGCGCCTCGATACGCACCATAGGGAGCTGGGTAACCTCAAGCCCTCTTTGCAAAATCCCGCAACCAAGGTGGGCGAGATTTTCGATGTGATTGGGCCGTATCTGGTTGGATAGCCGGGCTCGATCGGGCTCGATAGGACTGGAGATTCATGAAAGATGTTGCTTTGGGTTGCCTGCCGTCTTTAACTGGATTGACCTTTTGGGACCCGATAGGATACTAGAGTAAACCTAGCGGTATTGACGCAGTCAACCTACGGGCCTGCGTCCTGCGGAGAGGCGGCTTTTCTTTTGAATGGCCGCCTCTTTTTATTATTTGTTTGGATGTAAGATTTGGCCTGTCGAAACTTACATCTCAATTGAGAAAAGGCGAAATTGCAGGTGTTTTTCTGCTTGCATGTAACTCTACTGACGCGTGCTCGCGCAGTTCTTGTTTGCCGCGCTTCTCCGGTAGAGGTTTGACAGGGGCGGGGCCTTTCCTTAAAGCTCTAGCTGCGATGAGGCCCTGCGACGGTATGTCCGGCTTGGTCCGTGGAAGCCGCCGATAGGCGGTTTTTGCGTTCAAGGGGCTATTTTCCGAGGAGTATTTGTCGCGTTTGGCTTCCGGACACTCGCTTTTAGCGTGTTATTTCGGAAGTGCGGGGAAAATCGAAACTTGCCGAGCGCAACCCGTTTTTCGGCAACAAAACCGACGCTCCTATAAGTTGTCAAGAGGCAGTTTGCGGGAGCGCTCCCT
>CALDBJ010000106.1 GCA_937937835.1 uncultured Collinsella sp.
CGCCGGGCCGACTCGCTTCGGATGGGGCTCTACACCAACTTTCTCGACACTACCAGATGCGGTGGAGAGGATAAAAACAAGGCGAAGAGTTATCGGGTTGAATTGAAAAGCGAGACGACCATGACCATGTCAGTATCGCTTGCTATGGCTATCGATGAGGCATGCAGCAAGCTGAACATAAGGGCGAATTCGAGCCTGACAAGCCAAGCTAAGCGAGAACTTCGGCAGTCGTTTGTATTTGAAGTTGAATTCTGACGTGAATTGTTAGCAGCCAAATGCGGCAAAGGGACTGTCCCTTTGCCGCATTTGATGTCAAAACCATTTTGTCAAGGACTAGAGAGTTTGAAAGTCTACCATTTCTACCCCGTCTCCTAATGGCAGGTTTTACATGCCGGCAAAGCCTGTTTGGCGTAGGGCCTCGTAGAGGACGATGGCGGCGCTGTTGGAGAGGTTGAGGGCGCTGATGCGGTAGTCGTCGGGATTGACGAAGTTGCCGCAGATATCCTGCCGAAGGATGGCCTCGTGGCTGTCCTCGGTATGTCCCAGCGATTCCTCGTGGGCTTCCCATGCCTCGGCGTTATCGAGTGAGTCACAATCGCGCAGCATCGGGATGCGCTCGCAGCGCTCGGGCGCCGCGGCAAGCAGTGGCTCGGGAATGCCCGAGCTCTCGCTGCCAAAGACCAAGTAGTCGCCATCACGGTAGGTACTCTGCGCATAGGTACGGCGTGCCTTTTTGGTCAGCAGATGCAGGTGCTCGTCGGCGGGGGAGAGGTCGTTACGCGCAAGAAAATCCTCCCAGCCGGCATAAGTCGTCACGTCCAAGTTTTGCCAGTAGCCCAGTCCGGCGCGACGCACCGTCTTGTCGTCGAGTGAAAACCCCAGCGGCTCCACCAGATGCAGGCGGGCGCCGGTAACCACGCAGGTGCGGCCGATATTGCCCGTATTGGCCGGAATCTCGGGCGCATACAGCACAATGTTGAACATGAATCTCCTTGGCATAGAACGAAAAACCACCACGAAGGGGCGCCTTCGTGGTGGTTAGCGGTTACGTGGGCGGGCAAACGCTCGCTTCGATAAACCTAGGCGCGGTGCCAGTCGGTCAGGCAGGCATCGAGGGAGGCGATGAGCGCATCCTTGTCCATGTGACGGCCGATGATGCACAGGCTCGTCATGCGGTCGCCCGTCTCGTCGTCCCAAATCTGCATGATCTCGGGGTTCTCGTCGATGATCTTCTGCTTCTCGCCCTCGGGCGCCGAGTCAACGAACAGGCCGTTCTCCATCAGGCGCATCTGGTGGCCGGCCTGCTCAAACATGTAACACATGTCCGGATTGCCGGTCTGCCACAGCGGACCCTTGACGCGAATGACCTCGTCGGGCCACTCCTGCTCAACAAAATTGGTGAACTTCTGCAGGTCAAACGGCTTGCGGCGCGAGTAAACAAAGGTCTCGATGTCGTACTCGAGCACCTCGGGGTCGTCGTGCTCCTCGGGATGCTCCATGGCCTCGATCCAGGCGGCGGAGTTGTAGGCGCGCATAAAGTCGAAGCGGTCGGTGTCGAGCAGCTCCTCCATGGGGACCTCGCCGTTTTGGGCCTCGACGATCACGGCGTCCTTCTGCAGGCTGCGCACGATGGCCTTGAGCTCGGCGATCTGCTTGGGGCTCACGGTATCGGTCTTGTTGAGGATCAGTGTGGAGCAGAACTCGATCTGCTGGATGAGCAGGCTTTCGATGTCGTCCTCGTCGATATCCTCAGCCAGCAGGTCGCGACCGCCGTTGAACTCGTCGTACATACGGGCGCAGTCGACCACGGCCACGATGTTGTCGAGCGCAAGTTTAGGCTCGCCGCCCACCTTGGCCTCGTCGCAGAAGCTCGAGATGGTGTAAGCGATGGGGATGGGCTCGCAAATGCCCGAGGCCTCGATGATGATGTAATCGAAGTCGCCCGAATCGGCGATGCCCTGCAGCTGGTTGGCAAGGTCGTCCGAAAGCGTGCAGCAGATGCAGCCGTTGGTGAGCGGGATGAGGTCGTCGGTCTCGGAAAGGCCGCCGTCGGCGATGAGGCTGGCATCGACGTTGATCTCGCCGATATCGTTGACGATCACGGCGGCGCGGATGCCGCCGTCGTTGGCGAGGATGTGGTTGAGCAACGTTGTCTTGCCGGCACCGAGGTAGCCGGTAAGCATGATGATCTTTACGGGTTTGTTGGGCATGTGCCCTCCTTTGTTAGACATGGCTTACAGTTGAATCATATGCCAAACGCCTGCTCTTATACCCACGCGCTGGCAAATAACACAGGCTACTCCCAGGCTCCCCATACATCGGGGCAATAACCGACGGTGGCCTTTTTGCCGTTGCGCACGATGGGCTCGGCCAAGACCTGCTGATTCTCGAGTAGCTTGTCGAAGCGCTGGCTAGAGGTGAGGTGCTGGATGAGTGCGAGCGTTTCCTCGTCCTTGGCTTTGGGGTTGAGCAGCTTGCCGATACCGCCGACCGCCTGCATCACGCTCGTGAGCTCGCCCTTGCTCATCTCCTTTTCCTTAAGGTCGATAAACTGCACCTTAATGCGGCGTTCTTTGAAGAAACGCTGCGCTTTCTTGGTGTCGAACGACTTCTTAGTCCCGAAGATTTGAATATTCATGGCCCCGCCGCTCTATCGAATGAAGTTGGTCGTTGCGCGATCGGCTTCGGGTGCGTTGATGCCGGCGGCCCGTCCTGCCTCGATGCAACGCAGGAGCCAGGCCATGTTTTTGCCGATGTTTCGCATGGTGGCAAGGCCCTCGGCATCCCCATCGGCGTCGCCGGGCACGCGGCCAAATACGTTGTTCCAGTAGGTGGAGGCAACTACGGGCATTTGCTTAATGGTGAAGTACTTGTTGAGCACATCGAAGGTGGTCGACGTGCCGCCGCGGCGGGCGACGGCGACTGCGGCGCCGGGTTTGTGCTCAAAGGCATGCCCGCCCGCATAGAAGGCGCGATCGAGGGCCGAAAGGATGCGGCCGCTGGGGTGCGCATAGTAGACAGGTGAGCCAAAGACAAAGCCATCTGCCTGCTCGGCGGCAGCGATGAGCTCGTTCACCACGTCGTCGTCAAAGGTACAGCGACCGCCAAGTTTGCCGCACTGACCGCAGCCGATGCAGTCGCGAATGGGCTTGGCGCCCAGCTGAAACACCTCGGTATCAATGCCTTCGGCATTGAGCTGCTCGGCGACCTCGGCGAGTGCGCGGGCGGTGTTGCCGTTTGCCTTGGGACTGCCATTGACCAAAAGAACCTTCATCACAAACTCCCTCTGCTGTCGGTGACTTCTGCGGAGGATTATCGCACGAGAGGGCAGATGGCGTGGGGCGCGATGTGAAACGGCTTGTGTTTCACGTCGCGCCCCACAACGCTAGTCCAGCTTGGTGCCCGGTACTTGCGGTGCCTCTATAAGCCGCGCTTTGAGCTCTTTCAAAATGGAAACGGTCTGTCGATCGACAGCGTCCAGATGAAGTGTCGCCACACGAATGGGTGGCTGATATTCAAGCGAGCCGATGAGCACGGGAGAACCCAGGAACCGCTCGATTTCCTCTGCAATCGCGTCGGTCTCTTCGGGATCAAAGTCGTCGAAAAGCGCCGCGAACGTCGGCCCCGTCGAGCGGAACAGGCGACCCTTGCCGCGCGAGCATTCCATGAGGCAGGCGGCGCTTTCTGCCAAAACGCGGTCGCCCGCATCAAAGCCAAAGCGGGCATTGACCTGAGCGATATCGTCGATTTTGATGGCGATCAAACCAGCCTTGCGCGCCACGCGACGCATTTCGCCAATGGCGTTGACCAGGGCGTGAATATCGCCCAAGCCGGTCACGGAATCGGTCGTATCTGCCAAGCTTCGGTTGATGATAATGCCCACATACATGCCGGGCTCGGTATCGGTGCCGTCCAAGCGGTAGCCCGTGCAGTCGCAAAGCACGTATTTTCCGGTGGCATCCATTACGCGATACTGCATGTAGTGGAAGTGCCACGTGCCGTTTATCACCATGTCGAGCTCGGCACGTACGTTGTCGCGGTCCTCGGGATGAACGCGGGCGAGCCACATGTCGAGTGAGTTAAAAGGGTGCTGGGAGGGCAGGTCAAAATCGCGTACGGCGTTAACCGACCATTGCGATTCTCCCGTATCGAGATTGAGGATAAACGGATAGCGCGTCTCGGAGCTCATGGAGATCGCTTGGAACACCCGGTCGTTGCAGGGAAGCTGGTCGACGATTGGGCGTTGCGGCGCGTCATCGTCTTTCGGTTGCTGCACACGATGCATAAGCTTATAGCGATACATCTTGCGATCGGCATCCATCGTCATCTGGCGACGCGTGTCGCCAGCAAGTGGATCGACGCGCGAGCAGCCAAAGCTAAAGCTGCCGATCATGGGTGCCTTGCCACCTGAGCTCGCCTCGATCAGCCTGGTACGCACCTGCTCCAAGCGCTGCTCGAGTTCAATCTCGTTTGCGGAGGGCGAGATGAGCACAAACTCGTCTCCACCGATACGGAACAGCATCTCATCGTGCTCCATGGTTTCGGAGAGCGTGCGGCAGATGCTCAGAATATAGCGATTGCCTTCGGCGTGGCCAAACCTATCGTTGCAATGCTTGAGATGGTCGATGTCAATATAGGCGCAGGTGAAGGGGTCGCCTTTGCGCCAGAGTTGCTCGACGTGACGGTCGAATCCGTTGCGGTTGCCCAAGTTGGTGAGCGGATCGATATAGGCGTTGCGCTCAAGCAGCTGGCGCTCTTGTTGCAGGATGGCATGCGTCTTTTGCAGTTGCTCACCAACGGCGCGTAGCCCAGCAGGCAGCGCGGCAACATCGAGTTCAGCGGTCGAGACGCCGTTCGCAAGTCGCTGAAGATAGGCAATAATCGATTGCTCGCCCAGGCGATATGACTCGTTCATGATGGATAACCTCCTTGGGCGGAACAACGGTTTGTATCATATCGCCAATTCGGTTTGAATTGGGGATATAAGTTAGCTAATGGAGACAAATGCCCCCTTCGACGGTGGCGTTTTGCGCGCGAGCGTATCAGTTGTTATTGCCACCATCGAGCAATGCCTCAAAATCCTTCGCCGGCATGGGGCGGTAGTAGAGGAAGCCCTGAGCGTAGCGGGCGCCCATTTGTCGTAGCATGTTCGCCTGCTCATTTGTCTCGACGCCTTCGACCACGACGGGCAGATGGAGCGACTGCGCCATTTCGAGCATCGATGAAATGATTTGCGTGCTGCGGCCTTGATCGCGGTCGGTGGGCACAAAGGTGCGGTCGAGCTTGATGACGTCGACGTTGACGTTCTTGAGCATCGCGAGCGTGGACTGACCGGTGCCAAAATCGTCCATATAGGTCGAGAAGCCGCGGGTGTGCAGATCTGCGGTCAGCTTATCCACGGCCTCGGATTCTCCCGTATAAGCCGTCTCGGTGATCTCGATACGCATGAGCTCGGGCGGTAGGTTGTATTGGGCGGCGAGCGCCCCCATATGTTCGGCAACGTCGCAGGCAAGGATATCCACGCGCGACACATTAAGCGAGACCGGAACCACGCGAAGACCGCGATCGAGACGCTCGCGAAGCCATATGGCGACACCCTGCCAAATGTACTTGTCGAGCGTCACTACAAAGCCGCTTTCCTCGAGTGCGGGGATAAACGTTGCGGGCGAAATGAGAGAGCCGTCCTTGTCAATCCAGCGGGTGAGTGCTTCGGCGCCAATAATCTCGCCGGTTTCCATATCGACCTGGGGCTGAAGATAGTACGTGATGCGGCCGTTTGAGAGCGCGTACTGGAACTCGGTCAGCGTGCGGTGGAACGCAATCTCGTGTTCATATTCCTCGGGGCGGAAAATAGCAATGCGCTCCTTGAAGTCGTTTTTGGCGCGTCGATTGGTAAACATGGCCTTTGCCTGCGCATCGATGGCGATCTCCTCATTGGAGTCGATGGGGCAAACGCCCATGGACGGCCAAAAACCTACGCCGCCATCATGCCTGGCTACTGCCTCGCGAACGCGGTTGTAGATTTGATGGACGGTGATGTGCTTAAAGGGGATGAGTACGCAAAAGTCATCTTGGCCCCAGTACCCTGCGACGCCCATGCCGGCATTCTCGATGTCCTTGAGGACCGTGCCCACATCGGCGAGTACGCGGTCGCCCTCGGCCTGGCCGTGCCATTCATTAAACAGGCGCATGTGGCCCATGTCGACCGTGGCGATGCACCAGGTGCCGTCGCGCCTTGCCTCGAGAAATGCGTTGGCGCGCCGCATGAACTCGCTGGGTCGATAGAGGCCCGTGAGCGAGTCGATGCGTTCGGCGATGGCGCTTTTGCGCTCCGCCTCGGGTATGGGGAGGCTGTCGTTGGGAACAAGCCCGCCGGCCGCGCGAAGGCGACGGTCGAGTTCGCCTAAAACGGCGGTCGCTTGATGGGTTAAGTGCTCGTAAAAGGCCGGGACGACAAGGCAGACGGGAGTAATGGTGTCGCCCGCGATTTGAACAGGAGCGAAAACGGCCTCTTTAAGGTGGCGGGTCAGTTGCTCGAATGCCTCGTGGTCCAGGTCGTTGCTGAGCACGACGAACTGGACGCTTCGTGAACGGTAGACCCGGCTTCTGCCGCGGGTGATCGACAGCATGCGGCCTGCGTATTCGGCAAGCATGTTGTCAACAGCCTCGGCCCCGTAGAGCTCGTTGAGCTTTGTCGTGCCACGAACGCGCACCGCTATAAGCCCTGTCTCGCAACGATCGCGGCGGCAGGCATCGATAGCGTTGATCAGCATACGCTGCGTTCCGAGGCCTGTAGCGGCGTCGACGGTCTCGGCAAGTGAGTGGTTGACGAGCTCGCCGACATAGAGCGAGGGGACATTTCCGTCGCCGTCGATACGAAACCCGCGAGCACGGCAAAGGGCGTAGTCGCCGACGGCGTTGCGCACACGATACTGCATGACGCGACGGTGCTTGGTGCCGTTGTAGACTTGGTCGATGTCGTTGATGCAGGCCTCAAGGTCGTCGGGATGGACGCGCGTTTTCCAGTAATCGCGACAGTTGTCTATGTGCTCCGAGGGAAGGCCAAGATCGCGCAAGGCACCTTGTGACCAAAGGGTGCGATGTTTGTCCAAGTTCTCGATAAAGAAATAACGGCCCTCGTTGAGCATCGAAAAGGCGTCAAAAATACGATCGCTTATTTCGAAGTCGTCGGCGTGGACTTGCGTGATATTGCGTCGATCGAGGTGCATGGCATGACGTAGCTTGTAGTCGTACATGCGATGGTCGGCATCGAGCGTCATGCGATTGGAAGCTTCGCCCAGGGCAGGGTCGGCATGTGACACTCCGTAGCTAAACGAGCGGGGCATCTCGGAATCGTTGTTTTTGAGCAGAACCGTTCGGCAGTGTTTCAGCCGTTCGGCGAGGTCGTCCTCGGTTGCAATCGTAGATAGGATGGCAAACTCGTCGCCGCCTATGCGAAACGCCGCTTCGCCCACCTTCATATACAGCTTAAGATAGAGACTTACCTGCAAGATATAGCGGTTGCCCTCGTCATGCCCAAAGACGTCGTTGCAGTGCTTGAGATTGTCGATATCGATGAACGCCATGGTAACGGGGGCGTCCTGCTCCCAGAGCTCCTCGAGGGAACGGGCAAAGCCGCCACGGTTGCCAAGCCCAGTAAGCTGGTCGGTAAAGGCAGTCCTGATCAGATCCTCCTGCCGCTCGAGAAGGTCACGGACGGTCTTTTCGAGCGTTTCGGTGTAATTGCTGACAGTATCCATGTTCTAAGCGGCTTTCTGAGGTCGGGGCGGATTGCGTCGGGCGAGTTTGTTGTGTACACGCGTCGTTGCTCGGCGTTTTGCGTGTATCCAGGCCCCCGCCTTGCTGCGTTGTTGAGTTAATTTGTCGGCTAATGTTCGCTGTTGATAACAGCTGAGTAGTGTAAACAACAGCACACAATTATATATGGGTGCACATGCTGTGGGCGGCTATTGTTCGACAGGCGGTGGCGCGACGATGCGATGTTCGATGAAAATGCGACTGAGACGATATATGTTGACGGGTATACTTGTTCCGTTTGAATTTGCGGGGACGGAGATGGTCGCATGGCACAGTCAAATACGACGCGCACGGTGGGGCTGGCACTCGAGGGAGGCGGCTACCGCGGCATGTATACGGCGGGCGTGCTCGACGTATGGATGGAGCATGGCTTAACTTGCGACCATATGGTGGGTGTCTCGGCGGGCGCGGCGTTTGGCTACAACTTTAAATCGCGCCAGATCGGCCGCGCCATTCGCTACAACAAAGCCTATTGTGCCGATAAGCGCTATGCGAGCGTGACGAGCTGGTTGCGAACCGGCGACATGTTCAATGCCGATTTTGCCTATCACGAGGTGCCCATCGAGCGCGATCCCATCGATTTGGAGACATATCGCGCCTGCCCCATGCGGTTTACGTGCGTGTGTACCGATATCGAGACGGGCAAGGCCGTCTATCACGATCTGCCGTATGGCGACGAGCGCGATATCGAGTGGATCCGGGCGTCGTCGGCAATTCCCGTGGCGACGCGTCCCGTTGCTATTGACGGGCATAAGTATCTGGATGGTGGCGTGGCTGATTCTATTCCCAGCGCATGGCTGTTTGCGCAGGGGTATGACCGCAATATCGTGGTACTCACGCAGCCAGCGGGCTTTGTGAAGCAGCCCAACAGCGTGATGCCCATGCTGCGACGCGTGTTCCGTCACTATCCGGAGTTTGTCGCAGCGCTTGAGCATCGGCATGAGGTCTACAATACCACGCTCGATGACCTGGCACGTCGCGAGGCTGCCGGCGAGATCTTTGTGGTGCGGCCGAGCGAATCGGTGAAGGTGCCGTCGCTGTGTCGCGAGCCCGATGAACTTGAACGCATCTACCAGATTGGTCGCCGCGATGCGGAGGCGACCTTGCCGGCACTGGAGGCATATCTGGCAGAGTAGGGCAAACTGCCGCGTGCTCAGCGGAAAGCGCATCCCAGAATGGACGTCCAAACTGGGATGCGTTTTCCATTGCTGAAGTTATGGGGCCGCGGAGCAACTGCTCGGCTTACGCCTATGCCTGCTGCCAGGTGTCTACGAGCTCCTTGGCCGCGGCGTAGGGGTCATCGGCGCTGCAGACGGCACTCACCACAAAGAAGCCGTCGACGCCGGTAGCCTTGAGCTGCGGAAGGTCGGCCGTCTTGACGCCGCCGCCCACCACGATGGGCACGGGGCTTGCCGCATGGAGCGCGGCCAGGTCCTCAAAGCTCTTGGTGATGATAGAGCCGTCGGCCGCGCGTCCGCAGTCGCGCTTGGTCTCGGTCTCGTGGAGTGGGCCGATGCCAAGGTAGTCGACCAAACTCATATCGGCGGTCTTGACGTACTCGAGCATCTCCTCGCAACGGGCCGAAAGGCCCACGATGGCGTCGGGGCCCAGCAACTTGCGACAGACCTCGACGGGAATATCGCTTTGGCCCACGTGCACACCGTCGACAGCAATACCCTGCTCGCGCGCGGCAAGCACACAGTCCAGACGGTCGTCGATCAGCAAGGCGACCTGACCGGTCTTGCCGGCCTGAGCGATTGCCTGCGCGGCGTCGCCGGTCAGCGCAATGATCTCGCGGGCGCTTGCCACCTTGGAGCGCACCTGGATGCAGGTAAAGCCGGCGTCGAGCGCCTGGGCCACCACATCGCCCACGGGGCGCCCGAGCGTGTTTTCGGGGCCGAGTACCAGATAGGCCGAGATATCAAGGTTGTCGCGGATGCTCATCGTGCTTCCTCCTGCTTTTTGATCTGTGCTTCCATGCGCTCGAGTTTGCCGGTCATGGTGTCGGTAAATCCGGGTCGAATATCGGCTTTGAGCACGACTTCGGTGCGGATGCCCTTGCTCGCCAACACAAAGGTTGCGTCGCGCACGACCTGCATGACCTCGTCCCAGTCGCCCTCGATCTCGGTGAACATGGAGGTGGTGCGGTTGGGCAGGCCGCTCTCGCGAATGACACGCACGACCTCGGCGACCTCGGCGGATAGCTCATCGCCGGTGCCGCACGGGGCGATGGCCACGGCGACGAGCGTGTTCATGCCGGCATTGGTTGCGGGCTCGGACATGGCCTATGCCTCCTCGAGCTCGAGTCGGTTATCGGCGATGTCTTGGGCGGTTGCGCGGTAGAGCTCGTCGATAAAGGCGACCTTAAAGCTTGCCGGGGCGTCGGCGACAGCGGCGGCACGCGTGCCGGCCACGTTGTAGACGGCGGTGCCGCAGACGGCTGCCGTAAACGGGTCGGCGGCGCAGGCATACACGGCCAGCACGCCGCCCTGCGAGCAGCCGCAGCCGGTGATCTTGGACATGAGCGGGCTGCCGCCGTGAGACTTGGCCACCGTCGTGCCGTCGGTGATTAGGTCGACTTCGCCCGAGACCACAACGGCGCCACCGGTGTGGCGAGCGAGCGCCACGGCGGCATCGCGGGCGGCGTCGACCGTGTCGGTGGTATCGACACCACGCACGCGGCTCAGATCGGCCGCCTCGCCCTCAAGACCCCACAGGCCGGCGAGTGCGATAATCTCGGAGGCGTTGCCGCGCACGATGGCGGGCTTGTACTGCTTGAGCTCGTTTACCAGCTGGGTGCGCAGGCTGCCGATACCCAGGCCCACCGGATCGAGCACCCAGGGCTTGCCGGCGTCGTGTGCCGCCTTCGCCGCGCGGGGAATCGTCTGCTCGTAGATAGGGAAGAGCGTGCCCATGTTGAGATAGATGGCGCCGCCGCCGGCAACGAGCGCTTCGCCCTCGTCGGGCAGATAGACCATGGCGGCCGATCCGCCCACGGCGAGCTGTGCGTTGGCGACAAAGTCGATCGTCACCGTGTTGGTGATGGAGCCGGCCATCGGATTGGTGGCGCGAATTTCCTCTACGGCCTTGACCATATGTTGCTTAAGCTGTTCCGAATCAATCACTGCACATGCCTCCTTGGCATAGAAAAGGGGCGCTGTGCATAGACAGCGCCCCTGTAAAGGCGGCATGCTCCCTACGCCAGCATTAACTGACAGGTTCAAAGGATTGGGCCCCATGCCCTCTCAGCCTTGTGGTTTGCACCGCCGGCACTCCCGCATCGAATCTGTTGTTCCCTATACTAGCGCACCTGCCAAAAAGGGACAGGTTTATTTTGGCAGGTCGTTACAATAGGTAGGACCGATACGAATGGGGGCCTTATGATTAAACTTGTGCTGACCGATATGGACGATACACTGATTCCAGCCGGGCATGACGGCGCCAGCGACTACGCCATTGAGGGTATTCATGCCATGCAGGCGGCGGGTCTGCACTTTGGGCCGGTTTCGGGTCGTCAGCCGTCCGCGATGGGCTGGATGTTCAAAAACCGTTCCGAGTGTTTTTCGACCGGTGCGTTCTGTAACGGCCAGGTGATGTTTGTCGACGGCGAAGTAGTCGCTTCGCGCGCAATCGACAACGATGCTCTGATGCGTTTGGCTGACTATCTGGAGCAAGAGACCGACGATACATTTCTAAAAGTCTACAGCCTGGGCGATGACTTTTGGGGCAACGATGCCTATTGCGTGACGAGCAATCCCGAGCGTGTGCGTCGCGCTATGGAGTCGGGCGGCAATGCGTGGCTCAAAGGCGAAGAGGCCCCGTGTCGTCCCGTCGTCGATGGCGCGCCGGTGTTTAAGGCGAATATCTGGAGTGCCCGTTCGCGTGAGGAGCTCGCGGAGCTACGCGAGCGCGTTGCCGTTGAGGTGCCGGAACTCTCGCTTGTGTTTCCCAACAACCGAGTGCGCCTGTTCGACATCCTTCCGGATGGTTGGGACAAGGGCTGCGCTGCGCTGGAGCTGGCGCGCGCCTTGGGCCTGACGCCCGACGAGGTGGCCGTATTTGGCGATTCCGATAACGATCTGCCCATGATCGATGCCGTTCCCAACTCCGTTGCAGTCGCCAATGCCAATGAGGCCGTCACGGCTGCCGCGCGCTGGCATATCGGCGCCGCGGCAGATGATGCGGTCGCCGGGGCTCTGCATCAGATTGCCGCCTGCGCCGCGACGGGGGAGATGCCGCCGTTTATGCGTCAGGAGGGTGCAGCCGACGCGAATTTCGCGAACAGCTAAGGAGACAGCCATGAAGCTCCAGCAGCTCAGATATGTCGTCAAAGTTGCCGAATGCGGCAGCATTACCGAGGCCTCGCGCCGTCTCTTTGTGTCGCAGCCTTCGATTACCGCGTCGATTCGCGATCTCGAAAACGAGATGGGTGTGCACATCTTTGAGCGCACCAACAAGGGCGTCATTGTGTCCGAGGAAGGCGAGACCTTCTTGGGCTATGCGCGCCAGGTACTCGACCAGGCCGACCTGCTCGAGGGCAAGTACAAGGGCGCATCCGAGCAGGTGCCGCACTTTAGTGTGAGCTGCCAGCATTATTCCTTTGCCGTCAACGCGTTTGTCGACGTGATCCGCGAGTTCGATGCCGCGCGTTACGACTTCACCCTGCGCGAGGAGCAGACTCACGAGATTATCGAGGATGTCGCGCATATGAAAAGCGAACTGGGCATCCTGTACTTATCCGAGCATAACCGCGAGGTCATCGAGCGCATGCTGGTGGCCAACGAGCTCGTGTTCGAAGGACTCTTCTGCGCCACGCCGCATGTCTTCGTCTGCGCCGACCATCCGCTGGCGGACCGCTCCAGCGTGACGCTCGAGGATCTGGAAGACTACCCGTTCCTGTCCTACGAGCAGGGCAGCTACAACTCGTTTTACTATTCCGAGGAGCTGACCTCGACGTTCGAGCGTCGCAAAAATATCCGCGTGCGCGACCGTGCGACGTTGTTCAATTTGGCCATGGGCCTCAACGGCTACACGGTATGCTCGGGCGTGATCAGCCACGAGCTCAACGGCCCCGGCATTATCTCGATTCCGCTCGACGTGGACGAGTACATGGAGATTGGCATCATCACGCGCAAGAACACGACGCTTACGCGCTACGGTCGGGCCTATATCGACGCGATTCGTCAGCATATCTAGGCTGCTGTGCTCCGCACGGTTCAAGTCTCTTTATGACAGTCCAGACTGATATAGGAAACATCTATATCAAACTGTTATAAACGTATATTTTACGATGGTCATATGAGCGCTCATACTCTGTCCCAGTAAAGCAACCAATGCAAAGGGAGATATCTATGAGCACTTCGATTCAACCGAACGCGCCGTTTCGCGCCGATATCGTCGGCAGCTTTCTTCGTCCGCAGGCTGTAAAGGACGCCCGTGCCGCCTATGTCGCGGGTAAACTCGACGCTTCCGGCCTTAAGGCCGTCGAGGACGATGCCATTCGCGATTTGGTGGCCAAGCAGAAGGCCGCCGGCCTGCAGGTGATCACCGATGGCGAGTTCCGCCGCAGCTACTGGCACCTCGATTTTATGTGGGGCCTTAACGGCATTGAGCGCCGCACCTCACGCACGGGTTATATGTTCCATGACGAGGAGACGACGGCCGACACCGCCGTGGTTACCGGTCCCATTAGCGGCGAGAACCACCCGTTCGTCGAGCATTTTAAGTTCGTCAAGGCGCTTGAGGAGGAGGGCCAGGTCGCACGCCAGACCATTCCGGCGCCGATCCAGACGTTCTCTGAGGTCACGCTCGATCGCTGCGATGGCCAGCAGGAGAGCCTGCGCGCTGTCTATAAGACCGATGAGGAACTTGCCGACGCCATTGCAGCCGCTTATCGCACGGTGATCGCCGACCTGTACGCAGCAGGCTGCCGCAACATCCAGTTTGATGACTGCACCTGGGGCATCTACTGCGATACCGATTTTGTCGCCAAAACCGGCATGAGCCCGGTCGACCTGCAAAAGGTAAGCGAGCTGGGCGTGGCGCTCAACAATGCCGCCATCGCGGACAAGCCCGACGATCTGGTCATCAACACGCATGTGTGCCGCGGCAACTACCACTCCACCTATGCCTTCGAGGGCGGCTATGACCCCATCGCGCCGTACCTGTTCGCAAACGAGGATGTCGATGCATTTTACCTGGAGTTCGATACGCCGCGCGCCGGCGGTTTTGAGCCGCTCAAGTACGTTGCCCCGGGCAAGAAGGTCGTGCTGGGCTTGGTAACCACCAAGGCGGCAGAGCTCGAGAACGAGGATGTTATCGTCGAGCGCATCCGTGAGGCCGCAAAGTACGTACCGCTCGAGAACCTGTATCTGTCGCCTCAGTGCGGCTTTGCCAGCTGCGAGATTGGCAACAAGCTGACCGAGGACGAGCAATGGGCAAAGATCGCGCTGGTCAAGCGCGTTGCCGAGCGCGTTTGGAAATAGCGGTGACGTTCGCAGGTGACGGCGCGTGCGAGGCATGGCGTATCGCGTACAATGGTTCGGATTGTATCGTTCGGGCAGGTTATCCGATATGCCCGATCGCCCTTCCATTCGAAAGGACATCCATGTCCCAGTCTTCGACGCCCGCCGTCACCGATGCCATCTACGATGCATCGTCGCTTGGCCGCCCGCGCATGTTCCTGCTCGGTCTGCAGCACCTGTTTGCCATGTTTGGCGCCACCGTGCTGGTGCCCGTGCTCACCGGTCTCTCGGTTTCGGCGACGCTTTTGTTTGCCGGCTTGGGCACGCTGCTGTTCCACTTCTTGTCGCGCGGTAAGGTGCCGGCATTTTTGGGCTCATCGTTTGCCTTTATCGCAGGCTATGCCGCAATCGCGCCCAACGGCGAGGCCGAGCTATTGCCCTACGCCTGCCTGGGCGTAGCCTGCGCCGGTCTACTCTATCCGGTGCTGGCGGCGCTCTTCCGCGCGTTTGGCGCCAAGCGTTTCATGCGTTTCTTTCCGCCGGTGGTGACTGGCCCCATCGTCATTTCCATCGGCTTGATCCTGGCAAGTTCCGCTATTGCTAACTGCCAGACCAACTGGCTTGTGGCTGTCATTGGCGTTGCCGTTATCGTCATCTGCAACATCTGGGGCCGTGGCATGGTCAAGATCGTGCCGATTTTGCTGGGCGTTGAGGTGAGCTATGCCGTTGCGGCTGCGCTCGGCGAGGTTGATTTCTCGGGCGTTGCCGCCGCTCCGTGGGTCGGTCTGCCCATCGTGTGGGACAACACCGTGTTTGCACTCTTTGGGCCGCAGTTCGATAGCGGTCTTGCCACGACGGCCATCATCACCATCATGCCGCTGGCCTTCGCGACCATGATCGAGCATATCGGCGATATCTCTGCTATCGGTTCGACTTGCGAGTGCAACTTCATTGCCGATCCCGGTCTGCATCGCACGCTGCTCGGCGACGGCCTTGCCACGATTCTGGCTTCGCTCTTTGGCGCTCCGGCCAACACTACGTATGGTGAGAACACCGGCGTGCTCGCCCTGACGCGCGTGTTCGACCCGCGCGTAATTCGAATTGCCGCGTGTTGCGCCATCGTGCTTTCGTTCTGCCCCAAGTTCGCGGCTGTCATTGCGGCCATGCCGGCGTGTGTGATCGGCGGTGTGTCGCTCGTGCTCTACGGCATGATCAGCGCTGTGGGCGTCCGCAACCTCATCGAGAACCAGGTCGATTTCCAGAACAACCGCAACGTGCTGGTTGCCGCGCTGGTGCTCGTGCTTTCGCTCGGCATCGCGTACAGCACCGCCGGCGCCATCGTGTTGGAGCTGGGCGGCGTGACCATTTCGCTGTCCGGTCTTGCCGTGGGCTCGCTGGTGGGCATTGTGCTCAACGCCATCCTGCCGGGTAACGACTTTGAGTTTGATGTCTCCGAGCTTGAGGAGGCTGCTGAGTAGCAGCTGCGTTCAGCTAAAACAAGATATGGTGCCCATGCGTATATGCGTGTGGGCACCATTTTTAATGTGTCAGTATCCAGTGGATGCCGCGGGCCATGCGTAAGTCGGTTTGGGCAAAGTGATTGCCGGGGTTGAGCTCCAGCGTTGTTGGAATGCCGCGCTCGACGAGCAACGCTTCCATCGCGCGTGTGTCGTCGAGTACATGCCGCATCATGCGGTTGGGCGTCTTGGTTTCCTTTTTGCCGAGTGACAGGTAGACGGCTTGCGGGCTGCCGGCAAAAGGGGCCGTGCTGGCACGGTCGACAAAGTCGGGAAACCATAGCGACCCCGATGCGCTCGCGGCGCGGTCAAAGGCGTCGGTTTGCCAGAGGGACCAGAGTGCGAAGAGGCCCGCGAGCGAGTAACCGGCAATGCTGCGCCAGGTGGGCGGCTGAGGAAGCGACGACTCGACCTGGGGGATTATCTGATTCAGCAGCTCATCAAGAAAATCGGCAGCTTGGCCGCCGAAAGGCTCGGCATCGCGTACGGTCCCGTCGCATGCCCAGGGGCTCAGCTCGCGATTCCAATCGAGCCCGCCAATGGTGACGAGGGCGAATGGCGGACAGTCGAGCTCTCGGCAGCGGTCATAGACCTCGCCGCCGTTGCCCATGACTACGGGGAGGTAGATGACGGGCGCACCTTCCGTGTGTTCCGAATGAACGGTTATCTGCTTTTGCGCTTCCAAGGCAGGCTTCTCTCAGTGTTGCGATATTGGCAGTCCCAATTGTCGCACGCTGGCACATACAGGTTGGGCTGCATTAAGAACAATCGCATGCGCGCCGCGCGAGCGCGAACGGGAAAACGCCACCGCCGGAGGGGAGCTCGGCGGTGGCGTTGTTAAACGGTGCTGGGGCTCGGGGCCTTCGCGGGAGCTGCCATGTGCGCAGAGGCGTTTAAGAACGCTTACGGCTCGCCATGGTGCCTGCGGCGATAGCGGCTGTTCCCGCAAGGACGGTTGCCACGATGGCCGCACCCGAGGTGTCGCCGGTTGCCGCGAGCACGCCGGTAGTCTTGGCTTTCGTGGTTGAAGCCGCAACGGCCTTGGTCGGCTTTGAGCCCTCAGGCTTGGGGTTCTGTTTGGACTCCGCGGGCTTGCTTTCTGCGGGCTTGGTCTCGTCGGGCTTGGGGTCTTCCGGCTTGGCTACCTCGGGAGGTGCGATGGTCGTACTTTTGGCGACTGCTTTGATATAGAGGGAGTCGACCGTGGCGTCGCCCGTGCCGATGGCCTGGCCTGCCTCGTAGATGCCGTCACGGAGCTTGCGATAGTCAATGACCTTGCCGCCTTCGGGCGTCTGGATGGCGGCGTTCTCAATCTTGATGGTGCCGATTGTCTTGCCGTCAGCGCTCATGGCACGGGCAAAGATTGCCGCTGTATCTCCTTCGGCCGTTACCTTGCTGCGGATGATCGAGATGACTGCGGGTGTGACGCCCTCGCTGGTCTGGGCGATGATGCCGATGTTCTCGCCTTGGGGTTCGCGCCTCGTCTCGCCATCTTGGTTTTCGCTGTAGGGGATGGGGCCGTCGCCGTTCTCGACATAGCGGGCTATGGCCTTGACAACGGAGTCGCTGATGTAGATGTGGCCGCCCTTCTCGTTGGGTCGATCGTTTCTGGTGGAGAATGCAGCCGAAACCTCGCCTTCCGCAAACGCGTCCACGGTGGAGCCGTTCTTGACGACGATGTCGTCCTGGTAGGTGAAGAGGGCGTTGGCGCCACCGTATCTGCCTTTACTTGCACGGACCGTCACGTTTGCATGGTCGAGGGTGATGCCCTTGTGGGCATAGACGCCATATTCAACACCGTTTACGTTGAGGGAGGCGTTTGTGGCTGCGAGGCTGCCCTTGGCCTCGACGGCAGCGTCTTTCTCGGAGCTTGCCTTGACCTGGCTGCCGTCCGAGATGTTGATATTACCGCCGCTCCAAAGGGCCTCACCATCGGCTGAGCTTGCCTCGACCGTCCCGCCACCCTTGATGGTGAGGTTCTTGTCGGCTCCAATACCCTTGTCCTTGGTAGCCCTGGCGGTGACGGCTCCGCTGTCGTCAATCGTGATATTGCCGTTTGCCCTGATGCCATCCGATGCACCCGTGGCGTTGACGTTGCCCGAACCTTTGATAGCGAGATCACCTCCGGCATTGATGGCATCAAACCCAGTGCTCGTGGCGTTGACGGATCCGGCTCCGTCGATGTTGATATTACCCGTGGAGAGGATAGCGTCCTCAGTAGATGTCACGCTGAGCGTGCCGCCCTCGTCGCCTTGGATATTGAGCTCGGCATTCTCGTTAGTGCCATGAGAAACGTTGATGCTTTCGATCCATTCGGCAGTGACGATGTTGGTTTCCGAGTAATTCACGTTGAGCTTGCCTGCGGCCTGGATCTCGCCGCCGTTATAGTTGTTGAGCTTCAAGTCGTCGGCGCCGTCCCACGACCAGGTACCGGCCTCGTCGCTCGCCGCGGTGTTGTACTTGTTGCCGCCGACCTTGACCCATTCCGCTGCGAGCGAGACGCTCGGCATGAGCAGCGAGCTCACCGTGAGCGCGCACACGGCGCCCGCGACGATGCGGCGCGTCACGCGGCGCCAGCTGCCGTGCGCGAGTCCTATGCGACGGCGAACGTCGGGTTCGGCAACATGGGTTCCGGCGGTAGTGTCATTGCGTTTGGGGGTCGTGAACAAGGCTGCCATGGTTGCTCCCGTTCTCATAGGGCCTATACGACTAGATTCAGCGTATCTGCTGGATATTGCCGGCGGTAGTGCCGTTTGGAGGGCAAAATGGCCAAAATGGGGGAGAAATAGGCCGCACGCCGGCGCAGGGACCGGCGCTAAAAGAAAAGCGCGGGGCCGCATGGCGACTCCGCGCTTTATTGTTCAGCTTTTGCAGCCTTGCCCTTACGCTACGAAGAAGTAGACGAGGAAGGCAAGGGCCGCGATCCACCCGTCCCGTGCGAAAAAGTGTTTACGAGCGCTTGCGGCTCACCACGGCGCCCGCGGCGATGGCGGCTGTTCCTGCAAGGGCGGTTGCCACGATGGCCGCACCCGAGGTGTCGCCGGTTGCCGCGAGCTTGCCGGTGGTCTTGGCTCCCGTGGCTGCAACCGCAACGGTCTTGGTCGTCTTCGTGCCCTCGGACTTGGAGCCCTTGGGCTTGGTCTCGCCGGGCTTTTCCTCGGGTTTGATCTCCTCGGGAGGCGCGATGACCGTGCTCTTGGCGACAGCTTCGTTATAGGGGGAGTCGATCACAGCGTCGCCCGTGCCGATGGTTTGACCCACCTCGTAGAAGATGCCGTCGTCGAGTTCTTCCTTGTTGCGATAGCCAATGATCTTGCCGCCTGTGGGCGTCTGGATGGGAGCGCCTTCGATCTCGATGGTGCCGATGGTCTCGCCGTCCGCGCTCGTGGCAAGGGCGAAGATTGCCGCCGTGTCTCCCTCAGCTGTGACCTTACTGCGGACAATCGAGATGGTCGCGGGCGTGATGCCCTCCTCGGTCCGGGCAAAGATGCCGATGTTCACGCCCCTATGCTCGGGAATGACCACGCCGCTTTGGTCGTTGCTGTAGTGATCGGGGCCGTCGCTATCGGACTCGACATAGCGGGCTATAGCCTTAACAACGGAGTCGCTGATGTAGATGTGGCCGCCAGCGACGTTTGACTGGTGGTTTCTGGTTGAGATTGCAACCGAGAATTTGCCTTCCGCGAACGCGTCCACGATGGAACCGTTCTTGATGACGATGTCGCCCCCGTCAGTGATGAGGGCGATGGCCTGGCCGCCGTTCGCGCTTGTACGGACCGTTACGGTCGCGTGATCGAGCGTAACGCCCTTGTAGGCATAGACACCATATTCAACACCGCTTGCGTCAAGGGAGGCGTTCGTGACCGCGAGACTGCCCTCAGTGTCGACGGCAAGATCTCCCTCGGAGTTTGCCTTAACCTGGCTGCCGCCCAAGATGTCGATGTTGCCGTCAGCCCAAATCGCCGCTTCTTCTATCGAGCTTGCTTCTACCTTGCCACCGCCTTTGATGATCAGGTCACTGCCCGCGGCGACGCCGTAACCTTCGCCTCCTTTAGCGATCACTGTGCCAGAGGAATCGATGGTGGTCTTGCCCTTGGATTGGATGCCTTCGGTACCGCCCGCTGCATTCACGGTGCCCGAGCCCGTGATAGAGAGATCGCCCTTTGCCTCAATTCCGTCGGAAGTAGTGCTTGTGGTGTTCACAGTGCCTGGACCCGAAATGGAGAGGTCGCCTGTGGATTTAATTGCATCGGACTCGGCTGTCACATTGAGCTCATCCGAGCTATTCGAGCTCGTTATGTTCAGCTCTGCTTCCTGACTAGTGCCTTTCTGCGCTTTGATGGCGGCTCCGGTGTAATCGGGCTCGGTTTTCACGGTGTTCTTGCCCTCGTAGGCAATGTTGAGCTTGCCAGCGGCCTCGATCACGCCGCCGTTATAGCCGTTGAGCTTCATGTCATCGGCGCCATCCCATGACCAGGTGCCGGCGGCGTCTCCCGCGGGCCCCGCGGCCGCTTCGTGGCGGACGCCGCCGACGTCCACCTACTCCGCCGCGAGCGAGACACTCGGCATGAGCAACGAGCTCACCGTGAGCGCGCAGGTCAGGCCGCAGACGATGCGGCGCGTCACGCGACGCCAGCTTCCGTGTGCGAGCAGCGTGCGACGGCGCACGTCGGGCTCGACAAAATGGGCTCCAGAGGTTTTGTCATTGCGCTTGGGGGTCGTGAACAAGGCGGCCATGGTTACTCCCATCCTCATAGGGCCTATGCGATTAAGCCCGGCATATCTGCAGGATGTAGCCGGCGGTAGTGCCGTTTGGAGGGCAAAATGTCCAAAACTTGGGAAGCAATGTATCGCGCGTCCGTGCGTTGCCTGGCTTTAAAAGAAAAGCGCGGAGCCGCTCGATGCGACTCCGCGCCTTGTTGTTTTGCTTTAGCAGACTATGCTGTTACGCCACAAAGAAGTAGACGAGGAAGGCAAGGGCTGCGATCCACATGAGCGGCTTGATCTTGGAGGCCTCGCCCTTAAAGAGTGCGACGATCACGTAGGCGATAAAGCCCAGGCCAATGCCGGCAGAGATGGAGTAGGTGAAGGGCACGCCGGCGACAATCATGAACGCCGGGAAACCCTGCGACACGTCGGACCAGTCGATCTCGGAGGCCTCGCTCATCATGAGGTAGCCGACGTAGACCAGAGCACCGCAGGTGGCGGCGCTGGAAACGATGGTGACGATGGGGGAGAAGAACGCGGCGAGAATGAACAGCACGCCGGTGGTGACGGAGGTGAGGCCCGTGCGGCCACCGTCGGCAGCACCAGAGGTGGACTCGACGAAGGTGGTGATGGAGGAGACGCCCATGAAACCGCCCACAGCAGCGGCGGCGGAGTCGACGATCAGAATCTCCTTGATATTCTCGACGTTGCCGTCGTCGGTGAGGAACTCGCCCTGCTTGGCCACGGCCATCGCGGTGCCCATGGTGTCGAAGAAGTCACTCATGAGCAGCGAGAACGAGATGACGAGGAGCGCGGGGTCGGTAAGGACCTTGACGATGGCAGGCACGCCGCCGGCGTCGGCGATGGGGCCACCGATGCTCGAGAAATCGAGCGGGGCGATGATACCGGTCGGAGCCTGGGTCACACCTAGGGGGATACCGGCGATGACGGCGACGACGATGCCGATGAGCAGCGAGCCGGGGACGTTGCGGCAGGCGAGGGCGACTGTCACCAGGATGGAGATGATGCCGACGATGAAGGTGGGGGAGGTGATGTCGCCCAGACCGACGAGTGTACCGGCGCCAGCGGTGATAATGCCGGCATCGCACAGGCCAATCATGGCGATGAACAGGCCCAGACCCACCGAGATGGCGTGACGCAGGACAACCGGGATGGCGTCCATGATGGCCTCGCGCAGGCCACAAAGCACGAGCAGCAAGATGACGACGCCCTCAAGGAAGATGACGCTCATGGCCACGTGCCAGTCACCGCCGCAGACGGTGGTGGTGATTCCGGCGATCATCGCGTTGACGCCTAAGCCCGATGCGCAGGCGAGCGGGCGGTTGGCGAAGATGCCCATGCAGATGGTCATGATGCCGGCGCCCAGGCAGGTGGCGCAGGCGAGCGCTCCCGCATCGATGCCAGCGCCCGAGAGCACCGCGGGGTTGACGGCGATGATGTAGGCCATCGCCAGGAATGTTGTCAGTCCAGCGCGAAGTTCGGTCCCGATTGTGGACTTGCGCTCACTGACGTGAAATAGTTCGTCCATGCATACCCTTTCCTTGTTCGGCCCCGAGTTTAGGCCGATTGACACGAACTCACCCACTATAGCCCCTTTACGACGCTGTTGTTCCTCGCATGTTGATGTTCGGCGCTTTGTAGCAGCCGGACGGTATTTTTCGCATGAAAATGTGTGGGTACCGTATACTTAAGCGGTTACAACGACCCCTATGGAGGAACGTATGATTAAAGAGCTTTGCCACGACGAGGCTATTCTGTCCCAGCGTTGCGAGGTTGCGACCGTCGAGGATGAGTCGGTGGCACAGGACCTGATCGATACCATCAAGTCGCTCGACGATGCCGGCTGCCTTGCCGCCAACCAGATTGGCGTTACCAAGAAGGTCTGCGTCTATCTGGACGACGCCGGCGAGCCCCACGTGCTCTACAACCCCCGTCTGGTGTTTGGCCTGGGCGCCAGCAAGATGGAGGAGAGCTGCCTGACGCACGAGGAGGTCACCAAGTCCACGCGCTACATCAAGTGCAAGGTCGCTTA
Source organism: uncultured Collinsella sp. (assembly GCA_937937835.1). Lineage (GTDB taxonomy): Bacteria > Actinomycetota > Coriobacteriia > Coriobacteriales > Coriobacteriaceae > Collinsella. The sequence goes on from CALDBJ010000106.1 coordinate 22,560, forward strand.
TGACGTGATCGTCGACGGCAAGATGAAGGAGTGCCGTCGCGACTACGCGGGCTTTGAGGCACAGATGATCCAGCATATGATCGACCACTGTCTCGGCAAGTTGGTCTAAGGGGATCAAAGCACCGCACCTTGCCGCTCAATCGTCGCTCGCGTACCTTAAGTACGCTTCACTCCTCTTTCGTGGCAATCTGCGGCACTTTGACCCCTTAGACGACCTGCGGGGTTAACTTGGTTGAGTTTATCCTGCTTGAATAGCCCGGGTATGACGTTGTTGTCATGTCCGGGCTTTTGTGTTTAGCGCCTTTTTGTTTGGAGACAATGAACTTAGCAGGAACGTAAAGCTAGGAGGCGCTATGTGTACGAGTATTCGATTTACCGATAATTCTGGTCACATGTATCTGGGCCGCAACCTCGACTGGAGCTTTGACTACGGCCAACAGGTTCGCGTGATGCCGCGCGGGTTTCACATTCCGTATTCGTTTATCGACGACGCGACAGCGGCACACGCGGTGATCGGTATGTGCATCGATTACAAGAACTACCCTATGTTCTTCGATTGCGGCAACGATGCGGGCCTCGCCGTGGCGGGCCTCAATTTCCCGGGTTATGCCGAGTATGCCGAGGGGCCGGTTGATGGAAAGACCAATATCGCGGCCTATGAGTTTCCCCTGTGGGTGGCAGCGACGTTCTCGACGGTCGATGAGGTCGAGGCCGCGCTGCGCGACACGGTGATTGTTGCCAAATCTGCAGGAGAGGGGCTGGGCGTGTCGCTGCTCCATTGGATTATCGGCGACAGCCAGCGCAGCATCGTGGTCGAGATGATGGCTGACGGCCTGCATGTATACGACGATCCGGTCGACACCCTTGCCAATCAGCCCACCTTCCCGTGGCACATGGAAAACCTGCGCACCTATATCACGGCCACAAGCGATTTTCCGCAGACGGCGACATGGCGTGGCGCCGAGCTCAAGCCCTATGGCGCGGGTGCCGGCATGCGCGGTATTCCGGGTGACTGCTATTCGCCGAGCCGTTTTGTAAAGGCGGCGTACCTCAATGCCAATTACCCGCAAAAGGAGAGCGAGACCGAAAACGTCGTCCGCATGTTCCGTTCACTCGAGGGCGTGGTGATGATTGAGGGGGCGTCCAGGATGGGCGATGGCAAGTTCGAGAAGACTATCTATACCGGATGCTTTAGCGCGCGCACGGGCAATTATTACTACGCGATGTATGGGGATCCGTCGATTCGCTACGTGAGCCTGATGGATGCCGAGGGCGCGAGCCCCGATAGGCTCGTGGTTCCCGAGCCGCGTCGTTCGTAGCCGTTAGCTTTACTGCAATGCAAAGCGGTCCCGCATCTCCCATGAGATGCGGGACCGTTGTCGTCAATGGCTGGTGGCGTGTTAGAAGTTGGCGTCGTTGAGCTGGGTGCTTTCGAGTCCGTCGAGTTGCTGTTGCTCGGGCGTATCGGCGACGCTCTCGAGCAACTCGGTGGGATCGACGTTCATACTCTTGCCGGCTTCGTTGCCGTTGACCAGGTCGTCCGAGAAGATGTCGACTTCCATTTCCTCGGCCTCTTCGATCAGGATCTCGAGCGGCACCTGGGTGCGAATGAGTTTGACTGCCGGACGCATGCGGGCAAAGAGCGGTACGTACTCAATGATGATGGCCGAGTTCTCGAGACCATACCAACGTGCCGGGCTTCCGCAGGCGCGGCGGACGGCGTACTTGATGGCCATGACGCGATGGTCGTTGCGGTTGATGTCCGTTTCGGGGGCAAGCATCTTGCGCAGCATGCAAAAACGGAAGTCGCCCACGTTGCCGCGTGTCTCGTAGATAGAGTAGGTGTGATGCTGCGGCGGCAACTCACCCGATGCCATCAGGTCGCCAACGATCTGGCGCAGGTAGGCGTTGATGCGCTGATTGACCTTAAAGCCCAGGTCCAAGCGCACCCGGAACAGGAAGTCTGTGCCAAAGGTCTCAACGGAATATTCGTGCGTATAGGGCTCGTCGGTAACGTGCACGTTGATGAACCAATATGCCTTGGCGCGCTTGGGGTGCTTGTCCAGGATGGAATAGAGCACGTCGCGGTCGAGCGTGAGCGGGTCGGGGCTGTTGGTGAGAAATACCAGATTGTCAGCGAGCACGGGATAGGTCTCGTCGTTGCGCAGGCGGTTGAGCTGATCGATGTACTTGGAGACGGGCAGCAGGATCGTTTGCGTGCGCTCGATGGCGGTGCCGCGGCGCCACACATACATAAGGCCAAACAGCAGCGCGGCCAGGAAGATCATGACGTAGCCGCCGTCAAAGAACATAGTGAGGCACGAAGCGAAGAAGCACAGCTCAATGGCACCAAAGAGCAGGGCGAAGACGCAGGCACCCAGCTTGTGCTTGAGGATGCCGGCGATGTAGCTCGTCAAAAGCGTCGTGGTCATGAGCATGGTTACGGTAATGGCGAGGCCGTAGGCGCTCTCCATGCGCTCGGAGTTTTGGAACAGCAGCACGATGAAGATGCAGCCGACCCACATGATGTTGTTGACGAGCGGAATATAGAGTTGACCCTTGGTGTCGCTGGGGTAGTGGATGCGCAGGTGCGGCATAAGGTTGAGGCGCGTAGCCTCGGATACCAGCGAGAACGAGCCGGTTATGAGCGCTTGCGAGGCGATGATGGCCGCCACGGCCGAAAGCACAATGGCAAAGGGGCGCAGGGGCTCGGGAAGCATCATATAGAACGGGTTAACGATATCCATCGCGAGCATCTGGGGGTTGGAGCTGTTGGCGAGCAGCCAAGCGCCCTGACCCAGATAGTTAAGGATGAGGGCCGCCTTTACGAATGGCCAGGATGCGTAAATGTTAGCCTTGCCCACGTGGCCCATGTCCGAGTAGAGGGCCTCGGCGCCGGTCGTCGACAGAAAGACGAAGCCGAGCACCATGATGCCCGAGTGGTTGATGGGCGAGAACAGGAACATGATGCCGCGGATGGGGTTGAGCGCGCGTAGGATGGACAGGTTGCCGAGCATGTTGAACAGGCCGGCGCCTGCCAGGAACAGGAACCACAGCGTCATGAGCGGGCCGAACAGCTTGCCGATCGACGAGGTACCGGCGCGCTGCATGGCAAACAGGCCGCAGATAATGATGATGGTGATGATGATGACGTTGGTCTGGCCGTCGCCAAGCAGCGCGTGGCCCCACTCGATGGTACGCAGGCCCTCGATGGCTGTGGTGACCGTGACCGCGGGAGTGAGGATGCCGTCGGCGAGCAGCGCCGCGCCGCCGATCATGGCAGGTAGGATCAGCCATGGTGCCACTTTTCGCACCAGGCTAAACAGGGCGAAGATGCCGCCTTCGTTGTGGTTGTCGGCCTTCATGGCGATTGCCACGTACTTGACCGTGGTCACGAGTGTCATGGTCCAGATGACGAGCGAAAGCGCGCCCAGGATCATGTCCTCGCTGACGGTACCGATGCCGCCGTTGTTGGCGACGATTGATTTCATGGTGTACATGGGGCTCGTGCCGATGTCGCCATAGACGACGCCGAGCGTTACAAGCAGCATGCCAGCGGAGAGGGGGATGGCTCCGTGCCCGCCTTGACCACGCTGGTCTTGGGGGCTTGCCTCCAGTTTGTTGTGTGCCACGTGGACTCCCTTAGACATCCGGTTATCTGTTTAGGACAGATAATCTTTATGCCGTCTTTATACATACAAGAGCAGTTTGGCACATCAGGTTATTTTAGACAATAATCCTCAGCTGGGGATTATTTATCTACGCAGGTAGCATTTCAAAGCAGGGGCTTTTAAGCACGTACTGTCTGGGCGATGCCAGCCTTGGCGTTTGCGCGTTTGCCGGCGAGTTCGCAAAAAATCGCGCCGCCGATGATAAGCGCGGCGCCCATCAGGCGGACCGGTGTTATGGCTTCGCCCAAAAGGACGGCCGAGAACACGACGGCCGAAAGCGGCTCGAGGTAGCCGACGACCGCGACGGTCTGGACGGGCAGCTTGGCGACGGCACTAAAGTAGAGCAGGCAACCAATGCCGGTGTTGACGACGCCGAGCATGACGACGGCGCGCCAATCAATACTGGCGGCGACGCTGGCGGACAGGAATGAGGGAGCGCCCTGCGTGATGAGCGTGAGGACCAGCGCGGTCACAAAGGCGGCGCTCACCTGGAGCGTGGAGTTCTCGAGGCCTTCGATGTGTGGCGCACCCTTGCTAGCGATGACCATCAGCGCATAGCAAAATGCCGAGGCGATACCGCAGACGATACCCGCAATGGGCATATTGCCGCCTAGACCTTGTGCTGCAATGAGAAAAGCACCGCAGGCGACGGCGATAAACCCGGCGATTTTGCCGCCGGTCAGTTTTTCGCCAAAGATAAATGGCGAGAGGGCCATGACAATGATGGGGCCGCAGTAGTACAGCAGCGAGGATACGCCGACGCCGATCGTCTGGTAGGCGCGGAACAGAAAAATCCAGCTGGCGCCCAGCGCGGCTCCCGAGAGGAGGAGGGCTGCGGCTTCGCGGGGGCGAGATGGCGCCTGCAACTTATGGCGTTGGGTGATGGCAAGGATAGTGACAAGCGAGAGGGCGCCCAAAAACGTGCGCAGTAGCACGATATCGGAGCTCGGCAGTGCGATGGCGGCGGCGATGATGCCGTTGGAGCCAAACAATAGCAATGCTGCTAAGTACGTAAACAGTCCGTTGTTCATGCGCTGACATCCCCTCTATATCCGAACATGTTCACTATGCGTGAACTGGCAATAGAAGAAAAGCGAATATAATGCATGGAAAACATGACAAAAACTCATGCAAGGGTGGGGACGTGCCGTGGAGACCAATATCCAAAAGATGCAGGTGCTGCTCGAGACCGTGCGCGCCGGCAGTTTTACGCGCGCCGCCGAGCGGCTGAGCTATTCGCAGTCGGGCGTGAGCCGTATGGTGGCCGATCTTGAGGCCGATTGGGGCTTTAAGGTGCTCGACCGCAGTCGCGAGGGCGTAGTGCTTTCTGCCGACGGGCGGCAGGTCATGCCGGCTGTCGAGGCGCTCTGCGAGGAATTCACTCGCTTGCAGCGACGGGTGGATGAGATGCGCGGGCTCATGCGCGGTAAAATCTGCATCGGTACGTTTTCGAGTGTGGCGACCCACGTGCTGCCGCCGGTGATTGCGCGCTTTCGCGCCGATCATCCGGATGTCGATTACGAGCTGCTGATGGGTGATTACTCCGAGATTGAGCAATGGGTGGCGGAAGGCCGCTGCGACCTGGGCTTTATCCCGCGTGAGCCACGAGAAAACGGCATGGCATCGCGGTCTTTGGTGCGCGACGAGTTGATGGCGGTAGTGCCGGCAGATTCTTTGCTTGCCACGGCGGAGGTCGTTTCTCTTGCCGATTTAGCCAACGAGCAGTTTATTCTGCTAGAACGCGGCACCGATGACGAGATTACGCCGCTGTTCCGTCGGGCGGGGCTGGCGGTGCGCTCAAAACTGTCGACCTGGGATGATTATGCGATTATGGCTATGGTCGAGGACGGCTTGGGCGTGAGCATTCTTCCCGCGCTCATCTTGCGCCGTTGTCAGTTCGATGTTGCCGTGCGTTCGCTCGAGGGACATCCCCATCGGCAGATCAATGCGATATATCGCACGGCTGACGTTTCGCTTGCCGCCGCCCGTTTTCTCGAATACCTCTAAACGTGTACACGCCATTGTTTGCTTTGGGCAGATCTCGGAGTCCGATACATTTTCTTATGAAATTGAACTTTCGAATGAAGCGCCGCGTTATACTGCTTGCTAAATTGAACCATGGTTCAATTCGTGTTCTATAAATTGAACTTTGCCAACAAGGAGGTTCTAGTGGCCCAAGAGACGTTTAGCGATCGCCTGCGACAGGCTATGTCCGATCGCGACGTTCGCCAGTCGGACGTGATCCGCGCATCGGAGATGCTCGGCAAAAAACTCGGCAAGAGTCAGATGAGCCAATATGTGAGCGGCAAGACGATCCCGCGGCGCGATGTGGCTGAGCTGCTCGCCCGTATTCTGGAGGTCGATGTTACCTGGCTGCTTGCCGGCGACGCCGATCAAGGCGAGGCATCATCACCCCGCAACGATTCCAAGCCCGAACCCCATCCCTCAGCTCAAATTGCAAGGAGCACCACCATGCGTACTTTTTCTAAATCCACCAAGCTCGATAACGTCCTGTATGACGTGCGCGGTCCCGTCGTCGACGAGGCCGCCCGTATGGAGGACGAGGGCGAGCGCATCCTCAAGCTCAATATCGGCAACCCGGCGCCCTTCGGTTTCCGCACGCCCGATGAGGTCATCAAGGACATGCGCCAGCAGCTGCCCGACTGCGAAGGCTATTCCAACTCGCGTGGCCTGTTCTCCGCGCGCAAGGCGATCATGCAGTATTCGCAGATCAAGGGCCTGCCCAACGTTCAGATGGAGCATATCTACACGGGCAACGGCGTGTCCGAGCTCATTCAGCTTTCGATGAACGCGCTGCTCGACAATGGCGACGAGATTCTGATCCCCAGCCCCGACTATCCGCTCTGGACGGCGTGCGCAACCCTTGCTGGCGGTCATCCCGTACATTATCTGTGCGATGAACAGGCGGATTGGTATCCCGACCTGGAGGATATGGAGTCCAAGATCACGAGCGCGACCAAAGCCCTCGTCATCATCAACCCCAACAACCCCACGGGTTCTGTCTATCCGCGCGAGGTGCTCGAGGGCATCGTCGAGATTGCACGCAGGCATCAGCTGATGATCTTTGCCGATGAGATTTACGACCGCCTGTGCATGGACGGCTATGAGCACGTCTCGATTGCCTCGCTCGCCCCCGATCTGCCCTGTGTCACCTTTAGCGGTCTGTCCAAGTCGCACATGATTGCGGGCTATCGTATTGGCTGGATGGTGCTTTCGGGCAACCAGCGCTGCATGAGCGACTTCATCATGGGCGTCAACATGCTCTCTAATATGCGCCTGTGCTCCAACGTGCCGGCTCAGTCGATCGTTCAGACGGCACTCGGTGGCCATCAGTCGGTCAACGACTACATCCGTCCCGGCGGCCGTGTCTACGAGCAGCGCAACTTTGTGTATGAGGCGCTCAACAAGATTGACGGCATCTCGGTGGTTAAGCCGCGTGCGGCGTTCTACATCTTCCCCAAGATGGATGTGAAGAAGTTCAACATCACCGATGACGAGCAATTCGCCCTTGACCTGCTGCACGAGAAGAAGATCCTGATTACGCGCGGCGGCGGCTTCAACTGGGCTGAGCCCGATCACTTCCGCATCGTGTACCTGCCGCGCATGGAAGTGCTCAAAGAGTCGCTCGAAGACCTCGCCGACTTCTTTGACCATTACCGCCAGAGCTAATTAGTTCCGCCGTTCTACCGAACGGCGGACCGCTTGACGCTGCGCGAGCCGCATTCACGCCAATCTGACGTTCAATTTCGAGGGCGCGACCAGAAGGTCAGCGCCCTCTCATTTCACGTCACCTTGGCGCAAATGCGGCTCGCTCGCTGTCGTGTGCTCAGCCTGCGGCGTTACCATGGTCCATTAGGGACGGAGGAAAACAGATCATTTTCCTTGGTTCGCGGAACTAGATCACGATGCCGTTGCAGTGGTCGATTTCGTGTTGGATGATCTCGGCGGTGTAGCCCGAGAAGTTTTTGATGCGGTGGACGAAGTTCTCGTCCAAATACTCAACCTTAATGCGGCGATAGCGGGTACAGGGACGCTCGCCGATCAGCGAGAGGCATCCTTCGCTCGTCTGATAGGCATTGACCTGCTCAAGAATTTGCGGGTTGTACATCAGGAGTGTCCTGTTGCCGTCCTTTACGCAGATGGTGCGTTTGCGCACGCCGATCATGTTGGCGGCGAGGCCCACGCACTCGTGCTCATGCTCGTGGAGCGTATCCAGGAGGTCCTGCCCGGTCGCGGCATCGTCGGGTCCCGCGTCTTCGGAAGGCAGGCGTAAAAAGAACTCGGATTTCATGATGGGCTTAATCATGGCGGGCTCCTCATGTCTCATGCTTTCGTGGACTTTTAATAATAGCGCGGAAGGAAAGCCGCGCGTCCGCGTTACAATCTTTCGATGTTGGACCATGTTGCCAGACTCGTCGTGTACGGCGTCTGGCGTAAGTCTAGGGCTCATTTTCGCCCTGGACTGTTCCTCTGGGGCGATGCGACTGTCGTTTCAAGAGGAAGGAAATGCATGGGGACCAAATCCCAAAAGCAAACTCAATCACCGTCGACAACCTCGGCAATTCTCGTCGTAATGTATGTTGCAGCTTTTGTTGCTGCGTTTAACGAGAACATCATTAACGTGGCGTTGCACGACATTATGGCAGCCTTTTCGGTGAGTGCTACCACGGCGCAGTGGCTCGTCTCGGGCTACATGATCGTGACGTCGATCTTTACGGCCATCATGGCCTTCCTGTCCGGCCGTTTCTCGACGCGCAAGCTGCTGTTTTTCGCATGCGGATGTATGGTCGCCGGCGAAGTCCTGTGCCTGTTCGCTCCGTCATTTAGCGTTTTGCTGCCAAGCCGTATTTTGCAGGCTGCGGGATCGGGCATCTTGTTCCCGCTCATGATGAACGTGGTGCTGTCTTGCGCTCCGCGCGAGAAGCTCGGTCTGTATCTGAGCCTGGGCGGTGCCTGCATTACGCTAGGGCCGGCGTTTGGACCCGTAATCAGCGGTCTTATGTGCACGTTGTTCGGCTGGAGGGCGGTGTTTGTAGTGCCGCTGGTGGGCGGCATTGTGGTCGCTGCGACGGGCGTTAAGCTTGTTCAGAATGTCGGAGAGCGCTCGAGCACCACGCTTGATATTCTGTCGGTTGTTTTGCTCGCTGCCGGCATTACGGCATTCGTGCATTCCGTAGGCGAGTTCTCGACCAATCCGATTGCCGGCATCGTGGCGCTTTTCGCCGCCATTGTGCTGCTCGGCCTGTTTGCGGCCCGTCAGCTCAAGCTCGAGCATCCGGTGCTTAACGTGCATCCCATGGCGAGCGTTCGTTTTTGGCCCGCGTGCCTGCTTGTGGTGGTGTCGATGATGACGACGTTCTCGATGAGCGTTTTGTTGCCGCTCTATTTTGAGGGCGCATACGGCATGACCGCACTTATTGCGGGCTTGCTCATTTTGCCGGCGATTGCCTGCAACGCCGTGACCTCGATTGTGGGCGGACGCGTGATGGACGCCCGTGGCGCATGGCCGCTGCTGCCGGTCGGCTTTGCCCTGATTGCCGTGGGGCAGACTGCCATCTCGATGACGGCGGCAAGTATGAACATCGGCGTCGTTGTGGCGCTGACCGTTGTGGTGTATACCGGAGTCGGTTTGGTGCTGAGCCCCTCGCAAACGGCCGGCTTGGAGACGCTGCCTGCCGCTGAGCATCCCCACGGAACGGCATTGCTTAACACGTGGAACATGATTGCCGCATCGTTTGGCCCATCGCTGTTTATCGGTCTGCTCTCGAGTTCTGCGGCGACTGCCGGCGCGGCTGGCGCTGCGACCGACGTTGCCCAGGCGATTGGATTTGCAACTGCCGTGCGTGTGGCGGCTGTGATTGCCGTGGTCGGGTTCGCGACGTCGCTGGTGTACGCTCGTCGCGAGTCGCACATGTCGCATTAATGTGTGCACATAGATTCTGCAGCTAGATTGGATGGCAACACCATAAACTAATGGACGTTTTGCCGAGAGGCATGAATGTTTAAAGCGCAAAGAGTGCGCGACGGGCCCCGCGAATGGGGCGATGATGCCCGAGAGGGCTAAGAAGGAGTCTCATGTCCGAGAACGAAGAGATCATGAACGAGACCGAGAACGAGACCATGGCTGCCGAGGTTGAGGCAGTCGAGACCGTGGAGACCGAAGCTGCCGAGGTTGAGGCTGCTGACGAGGTTTCCGCCGAGGAGGAGGCCGAGGTTGTCGAGGCCGCCGTTGATTACGATGACGAAGAGCTGATGGACAAGATGCAGAAGGCCGCCCGCCTGCTGCGTAGCCGTCGCTTTGCTATTTCCAAGGAGGAGGAGGCCAAGGCCGAGCGCATGGCGAACATCGAGCGCGCCATCAAGCTTCTTGACCTCAAGCCCAAGATGGAGCAGAAGGAAATGTCCGACCTGCTGGGCATGCGCCTCCGTGAGCTCGATGGCCTGATGGCCGAGGCCGAGGCTGCCGATCTGGTCGGCCGCATCGACGACGCCGAGGGCGATATGCGCAAGATCGTCGTCTTCGCTGCCGAGGATGCCGCTGAGGGCCTGGTCGAGCTTGCCAACAAGAAGGAGAAGCTCCTGCCCGAGCTTTCTTACGAGGAGGCCACCGAGCTGATGGCCGCTCTCGATAAGGTTATCGCTCCGCTCGTCGCCATGGGCCTGGACGAGGATCGCGGTCCTCGCGGCGGCCGTGACGACCGTGGTGGTCGTGGCGGCGACCGTGGCGGTCGCGGCGGCTTTGGCGATCGTGGTGGCCGTGGTGGCGACCGCGGCGGTCGCGGTGGCGATCGTGGCGGCCGTGGCGGCTTTGGTGACCGTGGCGGCGACCGTGGCGGTCGCGGCGGCTTTGGCGGCAACCGTGGTGGCTATGGCGATCGCGGTGGCAACCGTGGCGGCTTTGGCGGCAACCGTGGTAACGACCGCGGCGGTCGCGGTGGCGATCGTGGCGGCCGCAACGGCGGCGGCTTCCGCGGCAACCGTTTCTAGGGGTTACGC
>CALDBJ010000107.1 GCA_937937835.1 uncultured Collinsella sp.
GATCAATCAAATATATTGCGGGCGGGCACGCGGCCCTCTCGGATTCGGGGCGCGACACACCGGACTGGGTTATCTGAATAAATATGGTGAAGGCCCCTTTCGGGGCCTTCTCTTTTAGAGGAATTCGCCTACTCGGTGGACTTCGGGTTCTAGGTCTACGTTGAATTGGTCTTTGACGGTTGCCTGGATGTGGCGGATGAGTTCGTCGACGTCGGCGGCGGTGGCGTGGTCGGCGTTGACGATAAAGCCGCAGTGCTTTTCGCTTACCTGCGCGCCGCCAACGGCGTGTCCTCGCAGGCCGGCATCCATGATGAGCTTGCCGGCAAAGTAGCCCTCGGGGCGCTTGAAGGTGGAGCCGGCACTCGGCATGTCGAGCGGCTGCTTGTCCTCGCGGCGCTGGCGGTAGTCGTCCATGTCGGCCTTGATCATCGCGGCGTTGCCCGGAGCGAGATTGAAGGTGGCCGAAAGCACGATGAAGCCGTCGTCGGCAATGCGGCTCTTGCGATAGCCCAGGTTGAGCTCATTGACATCGAACTCAATGATATTGCCGCTGCCGCGGGTGCCGTCGTCGAGCTGGCGAGCGGGTTTGTAGACGCGCACGGACTCTAGCACATCGGCCATGCAGGCACCGTAGGCACCGGCGTTCATGTAGCAGGCGCCGCCGACCGATCCGGGGATGCCCGAGATGGGCTCCATGCCGGTGAGACCGGCCCCGGCTGCCGCAGCGGCGACATCGGAAAGCAAGGCGCCGGCCGCCGCCGTGACGTGCGTACCGTCGACCGTAATGTCGGAGAGGCCTTCGCCCAACGCCACGACGACGCCGCGGATACCCTTGTCGCCGACGAGCAGGTCGGAGCCGTTGCCCACGATGGTGAGGGGCAGATCGCAGCGATAGCAGGTATCGAGCGTGGCGACGAGGCCCTGCTCGGTATCGGGCGTGACAAAGACGTCGGCCGGGCCGCCGATCTTAAACGTGGTGTGCTCGCGCATGGGCTCGCTCATCAGCACGTTGTCCTCGCCGGCAACGCCAGCAAGCGCGCACAGCAGGTCCTCGTTAAAAAAGTCGTTCTCGTGCATACGAATATCCGCCTTTTGGTGGTCGTTGTCATCAATCGATTGCAATATACCCCACCCGGACGGATTTGGTGCGCTGGCGGCGATAAAACAGCCGTCTACCGGATTGGTAAAGTGTTTATCACCGAGGTAGAGGGGCGGTCGCTATACTTTCAAGAGATTGCGCGTAAACCTGGAAGGAGCGAGATGGCCAACAAAGTCACCCTCAAGCAGATTGCCCAGGAGGTGGGGCTTTCCCCCTCGTCGGTCTCGCTTGTGCTCAATAATCGGCCCTGTCGCATCTCGGAAGAAAACCGCAAGCTCATCAAGGAGGTTGCGGCGCGCAACCACTATGTTCCTAATCAGATTGCGCGTAGTCTGGTCATGCGCGAGTCGCGCACGCTGGGCCTTATCGTCCCTAACATCGAGAGCCGCTTTTTTGCCTCGCTCGCCGGTAGCCTGGAAAAGCGCTGCCGCGAGGACGGCTATGCGCTCTTCATTACCAGCTCGGGTGGAAGTGCCGACGACGATCTGGAGCTGCTGCGCCAGCTGGTAACGCGCGGCGTTGATGGCGTCTTCCTGGTTGTGGGCGACGAGTTCTCCGACGACCGCGCCCTGCGCGAAGAAGTCAGCCATCTGCCTATCCCTGCCGTGATGGTCGACCGTGCCATTGAGGGGCTCGAGTGCGACAAGGTGATGTTCGACCACGAGATGGGTGGCTACATGGCCACTCGCTATCTGATCGAGCAGGGCCACCGTCGCATTGCCTGCTTGGTTAACGCGCGCCGTTCCAATACGGGGCGTAAGCGACTTGCCGGCTATGAGCGCGCGCTGCGCGAGGTTGGCCTGCCTATCGACGCACGTTTGGAGTTTGAGAGCGAGTACTACATTCCGAGTGCCTACGAGGCCTCGGAGGCGGTGCTCGCAACTGATGCCACCGCTGTGTTCGCAAGTTCGGATAACATCGCCCTCGGTCTGCTCAAGCGCTTGCACGAGATGGGGAAGAGCATCCCGGGCGATATCTCGGTGGTGAGCTATGACAACTCGGCGGCCGACGTTCTCTTTGAGCCGGCGCTGACCGCCATTGAGCAGGATCCTGGTGTCCTTGCGGAGCATGCTTTTGGCTGCATGTCCAAGCGTCTTGCCGGTAGGGGCGGCAGGCGTGCCGAAGAGGTCGTCCTGGAGCCGGCGCTTATCGTTAAGGGCAGCGTGCTCGAACTTACCGAATGTAGCTAAGCGTACTTGTTTGTTTGCATAGATTGCATGCGGAGTGTCCGCTATTTGCCGGCGGGGCCGGGGTGCCTGCCTTGTTTTGAGAAGTTCGCG
>CALDBJ010000108.1 GCA_937937835.1 uncultured Collinsella sp.
GCCACCACCGCATCGACCCCAGTTTGAGCCAGGGCATGCAGACGGTCGGCCGTCGTCATCAATTTTTGAGCGGGCGAAGGGCTCACCACAACGTCCGGGTCGGGATCGAAGGTAACTACGACCGCCTTGCAGCCATGGGCACGGGCATCACGGACAAGTGCTTCGATGAGTTCCTGGTGTCCACGGTGAACGCCGTCGAACACGCCGATGGCAATCGATGCGGCACCCAAGGGCCCGCATACATCAAACGCATCGGCCGTTACGATGCGAGCCTCGTCCGAGTCGCCCGAGAAAAAAATACGCGCGAGCTCGCGAGCGGACAGCATCATCGAACACCGCCGATTGCCTGCGGAAACACGTGCTCCATGACAAAGCGGCCACTCTCAATGCGGGCGAGCGCCTTGAGTCCCCCATCGAGCACCAGCGCAAACGGCGCCTTCGAGGCATCGAAATCGACAAGCGCACGCTCAACGGGAATGCGTCGGCCGCAGAGCAGGTCGTCGGCAAGATTGCCCGGCAAGTCAACACGTGTGGCGCCCAGGGCCGCAATGGGATCCAGGGCAAAGCCAGCCGCGGACTCGGGAGAAAGCTCCTCGACCGCATGACAAGCGCCAATGGAAACAACACCGGAGGCCGTGCGGCGCAGCGCGGAAATATGCGCGGCGCTATCGCAAGCACGGCCCAGGTCGCGAGCGAGCGCACGGATATAGGTGCCCTTGCTCACCGAGAACGCCACGGTCCACACACACGTATCACCCTCGCCGCCCACGGCGATCAGGTCGGCGGCATAGACCTCGACGGGGCGCGGAGGTAGGTCCACCACATTGCCCTCGCGAGCAGACTTGTAGGCGCGAACACCATTGACCGAGATAGCCGAAAACGCCGGCGGCACCTGCATCTGCGGACCCAGCATGGCGGTCAAGCGCTCACGCGCATAGGCAGGATCGCGGAGCTCGTCGGCAACAGCCGCCGTGCGGACCGCCTCGCCCTCCGCATCATCGGTATTGGTCTCGGCACCAAACGAGATGTCGGCGACGTAGCTTTTGGTATCGAGAGTTAGCATGCCCAGCAGACGGGTGGCCTGGCCCACGCCCACCACCATGACACCGGATGCCATGGGGTCAAGCGTACCGGCATGGCCAACGCGCCGCTCATGGAGGGCGCGTCGGCATTGCGAAACCACGTCATGGGACGTGCAGCCCACCGGCTTATCGACGGCGAGTAGCATATTCAATTGAGAAGGCGTTCGACGAGCCATGTACCATCCAAAAAGTTAAAGCTCGACGGTCACCGAAGCGGGATCCTCCCCCACCAGCTCGGCCAGCATGGGAAGTGCCACGGCGAGCGTCTCGCGAATCGTTCCGTTGTTGGAGAAACCGGCGGCAGCGGGATGTCCGCCTCCGCCAAAGGCAGCAGCGATCTCGGAAACGTTGAGGTCGCCCTTGGAGCGCAGGTTGCCGCGCACCTTGGTATCGCCCTCGATACCCTTCAGGAACAGGCAAACCTCCACGCCCATCACCGAGCGCACCACGTCAACCAGGCCGTCGCACTCATCCGAGGTGACACCGCAAGCCTCAAGGTCACTCTGGTACGCGTAGCTATACGCGACGCGCCCGTGGGCCACCGTCTTGATGCGGCCCATAACGATGGACTTGAGGTGCAAAAACTCAACGCGCATGCTCTGGTATACCTCGAGTGCCACACGCGCCGGATCGGCACCGTGGGCAACCAGACGCGAGGCCGCATGGAACGCAGCAGCATCGGCGTTTTGGTACTGAAAACGGCCGGTATCGGTAACCAAGCCGCACAGCAGGCAGGTCGCAACGCCATCACGTGCGACAATGCCACAATTGTCCAAGAAGCGGTCGATGATCATAGCGCAGGCTGCGGCTTCGACGCGCCTCAGGCTGAACTCGGCAAACTCCTCGCGAGCCGGATGGTGATCGAAGCACACCACATGCTTGGAGCGACGAAGCACCTCGGCGGAATTATTGAGGCGCTCGACGACCGGTACGTCCACCGAGATGAACAGGTCAGGATTGCCGGCGTACGCAGATGCCGGCACCAGGCGATCGGAGCCTTCCATAAAGCGGTAGATGCGAGGAACCGGGTCATCGTCTGCCAGCAGCAGCGCAATGTCCTTGTTGGGGAAAAACTTCATGAGCGAAAGGCCCAGACCCAATACGGAGCCCAAGGCATCGCCATCGGGAGAAGTATGTCCCGAAATCGCAATGGAGGACGCATCCTCGATGAGCTCGAGGATGCGTCGCTGAATATCTGCAGACTCGCACGAGGCGAGGTCGGCGGAATTAGTCATCTAAAGCTGCCTCCTGGGCGGCATCCGCTATCGGATAGCCGTCCTCGTCCTTTTCGATCGCAAGCGTGGCGGGAACGTTTTCCAGCGCACGCGTGATGCGCTCGGCCTCATCGGTCGAGCGATCGATGCGAAAATCGAGCTCGGGCGTAACACGCCAATCGAGCGAGCGAGCCAACAGGCTGCGAATACGGCCCTTAGCGCTAGCGAGCGCCTCCATGACCTCGTCGTAGCGGCTCGCATCGCACGACACGTACACGCGCGCGAACGAACGGTCCACCGCGACCTCGACCGCGGTCAAAGTAACCAGGTCGAGACGCGGATCGGAAACCTCAAAGAGCAGGATATAACCGAGCTTCTCGCGAAGCTGCTCGCCCAGACGGCGGGTTGCCTGCGTTTGCTTCATAGCGCTACCCCCTACTCGGTACGGGCAACCTGGTCGATGCGGTAACCCTCGATCTGGTCGCCGGGCTTGATGTCCTGGAAGTTCTCCAGACCAATGCCGCCCTCGGAACCGCTCTTGAGGCTCTTGGCCTCGTCCTTGTAGTGGCGCATCGAGGCGATCTTGCCGTTGAAGACCACGATGCCGTCGCGCACCAGGCGCACGGAATCGGTAGCGGCGATCTCGCCCTCTTCGACGCGGACACCGGCGGCGATACCAACTTTGGGCACCTTAAAGGTGTCCAGGACGGTCGCGGTACCCGTAGAGACCTCGACCTCGGTGGGCTTGAGCATGCCGATACGGGCGGCGTCGAGCTCCTCGAGGCACTTGTAGATGACGTCGTAGCAACGGATCTCGACACCCTCGCGCTCGGCGGCGGAGCGGGCCTTACCGTCGGGACGGACGCCAAAGCCGATGATGATGGCGTTGGACGCGTCGGCCAGGACGACGTCGGTCTCGTTGATGGCGCCAACGGCGGAGTGGATCGTGTTGATGCGAACCTCGGACTGATCCATCTTGTCGAGCGAATCCTGAAGGGCCTCGATGGAACCTTGGACGTCGGCCTTGATGATCAGGTTGAGCTCCTTGACCTCGGCGTCGGCAATGGTCTCGAAGAGGTTCTCGAGCGTGACGTGCTTGACGCGGCTCTGCTCCTCGATACGAGCCTTGAGCGAACGCTCGTCGGCAAGGGCGCGAGCCTCGCGTTCGTCCTCGAACACGCGGAACTCGTCACCGGCGTTGGGCACGGACTGCAGGCCCAAAATCTCGACAGCGTCGGAGGGACCGGCCTCGGTGACGGCGCGGCCCTTGGGGTCGAGCATGGCACGGACGCGGCCATAGGTAAGGCCGGCGACCAGCGTATCGCCCACGTGCAAGGTACCGCGGGTCACGAGCACGGTAGCGACCGAGCCACGGCCCTTGTCGAGCTTGGCCTCGAGGACGTTGCCGGAGGCAAAGGTGTCCGGGTTGGCCTTGAGCTCGAGCACGTCGGCCTGGAGCAGCACGGTCTCCAGAAGTTCGTCGATACCGATCTTCTGCTTGGCCGAGATGTTGACGAACATGTTCTGTCCGCCCCACTCCTCGGGGATGACTCCGTACTCGGTGAGCTCCTGACGCACACGGTCGGGGTTGGCGCCCGGCTTATCGATCTTGTTGACGGCCACGACGATGGGTACGCCGGCGGCCTTGGCGTGGTTGATCGACTCGACCGTCTGGGGCATGACGCCGTCGTCAGCGGCGACGATCAGGATGACGATGTCGGTCACCTTGGCGCCACGGGCACGCATAGCCGTAAAGGTGGCGTGACCCGGGGTATCGATAAAGGTGATCTTGCGGTCGTTGATCATGACCTGCGAAGCGCCGATGGCCTGCGTAATGCCGCCCGCCTCGCCGGCAGCAACGCCGGTGTGACGGATGGCGTCAAGCAGCGACGTCTTGCCGTGGTCGACGTGGCCCATGACGGTGACGACCGGGGCACGCGGCTTAAGGTCGGCGGGATCGTCGTAGAACGAGAAGGTGTTCTCCTCCTCGGGGGTGATAATCTTGATCTGACGGCCCAGGTCGTCGGCAACGAGCTCAACGAGGTCGTCGGACATGGACTGCGTCATGGTGAGCGGCGTACCCAGCAGGAACAGGCGCTTGATGATGTCGTTGGCCGGAACGTCGAGCGCCTCGGCAAGCTCCTGGACGGTAACGCCCCGGGAGACCTTGATGGCGTCGAGGTCCTCGGGGTTCACGCCCTGGGCCAGCGCCTCCTCTATCTTGCGCTCCTCCTGAGCCTTGGCAGCCTCGCGCTCGCGCTTCTCCTTGCGCTTCTTGCGGCGACCGGTGGACTCGCGAGAGGCCTCCTCGACGGCAGCACGAGCCTCCTCGAGCACCTTCTCGCGGCTGTACTCCTCGGCCTCGCGAGCCATGCGGCTGTAGTGGTCCTCTTCGTTGTTGTGACCGCCCTTGCGCTTCTTGCCCTTGCCCTGCTTATCGGGGTTGGGGAAGTCCATGCCGGCAGCGACGTTGTTGCTGGCGTTGGTGCGATGACTGTGCGGACGGCTCTCGGAGGCGTTGCGCTCGGAATTGTTGTCGGAGGCGTTGCGATCGTTACGACGGCCACCGCGGCGGTCGTTGTTGCCGCCACGACGGTTACCGCGCTCGGCGGCGCGCTCGGCCTTGGCCTTGTCCTCGGCGTCCTTCTTCTCCTTGAGCACGGTCTCCTGTGCGGCGATCTGGTCGAGCAGCGAACGGAAACGCGAACCGGAGTCGGAAGCGGGAACGGCGCGGCGCTGGGCCTCGCGGGCAGCCTCCTCCTTCTCGCGGGCAAGGCGCTCCTGCTCGGCCTTCTTCTTGGCCTCGGCCTCGGCGCGGGCGGCCTCCTCGGCAGCCTGGGCCGCGGCGAACTGGCGCCGCTCCTCCTCGCGTGCCTTCTCGGCAGCGATGCGCTCGCGCTCGGCCTCGGCGGCACGCGCGGCCTCCTCGGCGGCAGCGGCCTGCTCCTCGGCCTGCTTGGCGGCCTCGACTTCCTGGGCGCGGGCCTCGATCACCGGGGCGAGCTGCTTGCGGACCATGGCGACGTAAGCGTCCTCCAGGGCGGAGGAAGCGGACTTAGCGGGAATCTTCATATCGGCGAGATGACCCATCAGTTCCTTGGAGGTCATGCCGAACTCTTTGGCCAGGGTGGACACACGGACTTTTGCCATATGACTTCACCTACCCTTTCTGGCACCTTGGGTGCCTAGAGACTGAACGGGCGTGGGAGACGCGCCGGGACCCGCCCGGCGCGACCGCGCGCTAGATCAGGTCCTCCGCATCATCGAAGGCGTCGGTGTCATGGACACCGCAGAAACGGGAGCCGGGACGAGCCTGGTTGCGGCACTGGATGCCGTCCTCGGACACGTACTCGCAGCGGCGGACGTCCTCGTCCTCCTCGTCACCGATCAGGTCGGCGGCGGGCTCCTCGTGAACGGGAACGTTCTTGAGGATGTCGGCAGCAAGCGTCTCGGACTTGATGTCGATGTGCCAGCCGGTCAGGCGCGCGGCGAGGCGGGCGTTCTGGCCCTCCTTGCCGATGGCGAGGGACAGCTGGTCGTCGGGCACGATGACGCCGGCGTAGGCCTTCTCCTCGTCGATGAGGACGCGGGTGACCTTAGCGGGCGACAGGGCGTTGGCGACGTAGACGGCAGGATCGGCATCCCACAGGATGACGTCGACGCGCTCGCCACGGAGCTCGCCCACGACAGCGCGAACACGGCTGCCCTTGGGGCCGACGCAGGCGCCCACGGGATCCAGACGGTCGTCGAGCGAGTGGACGGCGACCTTGGAGCGCTGGCCGGGCTCGCGGGCGATCGACTTGATCTGGACGGTGCCCTCATAGATCTCGGGCACCTCCTGCTCAAACAGACGACGCATGAGCTCGGGGTGGGTACGGGAGATGACAATCGGCGGACGGCTGTGCTCGCCACGAACCGGCTGCAGGTTGGAGTTGGGGTCGCGAACGTCGATGATCACGGCCTTGATGTGCTGGTT
This sequence comes from uncultured Collinsella sp., assembly GCA_937937835.1. GTDB lineage: Bacteria > Actinomycetota > Coriobacteriia > Coriobacteriales > Coriobacteriaceae > Collinsella. The sequence goes on from CALDBJ010000108.1 coordinate 6,273, forward strand.
GTGCAGGTAGCGCTCGCCCATCGGACGCTCGTTGCGCTCGTTCTCGTAACGGCGCTGGTCGAAGTGCGGCAGCTCGGCCTCGACGCCCTCGCGAATCTTGACGATCGTGAAGTCGGGTGTGGACTGCAGCACGGTACCGCTGATGAGGTCACCGATGCGGCCGGAGAACTCCTCGTAAATCTGCTCGCGGGCGGAGTTGCGCACGATGGCGTTGATCTCGGCCTTAGCGTGCTGGGCAGCGATGCGGCTCGTGTTCTTGGGAGTGACGTCGATCTCCTCGAACTCGGTGAAATTGCCCTCCTCGTCCATGGAATCGTCGATCGGCTCCAGGCGGTAGACGTAGATCTTGCCGGTGGTGCGGTCGATGGTCACCTTGGCGCCCCACTCAAGATGCAGGATCTCGGCATAGCTCTTGGCGAGCGACTGCTCCAGGCGGTCGATCAGGTAGAGCTGGTCGATGTGCTTCTCCTGGCAAAGCTCCATC
>CALDBJ010000109.1 GCA_937937835.1 uncultured Collinsella sp.
CCGCACATGTGCGGATGAATGTGGGAGGTGTTCGGATGAAGTCGATAATCAAGGTGCTGAAAGAGCTGCTTTTATTGCGTCTCTTTCTTTGGTTTTGGGTATATTTGTTCTTGTTGAATTGTTCTTGCGACTGGGTGCGTTTGCGACCCGGAACGCTTTTGTTTTGTAGCCGTCTCGGCTCGTTATTGAGAGGAGACTAACTTTTATGCGTATTGTGTTTATGGGTACGCCCGATTTTGCTGTGCCTTCTTTAACTTCGCTTGTTGCGGCTCGGAATGAGATTGCGCTTGTTATTACTCGCCCTGATGCTGTTCGTGGGCGCGGTAAGAAGCTTGAGCCTTCTCCTGTTAAGGCCAAGGCGCTTGAGCTGGGGTTGCCGGTCGTTGAGGCCAATCGTATGACGCCTGAGGTTGTTGAGGCGCTTCAGGCTGCCCGGGCTGACATTTTCTGTGTGGCTGCCTATGGCTGCATTTTGCCCGATGAGGTGCTGCATATGGCGCCGCTTGGTATTGTGAATGTTCATGCGTCCTTGCTGCCTCGTTGGCGGGGGGCTGCTCCTATTCAGCGTGCCATTCTTGCTGGTGATGAGGTTGCTGGCGTTTCTATCATGCGCATCGGGCATGGCGTGGATACTGGTGCTTATTGTGCTCAGGCTTCCACGTCGGTTGCCGGTAAGCATGCTGAGGCACTGACTATGGAGCTTGGCGAGCTGGGCGGCAAACTGCTTGCCGATACGCTTCCTTCCCTTGCCGACGGCACCGCCGTGTGGACCGAGCAGGATGAATCTCTCGTCACGCATGCTGCCAAGATTTCCAAGCAGGAGATGCGTCTGGATCCGCACATGGCGGCGTTTGATTGCGTGCGTCATGTGCTTGCCTCGTCCGACACCGCTCCCGCTCGTTGCGTGATTGCCGGCAAGTCGGTTCGCGTGCTCGATGCTGCGCCAGCTGATGTGTCGCTTGGCGAGGGTCAGGTTCTCATTAAGGCCAAGCGTGTTTACCTTGGTCTTTCCGATGGTGCGGTTGAACTGCTCGAGGTTAAGCCCGATGGCAAGCGTGCCATGGCCGCTTCTGCTTGGGCTGCTGGGCTGCAAGGCGCCGATCTTATCTGGGGTGTTTTGTCATGAGCAAGCTTTCTCCCGCGCGCAAACTTGCGCTCGATGTGCTAATGGAGGCCGATCGCCGCGGCATGTATGCGCGTGACGTGCTGTCCTCTCGCGCATCGGCCAAGGCTATTGACCAGCGCGATTCCGCTTTTGCCGCTCGCTTGGCGCTGGGTGTCGCCGCCACGCAGGGTATTTTGGACGAGCTTCTCGATCAGTTTCTCGATAAGCCTAAAAAGGTTGCGCCGCGTGTTCGCATGGCGCTTCGTATCTCGGCCTTCGAGATGCTCTACCTTCATACCCCAGGCCGCGTTGCCGTAAGTCAGGGTGTTGAGCTGGTGCGCAGCGGAGCTAAGTCCGCCGCTGGCTTGGCCAATGCTGTACTGCATAAGGTTGCGGACAATGTTGAGGACTTTGCTACTGCATCCGATGTGGATGAGTTTGAGCGACGCTTGGTACGTCTGTCGCGCCTGATGGGTCTGCCGCGTTGGCTGTGCGCTCGTATTATGGCATCGTTCGACACGCCTGAGGGTGCGCTTAACTTTGCTGGCAATCTGGCCCCCGCCCCGCTGGCCCTGCATGAGAACGCCTTTGCGACCAAGGCCGACCCGTATATCTCGCAGCTCGTTGCGCCTGTCTTCCCGGGCTGCCATGCCCCGGTTGATGCCCAGGTTACCGTTGCTTCGGGTGTGTTTGAGCGTGCTGCCGCGGTGGCCTCGGACCTTAACGCCCAGCTCATTGCCACGGCAGCCACGCGCCCCGGAAGCTGCCTTGAGATTGGTGCCGGTCGTGGCACCAAGACCTATGTGATGATGTGCCAGGCCAAGCGTGCGGGCTATGAGCGTCAGCATACGGCGCTTGATCTTCATGACCGTAAGTGCGACCTGAATCTCGCGCGCCTTCACAAGGCGGGTATTCAGGGCGTTCGTACGGTTTCGGGTGATGCCTGCGAGCTTGATGAGGTGCTCACATCGTTTGATGCCATGCTTGGCGAGCCGGTTATGTTCGACACGGTTTTTATCGATGCGCCGTGCTCGGGCACCGGCACCATGCGCCGTCATCCTGAGATCCCGTGGCGCCTGACCGAAAGGGACGTGACGGTTGATCTGCCCAAACTGCAGTTGACGATGCTCAAAGAGGCTGCTGCGCGCGTAACAGCCAGCGGCGAGCTGATCTATGCGACGTGCTCGGTCTTCGATGAGGAGAACATGCAGGTGGTGGATGCTTTCCTGAACTCTCCCGAGGGTGCCGGCTTTAGCGTCGCACCGCTCTCCGAGGCGCAGATCCTGCAACTTCCCGAGTTCGAACAGGCTAAGAAGCTCGTCTCTGTACGCCAGAACGATCGAGGCCTCTTCCAAAGCGTGCCGGTAAACGCCGATTCCTACGACGGCCACTTCTGTGCCAGACTGGTCCACAAGTAACGACTAAGTTGCGGTGAAATAGGGATTGAATAGCGGCTTCTACCCGCCAAACAGTCCTTATTTCACCGCAACTCATAGAGCCACCTTTAGCGCAAAGAATTAGCCCCGCGATCGGTGTCGGTCGCGGGGCTGTTTGGTTCCTAGTGGCTATGCGGGCAGTTGGCGCAGCAGCCGCTGGTGGCGTTGGTGCTGGAGCCGCCGCTTCGCTGGTCGGTGTTGTAGAAGCCGCTGCCCTCAAACTTGATGCCGCTGGCCGAGAACGTCTTGGATGCCGGGGCACCGCAGCTGGGGCATACGACCTCGGGCGTCTCGGACATGGGGTGCTCAACCTCAAACACGTTGCCACAGCTCGTGCACTTGTAATCGTAGCGCGCCATAATACTTCCTTTTCAGCACAAAGCGGGCAGATCGCTCTGCCCGCAAAAATTCAAACAGCTGTAACTGTACCCTATATCGGGGGTTTTATCACGCTTCGCCCCAGAATCTATGCGTGCTGCGCAGGAGCTTCGCAGTTTTCTCCTCGGCCGCGGCAATGTCGGCCTCCTGCGCCTGCCATGTCCAGTTGCCTGTGGCCACACCCGGCACGTTCATACGTGCATCGTCGCCCAGCCCCAGTATGTCCTGCAGCGGCATCATAACGAGCGGAGCATCGCTTGCCAGGGCATCGCCCATGAACTCGCTTGCCAATGCAATGCCGCTCGGCTCGTCACCGCCAGCAAAGGTGCGCGTGCACCAGCCGGCAAGCGTCGAGGTGTCGTGCGTCGAGGTGTACAGGATCTTGCCCGGTGTGGGATGAATTCCGCAGCGAACGTCGTAGTTGCTAAACTCCAGCACGTCCATGCCGGGGAAACCGCAGGTCGAAGCCATGGCGCGAACGCCAGGCGTCAGATAGCCTAGATCCTCGGCGATAAAGTTGAGCGGACCCAGCTCGTCGTAGGCGGTCTGGAACAGGTCTTTGCCCGGTCCCGCAAGCCAGCGGCCGCCGGCACAGGCCTCGCCGGCGGGGATGCTAAAGTAGCTGTGGAAACCCAGGAAGTGGTCCAGGCGCACGCGGTCGTAGAGCGAAAACGCACGACGCAGGCGATCCATCCACCAGCGATAGCCGTTCTCCTTCATGTAATCCCAGCGGAAGGTGGGGTTTCCCCACACTTGCCCCTCGGGCGCAAAGTTGTCGGGCGGCGCGCCCGAAATCTCAATCGCCTTGCCGGTGTCGGACAGCCAGAAGTTCTCGGGCTCGCTCCACGCGTCGGCCGAATCATCCGAAACATACATGGGGATATCGCCGATGACCTCGATGCCCTTCTTGTGTGCATAGTTCATGAGCTCGCACCAGGCAAGGTCAAAGCGGTACTGCATGTACGCCTGCAGCTCGGCCTCGTCGTGGAAGCGCTTGTCATCGATCAGGTGCTCGTTGTAGCGCGCGACACCCGCCGGCCAATCGTGGCGCGACAGTCCCTCAAAGTGCTTCTTTACCGCCATGTAGACGCAGTACTTCTCGAGCCAGTCGGCGTTGCGATGTTTAAACGCCGTGTACAGCGGGTCGGCATCCTCGCCGCCGCGGGTCTTCCAGGTGACGAAGTCGGCGGCCAGCTCCTCGTGGCTCTCGGGCAGCAGGTCGATATTGCCTGCAAAGGCCGAAGGACCGGCGTAGGGGGAGCGGAAGAAGTCCGTCGGGTTGACGGGAAGGACCTGCCAGTAGCGCATGCCCATGGCGGCCAGGTGGTCGATAAAACGACGCGTGGGCGCACCGATTGTGCCGGGCTTGCCGTCATCGGTCGGCACCGAGGTGATGTGGCATACGACGCCCGCGCCGTGGTCGAGCGGCTCCTGCAGGCGCTGCTCGGCATGGTGATAGATGATCGAAGAGCCAAGCGGGTACAGGTCGAGCGTGACGGTACCGTTGTGGATTTCGCACTCGTGGCCGCTGATCACGTCGCTTGCGCATTCGCCGAGCGCCGGAATCGTCACACAGTGCGAATTGCGCAGGCTGCGGTTGATGATAACCGTCGCGGCCTCGCCGTCTTTGCCCGTGCGGGTGTAGGCCAAGACGTCGTCGTTGAGTGCAAAGGCCTTGATCTCGCCATCGACCATAAACGGTAACGCGCGGCGAATGGCAGACGCGTTCTTAACAATGGCCAGCGTATCGAAGTCGTGGAGCTGGTCCTTGGTCGGCAGGGTGCGGCGGTTGCCCGGATCGGTGAGGCCCTCCAGGCCGTATTCATCGCCGTAATAAATCGAGGGCACACCCGGGAAGGTCATCTGCATGAGCGTCGCCAACCAAAAGCGGCTCTTGGCCAGGCCCATGGAGTTATCGTCCAGGCGCCATTTGCTGCGCTCGCTCTCGGGCAGCTGCGACTCGTCGGGGCCACCGCCGAGTACCGAGATAATGCGCGGGCGGTCGTGGCTCGAAAGCAGATTGAGCGCGCAGGACAATGCCTCACGCGGGTAGTTCTCGCGGAGGGTCTCGATGTCCTCGGCAGCCTGATAGGCGTTCTTGTAGCCCATCAAAAAACCGATGACCATGTCGCGGAAGGGGTAGTCCATAGCGGAGTCGAGCTCAGAGCCCTGCAGGTAGCGGCGCAGGTGGCCATAGCTGATCTTGTTGGAGGCGTCTTCCCAGACCTCGCCGAGCAGCAGCGCGTCGGGCTTCTCGGCGAGCACGGCCTTTTTGATTTCGGCAAGGAAGTCGTCGGAAAGCTCGTCGGCCACGTCCAGGCGCCAACCATGGGCACCGGCGCGCAGCCATTTGCGGATCACGCCGTCCTTGCCCAGGAGCCGCCCGCGCACCAGTTCGGAGCTCTCGTTGATGGCGGGCATGTTGCCCACGCCCCACCAGCAGTCATACGAACCGTCTTCATGGAAGTAAAACGCATCGCGCCACGGCGAGTCCTCGTTCTGCCAAGCACCGACGCCGGGAAAATTGCCGTAGCGGTTAAAGTAGATCGAATCGTCGCCCGTGTGGTTGAAGACGCCGTCCAGGATGATAGAAATGCCGAGCTTCTCGGCCGCCTTGCACAGCTCCGTAAAGTCCTGCTCGGTGCCCAGAATCGGGTCGATCTTGGTATAGTCGGCCGTGTCGTAGCGGTGGTTGCTCGCGGCCTCAAAGATCGGGTTGAGGTAGATGGCCGTAAAGCCCAGCTCGGCAATGCGGGGCAGGTCATTCTGGATACCCTTGAGCGAGCCGCCGTAAAAATCCCAGGTCTTGATGGAGCCGTCTTCGGCACGCTCGTACTCGGGCGGTTCGTTCCAGTCCTCGACCATGCGGCGCTGGATTCCTTTGCGCGGTTTTTCAACTTCGGCAAGCGTGCGTTCGCGCCAGTTTTCGTCGCGGGCATAGCGATCGGGGAAGATCTGGTAGACCATGCCGCGCTCGTACCACTCGGGACGCACTTCGCGGTGCTTGTAAACGGTGATCTGGAAGGACGGAACCTCGGCGTAGTCGTAGGTTACGCCCTCGCCGCCGGTGCGGCCCTGCGGCGCGCCCAGGCGAACCTCGGGCTGGCCCTCGATGTTGCAGATAAAGCTGTACCAAATAAGACAGGGCTCGGTGCACTCAAGCTCTACGGTAAATATGCCGTCGCCCTCGTGCGTCATGGGATACAGAGACTCACCGATTTCATCGACCCAGGTACGCAGGGTAAGCGTTGCCTGGTTGGGGTCGGCATCCTCCAAAATCACCGATAGCGAAACGGAAGTTCCAGTGGTCACAGCGCCAAACGGAGTACGAAACTGCGGCAGACGGCTGTTGTGAATCAATCTCATAATACGGTCCAGTTCAATAGAATCACGGCCTGCGGGCCATGGGCTTTACGCACAGGATGTAAGTATATCTGTTGTACACAGGCTGTATAAACAACATCCGTTTACCATCGGCGAACGGTTGTCCTAGAAAATCGTTTTACCATCCAAATTTTCGCGGTATTCGAAAACGCCCAGACGGATACTATTTGTAGTCAAACAAAAGTACTTCGGTTTACTACGACGATTTGAATGATCTCAACCACAGTCATTTTAGTGATACTAAAACCGACGCTCCTATAAGTTGTCAAGAGGCAGTTTGCGGGAGCGCTCCCTGCAATTCGCACAGGAGCTCGTAATACATCCTCTCCAGTCTCGTTGACCGCCGTGTCCCCCGTTCCAGGTGACCGAGCGCGGCCGCGGACAGGCCGAGCTCCGCGGCGGCTTTCTTCTGAGTCACCCGCATCGCCTTGCGCATCTTCGCGAGCTCGGGGC
>CALDBJ010000110.1 GCA_937937835.1 uncultured Collinsella sp.
CGCACATGTGCGGATGAATGTGGGAGGTGTTCGGATGAAGTCGATAATCAAGGGCCTGATGGCGGCGCGCGGAGTCGTGGTGTGATTTGCGTCGGTGTCCTCGCGGCTCGGTATACTGGTACGGCTCAAACTATGGCGCTGCCCGCAGGCGCGCCGTCCGTCAGATGAGGAGTCGCCCATGACCCAGCCCTTGCCCTGGGAAAAGAACGCCGCGGTACCCGTGCCGCCCGCGCCGGAACCCGTGCCGCTCGATGCGTACACCGCCCCCGCCGCGCCGGAACCCGAGCTCGTTCCGCTCGACATCTACGACGCCCCGGCTCCGGCGCCCAAACCCGCCAAGCCGCTCGTCGATATCGATAGCCTGAACCCCGCCCAGCGCGAGGCCGTCCTGACCACCGAGGGCCCGCTGCTGGTCCTTGCCGGCGCCGGCTCGGGCAAGACCCGCGTCCTGACCTTCCGCATCGCCCATATGCTTGGCGACCTGGGTGTTAAGCCCTGGCAGGTCTTGGCCATCACGTTTACCAACAAGGCCGCGGCCGAGATGCGCGAGCGTCTGGCAGCGCTCATCCCCAGCGGCACCCGCGGCATGTGGGTGTGCACCTTCCACGCCATGTGCGTGCGCATACTGCGCGAGGACGCCGATCTGCTGGGCTACACCGGTCAGTTCACCATCTACGACGACGATGACTCAAAGCGCATGGTGCGTGACATTATGCAGGCGCTCGGCATTGAGCAAAAGCAGTTCCCCATCAACATGATCCGCAGCAAGATCAGCTCGGCTAAAAACGCCATGATCGGGCCCGAGGACATGCTCAAATCCGCCGACAGCCCCAACGACAAAAAGGCCGCGCAGGTCTACCTAGAGCTGGAGCGCCGCCTGCGCGCCGCCAACGCGATGGACTTTGACGACCTGCTCGTGCGCGCGCTCGAGCTGCTGCGCACCCGCCCCGAGGTGCTCGAAAAGTACCAAGAGCGCTTTCGCTACATTAGCGTCGACGAGTATCAGGACACCAACCACGTCCAGTACGAGATCGCCAACCTGCTGGCCGCCAAGTACCAAAACCTCATGGTCGTGGGCGACGACGACCAGTCCATTTATAGCTGGCGTGGCGCCGACATCACCAATATCCTGGATTTTGAGAAGGACTTTAAAGACTGCAAGACCGTCAAACTGGAGCAGAACTACCGCTCCACGGGTCATATCCTGAGCGCCGCCAACGCCGTGGTGCGCCATAACTCGCAGCGCAAGGACAAGCGCCTGTTTACGGCGGAGGGCGACGGCGAGAAGATCCAGGCCTTCCAGGCGAGCGACGAGCGCGACGAGGGCCGCTGGATTGCCGGCGAGATCGAAAAGCTGCATGCCAAGGGTACGAGCTACGACGACATCGCCGTGTTCTACCGCACCAACGCCCAGTCGCGCATTCTCGAAGATATGTTCCTGCGCGCGGGCGTGCCCTACAAGATCGTGGGCGGCACGCGATTCTTCGACCGTGCTGAGATCCGCGACGTTATGGCCTACCTCAAGATGATCGTGAACCCGGCCGACGAGATGAGCGTCAAGCGCGTCATCAATACGCCGCGCCGCGGTATCGGCTCCACCTCGATCCAAAAGATTGAGCAGCTGGCGCGCGACAACCGTTGCTCGTTCTTCCAGGCCTGCGAGATCGCGTGCGCTGAGACGGGCATGTTTAGCGCCAAGGTCCGCAACGGCCTGTCGAGCTTTGTGTCGCTGGTGCGCGAAGGTCGCCGCATGGACGGCGAGCTCAAGGATGTTGTCGAGATGATCGTCGATAAGACGGGCCTGCTGCAGGCGTTTCGCGCCGAGGGCACCATGGAGTCCGAGAGTCGCGCCGAGAACATCCAGGAATTCCTGGGCGTCGCTGCCGAATTTGAAGAGACGCACGAGGATATCGAGGGTACGCTCGAGAGCTTGGAAGAGCTGCGCGCGGCTGGTGTTGCCGACGTGCCTGCCGGCACCGAGTCCGAGCCCGTCGTGGTGAGCGCACCTGCGCCCGAACCGGGGCCGTCTGCCCCGGCATCCTCGTTTGAGGCACTCGTCGGCGCGCGCGATGCCGCAGGTTCCAATCCGCTCGATAGCTTGGCCGCCCCGGCGCTGTCTCCGCAGGATGCCCTGGCCGCCGCCATCGCGGGCAACGCGTATGCCGCGCCGACGGAGTTGCCGGCGGGCGCCGTGCATGCCGACGAGATCGAGCGCACCTACGGTCCGCTCACCTGCAAGGCGCTGCCGGCACTCATGGAGTGGCTGGCCCTGCGCTCCGACTTGGATTCCCTGGCCGGCGAAACGCATGCCATCACCATGATGACCATCCACTCCGCCAAGGGCCTGGAGTTCCCCGCGGTGTTCGTGGCCGGCATGGAGGAGGGTATCTTCCCGCACGTGCACGATTTTGGCGGCAGCGATGATCCGGGCAAGCTCGAGGAGGAGCGTCGCCTGGCCTACGTCGCTATCACACGCGCCCGTAAGCGCCTGTTCTTGACCTATGCGGCAACGCGTCGCACCTACGGATCGACCTCTGCCAACCCGCGTTCGCGCTTCCTCAACGAGATTCCGTTTGAGGATATCGAGTTTAGCGGTATCGGTTCTGCCGGTTTTGAGGGCACGGGCTGGGAGAAGCGCGGCGACCGTCACGGCACCTTTGGCTCGGGCATGGGCTCGGATATGTATGGCGGCAAGGTGTTCGGTTCGCATACGCGTTCGACCGGCGGTTCCGGTTCGCGCGGCGGATCGAGCTTTGACGACTTCTTTGGCGGCAGCAGTTACGGGACCGAGCGCCATCGTGGGGTTTCGCCCGACGCCGGCCGTGTTGCCTCGACCTTTGGCTCGGGCGCGCCGCGAGCCAAAAAGCCCTCGTCCAAGGTGTCCCCGACGGTGGAGCGCAAGGTCGATCGCGCCAGCGCATCGCAGGACTTTGCCGCGGGCGATACCGTGAGCCATAAGACCTTTGGCACGGGCACCGTGATCTCGGTCGCTGGAGACATGATCGAGGTCCAGTTCGAAAAGACTGGCCAGACTAAAAAGCTAATGAAGGGCTTCGCTCCGATCGTCAAGCTGCAGTG
>CALDBJ010000111.1 GCA_937937835.1 uncultured Collinsella sp.
ATAGCCACGCTCGCAGGAGATGCCCTCAGCCTGGTTAAGGATGTTGTAGAGGATGGCGATACCCTGGTTGGGCAGACCGACCTCGTACACATCCGGATAGATCAGGCAGCAACGGTAGTCGGCATCGGCCTTGGAAAGCGTACCCCACTCGTGATCGATATAGCGACTCGGCTTCTCGACCTTGGCGAGCAACGGCTCAATTAAATGAAAACAATCTTGGTATGCAACGCGCAACGGAAAACCCCTAAGCAGCGAGATCTGATGCGTCCTGATAGGACGCCATAGGACGGGTAGCGCCCGCGACCGTGGTCACCAGATCGCGAACGCGGGAGAACGCGGCAGTGACCACCTCGTTGGCACGGCTGTAGTCGACATCGCGCTCGTAGAGCGAAACGAGCGCACGGCCCATGCCATAGGTGCCCGCGGCAGCAGTGAGCGCCTTGACGGCAAACCCAATATGCGGCGTCTGCTTGACGAGCGCGCGGGTGACCGCGCGGATCACAAGACCGCCGGCAAGCACGCCCGCGACCTCGTAGCCGCGCTCGGGCTTAATGCCGCGTCCAAAGACGGCAGCGAGCTCAAAGAGCATGCCCACCTGCGCCAGCGCCATAACGGGATAATCGGCGCCCGGCAAAAACACCAGCGCGCCGGTCGCCATATTGGTGAGCGCGCACGAGGTGATGATACGATTGGCGGCCGCGATGCGCATGAAGGCAAAGTTCGCCGCAAAAGCCGTTTCCTTGTCGGTGCGATCGAGAATCCAGCGGGCAAGCGTCTCGAGCAGATACGTCTTATCGGTTGCCGCTACCACGCCGAGCATGGGCGTGGACTCCTCGATAAACGGCACCTCCACAGCAGACTCGGCAAGCACGCACACGGGCGCGCCGGCGATCACGAGCTCCTGCACGGCACTCTCCAAGCGGTCGGAACCACACGAGAGCACCAGCACCACATCGGTATCGGTCTTTGGAGCAATTCGCTCCTCCCCGAGACGCTCGACGCGCACAATGCCCGAGGTCGTCTGCGGCACAAAGGCGTCACGCACCGTCTCGGCCAGAAAGCGCGAGGCGGACGAATCCAGATAGACCGAGACGCGCACCGGCGTATCGGAATCCTTCTTAACGGACGCGCCCATCTTAAAAGCGCGGGTCAGCTTATCTACGGGAATTTTCATAGCAAACCCCTCCAGCGGTTACGCGGCGCCCGAACGATGCCGCCATATGGATTGTACGATACCCACCGTCAGCAGCTGAATCATCATCGAAGACGAACCGAAGCTAATAAACGGTAGCGGAATACCGGTAATCGGCATCATGCCGATGCACATGCCGATGTTTTCGAAAGTCTGAAACGCCCACATGCCAACGATGCCCACACACGAAAGACGCAAAAACAGCGACTCACACTTAAAGGCGACGCGAATCGTCGAAAAGATCAGCAGCACGTAGAGGCACAGGAGCAAAAAGGAACCGCAAAAGCCAAAGGTCTCGGACAGGAAGGCGAAGACGAAGTCGGTGTGGAACTCAGGCAGAAAGCCGCCGGCCGACTGCGTCGCATGGCCCAAACCCTTACCAAAGAAGCCGCCCGAGCCGACCGCGATCAACGACTGCTGCAGGTTGTAGGCATCGTCCGAATCGGCATTATCGGGGTCGATAAAGACCGTCAGACGGTTCATCTGATACTGCTTGATGAGCACATCGTGGCCGAGCAACGAATCAAAAACCGAATCGAGCGCCAGAACGAGGGCCACCAGGCCCACGAGCAGGGCCAGGGTCGACAGCACCCATTCGCGGCGTGCGCCGCTCATACAAATGACGATGGCGCCCGAAACCAACACAACCAGGCCCGAGCCCAGGTCGCCCATGGCAACGACGGCCAAAAACGGAATGGACAGCATGCCGCAGAGCTTGACGTAGTCGCGAACGGTATCGATGCGACCGTTATACTGCGAGCCAAGCGTAGCAATAAAGAAGATGGTGATGAGCTTGGCAAGCTCAACCGGCTGGAACGTCAAACCGATACCGGGAATCTTGATCCAGCCCGTCATGCCCAGACCGCCCGTATAGGACAGGCCCGGAATCTTGGGCGAGAAGATCACGATCAGGTCGATGACGAGCAACGCCGTCGAGAAATTGGAAATACCGCGCAGGTCGGTACGCCAGACCAACACCGCCAGCACCGCCCCGATGCCGATTCCCAGCAGATGGCGTGAGAACGAAGCATCGGCCTTAAACTGCGAAGCCGACCAGATGATGATGGCACCGTAGGCGACGAGCGCCACAGTGGCCACGAGCACACCGATATGCACCTTTTGGCGAAACGTGCCGCGCGAGGCCGAAAGTTGCTTGTTGACGCGGTCCAGGCTGCTGCGAGAGCCGGTCTTGGTTGAACGGAACAGATCCGCCGGAGAAAAATCCATCGCAACCTCCTATCGAACCGAAGAATCGCCCGAGGCCGAAGAGGTATCGGGCTCGTCATAAATCACGCCGAGCACGTCGCGCACGACATGCATCGCGGTATCTGAGCCACCGCCGCCCTGCTCCAGGACGGTAGCGATGACATACTTGGGATCATCGGCCGGTGCATAGGCGCAGAACCACGCGTATTCGTCCTCGCCACTTTTCTCGCCCGTGCCCGACTTGCCGTATACCTGCGGCGTCAGGGTGCCAAAGTGCGCCGCCAGGGACGTCGATGCCGTGTAAATCACGTCGTGCATGCCGTTGCGAACAAGAGCCAAATCCGAATCGCTGTTGATCTTGGCCTCCAGGCGCTTCTTCTTGCCCTTGCCGTTGTACTTATAGGCATCGCCGTCGCCATCGCGCGACACGGCAGACAAAAATACGTGAGGCACGTACTGTTTGCCGCCGTTGGCAAGACCCATATAGGCGCACGCCATCTGCAGGGGCGTCACCAGGATGTCGCCCTGGCCGATAGCAATGTTGGTCATATCGCCGGCATTCCACTTGCGGTCCTCGGCAGAGGCGTCGGTGAAGTATGACTCTTTCCACTCGGCATCGGGAATACGACCCGCGCCCTCACTCGGCAGATCGATACCGCAGGTCTTGCCTAGGCCCCAGCGACGAAAGACCTCCTGCAGGCCCTCGGGATGTTGCTCGTCATAAAAGAACGCCTTACCCATGTCGTAGAAGACGGGGTCGCACGAGTTGGCGATACCCGACTGCAGCGTCATGGTGCCGTGGCCAGACGTCAGCCAGCAGCGCTTGCCCCAAGCCTTGCCCAGACCCGTCCAATAACCCGTGCAGTTGGTTGTCTGCGTTGAAGTGTAGGTTCCAAACTCAAGACCGGCCAGTGCCGAGAGCGGCTTGATGGTCGAGGCCGACATGTACTGTCCGCTAATGGCGCGGTTGAGCAGCGGGTGCGAACCCTTGTCATCATTGAGCTCGGTCCACACGTCATTTGAGACGCCGCCGATAAAGACGGACGGATCGAACTTGGGCTGGCTCGCCATGCCCAGGATCTCGCCATTGTTGGGATCGAGACACACCACAGCGCCGTTGCCGGCATTGCTGTAGCCAGTGGTCTTGGCAAGCTCGATAGCGCTCGCCAGCGCCGTCTCACAGGCCTGTTGGATCTTAAGGTCGAGCGTGAGCTTAATGTCGGAGCCGGCCTTCGCGGGCACGGCGCCGGCCTGACCGGTCACATTGCCCGAGGCATCGACCTTGACGGTCTGCTCGCCACGAATACCCTGCAGCAGGTTTTCGTAGTAGCTCTCAACGCCCGCCTGGCCCACGATATCGCCCGACTGGTACGTAATCTTGCCAGCAGAAGCATCATCATCGCCAGAGGTTTTCTTATTCTGGGCCTCGAGCTGCTCGGAGGTAATGGTGCCGGTATAGCCCAAGATATGGCATGCCGTCTCGCCGTATGGATACTGGCGCTCGGTACGCTCGGCAATCTTGACGCCCGGGAACTCGCCGGCGTGTTCCTTGATATAGGCAACCGTGGAGCGACGGACGTCCGTCGCGATGGTATGCAGGCTCTGAGCGCCCTCTGTATTGTCCTGAATATTGCGAAGGACCGCCACATAAGGCATTCCAAGCACGTTGGCAAGATGGCGAACCAGAACCTCATCCTCGGCAAGGTCGCGGTAGGCCACGACAGCAAGTGAGGGACGGTTCTGGACAAGCGCCACGCCATTGCGGTCGAGGATGCGGCCGCGCACAGCGGGTGTGGTAACGGTGCGAGTCTGATTACTATTGGCCTGCTTCTCGTAATAGTCCGACGAGACCATCTGCATGCCCCACAGCTTGACGGCAAGTGCCGCAAACATCGCGCCCACACCCGTGGTGAGGATGGAAAAGCGGCCCTTAAAGGCGGTCGCCGCGGTATTGCCCTCGCCCTCGGTGGCGCGCGGGGCCGTTCCATGCTGTGTATCGTAGGTAAAACGGGAATCGCCTCGACGCATGATGACCAGCGCGACCACGATGGCCACAACCAGCACGATACCGGCGATAATAACCGTCATCTGGGAAGACATCTACGGGCCTCCCCTATTTGAGCTTGCGGGTCTTGGGCTTAAAGCGCATACCCGTCTGGCGTCCGCCACGTGCGGAGAATCCATAGCCGGACTGCGGCACGACGCCGGACATCAAAAACGGAATGGCAACCAGACCCGTCAGGATCGAGGACGGCAGCGCATGGCCGAAGATCGCCACGACAAAGCTCGTCTCCAAACCCATAAACAGCAAGATGATGCTGTAGATCACATTAATGACGAGCGCAAAGGCGCCCACGGTGACGCCGCGCGCACTCGGGGTACCGCCCGTCTGACCGACGGCGCTGTGCACCAGGGCAAAAGAACCCACGGTCAGCAGGAGCGACATAACGCCCACCGGCACGGCAGCGGACAGGTCATAAAACAAGCCGCTGCAAAAACCGCACACGACGGCACGGGTCGGGTCGCCCGAGAACACGCTTAGGCACACCAGGATAATCATGAAGTTGACGCGACCTCCCGCAATGGAGATCTGCGGTGCCAGGCCTGCCTGCAGCAGCACACACACAATGGCGGCGATTACAAACGTGCGGGAGCTCATCCCCTGCTCGTGTAGATCCATGGACATGCCCCCTATTCGCTCGAGCCAGAATCGGTCGTCTCGGACGTGTCGGAACTGTCATCCGAGCTCTCGTCCTTCGTCTTGGTCGCAGCATCGCGCGACGTTCCCTGCGGCGTGCTGTTGGCCGTGCTCACGTCCTCATCCGAGGCCGACTGTTCGTCGGTCAGCGAGGTGATGACCAGCACTTCCTCGTTGTTCTCGGCCGTGGTCTGAGCGCGCACCACAATGGTGTAGTACACGTCGTTTGCCGATTTCTCAACCGACGAGACGGTGCCAAGCGGAAGGCCCTTGGGGAACACGCCACCGATGCCAGAGGTCACGATGATATCGCCAACCTTAACATCGGAGTCGACGCTCACGTACTCAAGACGCAGCGTGCCGTCAGCCTGACCCTGCAGCATACCCTGGGCGCGCGTGTCCTGCACCATGGCGGACACGCCCGAGTTCTCGTCGCCAATCAGGCGCACGGTAGAGGTCTTGGCCGATACCTCGATAATCTGGCCGATAACACCGGCAGAACTCGTCACGGGCATGTTGATGGTAAGGCCGTCGGCAGAGCCCTTGTCGATGGTAACGGTCGAGGTCCAGGCATCGCCGGAGGCACCAACGATACGAGCTGCGGTCGATTTGAGGTTGTAGGTCGATTGCAGCCCGACCAGGCCCTCCAGGCGCTCGGCAGTCTTTTGAGCCTCAGAAAGCTCGGCGACCTTAGAGGTCAGCTCCTCATTTTGCTTCTTGAGCTCGTCGAGCGTGTCCTGCGACGCCGTTAGGTTAGAGAACACGTTGCCAATCGCATTGAAGGGAGCCGCCACAGCCGAGCCCACAAAGCGCACCGGAGAGGTAATCGTCGTTACGCCCGAACGCACGGCATGAATCGGCCCTGCCTCGCCCTCACGGATGTAAAACGTGAGCAGCAACACCGAAATCAGGCTGAAAACAATCAACGGGCGCATACCCGTTGATTGTCGCTTGGTATTCAGATTTGTGGAGAAACCCGAAGATCGTGCCAAATGGAATCCACCTTTTGGAAATTAAGCATTGGTCTGGACGAAGCCGCCATCAAACGCATTGGCCTCGAGCACGCGGGCACAGCCGTTAACGACGTTATCGAGCGCCGTGGGGCTGACGTTGACCGAAACACCGGTCTCATCGCGCAGGCGCACGTCGAGACCGCGCAGCAGCGCGCCGCCACCAGTCAGCAAAATGCCGTAGTACATAAGGTCCGAGGCAAGATCGGGAGGCGTAGCGTCGAGTGCGTCCTTGACGGCCTTGGCCATCTCGTCGAGCGGCTTGTTGAGCGCGCGACGAATCTCCTCGCTCTCGATGCGCACGGTCTTGGGCAGACCGGTGATCACGTCGCGGCCGTTGACCTCGACGTCGAGCTCGTCCTTGAGCGGCACGGCGGAACCGACCTTGATCTTGATGTCCTCTGCCGTACGCTCGCCGATGGCAAGGTTGTAGGCATCGCGAACGTGCGTGAGGATGGCCTGATCGAACTCGTCGCCGGCAATACGGATGGACTGCGAGACGACGATGCCGCCCATAGCGATAACGGCAACCTCGGTGGTACCGCCACCGATGTCGATGACCATGGAGCCGGTGGGCTCCTCGACAGGCAGGTCGGCGCCGATAGCAGCAGCCATGGGCTCCTCGATCAGGTAGGCCTGGCGAGCGCCGGCCTGGATCGTGGCCTCAAAGACAGCGCGCTTCTCGACCGACGTGACGCCGGAGGGAACGCAGACGACAACACGCGGACGCGGAGTCCACGGATAGCGCTTCTCGGACGCCTTGTCGATAAAGTAGCGAAGCATGGCCTCGGTAACGTCGAAGTCGGCGATGACGCCGTCCTTCAGGGGACGAACGGCCACAATGTTGCCGGGCGTACGGCCGAGCATGCGCTTTGCCTCGATACCGACCGCCAGGATGCGCTCGTCGTTCTTGTCGATGGCGACGACGGAGGGCTCGCGGATGACGATGCCCTTGCCGCGCACGGAGACAAGCGTATTTGCGGTGCCGAGGTCGATGGCAAGATCGCCCGCATAGCTACCGAAGAACATATCCATCAAAGAAAACAACGCAACTCCTGATGTGTTGGATGATTGCTGGAAAACTACTAGCTCATCATACTAGCGCAAGCCCGGCACCTCACTTGCGGTGAAGCGCCGGGCAAAGCTAAATCCCATAAGGTCACTACTGGTTGTCAGCAGCCGAGAAATCCATATCGAGCGAGGAAACGGCCCAGCCGATATGGTTGTCGGAGCGCACGAATTTGACGGTGTACTCCTGCTCGCCGCCCTTGGACAGCGAAGCCTTCACCTTGGCGGTCGTCTCGGTCATGGACTGATCCATGCCCTCGACGGACACGGTGGCACCCTGCGGAATCGAGGAGATGATCATCGACTTAGCGTCCTCGGACAGGCTCGATGCCAGGCAAGACTCGGCCTTTGCGGTGTCACCGTCGCCGGCAGCCTGGAACAGATCGGTAACGACAGACTCCTGGGACGGGAAGCCAAAGCCGCGCGTGTAGGCAAAGCCCAGACCGCCCGCGGCGATCAAGATGAGCAGAAGCAGCACGATGAAGACTTTGAGGCCCGTGTGGCGATGGCGACGACGGACCTTGGCCTGCTTACGATCCTGACGGTCCTGCTGGACCATCTCGGACTCGGACAGCGTAAAGAAGCCGGTGTCCGAGGGATCGGGCATAAACTGGCCGGTCGCGCCCGTAGGATCGAGCGGATCAACGGCAGGAGCGTCCATCGCGGGCGCCGGAGCCGTGGCCATAGCCGTCTGGGCAGACAGTGCGGCAAGCGAATCGTGCACGCGGGCAAGCTCATCGGCCTGCTCGGAGGTGAGCTGGTAGATGCCATCGGCAGTAGCGGCGTTAAAGGCGTCGAGTGCGTCGGAGGGGCGGCCGGCGGCAGAAAGCGCTTGACCCATGCCGGCGTTGAGCGCACGCGTGTCGTCGCGGGGACCGGCAAAGTCGATAGCCGTGCGGTAGGTCTCCACGGCATCCGCCGGACGGCCGAGCTTAATGAAGCAACGACCGAGCTCGCCGAGTGCGGCGGCAGGAGCCGGATTGGCGCCGTCGATGGCAGCCTGACGGAAGGCAGTACCCGCGTTGGCATAGTCGCCCGACTGGAACAGCGCGTTACCCAGGCCCAGATAGGCCTTGAACGGCGTGGCATAGGAAGCATCCTGCGTAGCAGCAGAGAACGCCTGGGCGGCCGTCGTGTAGTCGCCCACGGCGGCGAGCGCCTTGCCGCGGTTGGTGAGCAGTGCGCCGCGCTTGCCGTAGGTGCCGTCGTTGAGGGCGGCGGCATAGGCCTCGGCGGCCTCGGCATACATGCCCAGGTGCATCAAGGCGTTACCACGAAGGTGATCGGCCTCGCCCATAATCTCATCGGGAGTTTTTGCCGCCCCAAGCATCTGGGCTGCAGCGGAAAAATCACCCGCGCGGTAAGCGGCGCGGCCCTGTTGGATCAGCTGGCTATTCAAGGAAGTCCCCTTTACTCGTGAACGATCTCGACATGGACGATCTCGTCGCCGGCACGCAGCTGCGAAATCACATCGAGACCCTCGACCGTGGTACCAAAGACGGTGTAACCGGAATCGAGGTTATGCTGGGCACCCAGGCAGAAGTAGAACTGCGAACCCGCGGAATCGGGGTCCATGGAGCGTGCCATGGCAAGGGCACCATCGACATGGCTGTTGCGCGGATTGGTGGCAAACTCGCCCTTGATGCAGTAGCCGGGGCCACCGGTACCGGGCATGCCGTCGGGGCCCTCAAGACCGGCAGCGACGTCGGCGCCGGACATATCGCGGGTATTGGGGTCGCCGCCCTGAATGACAAAGCCGGGCACATAGCGATGGAACTTAAGGCCATCATAGAAACCCATCGTGGAAAGCTCACAGAAGTTCGCGACATGAATGGGAGCGCCCTCACCGTCAAACTTGACCTTGATGGTACCCTTCGACGTCTCGATAACGGCGCACTCGTCGCCGGCAAGCTGATACTCGGGCGTGTAGAGCTCTTTCTTAAAACCAAACATGTGGTTCCTTCCTCGTGCGTTTAAAGCATATTTGTACGAATTGTAGCAATAAGCATGCGCTTACATCAATTGCGCACGTAGGTTATGCCGACTATGGCGAACTAATTTTAGGAACGCTGCTGCGGCTTCCAGGAGCCCACGTTGGCGTCGTACTGATTCAGCGCGCTGTTGCCGCCCTGTGCGATGGGCGCCAGGATCTCGCTTTGGTGGGAACTCATCGACTCGCCATCGGGAATGGCCAGCGAGATATCCCAGCTCTGGCAGATTACGTCGACGCGCTCATACATCCACTCGGCAAGCTGCTTTAAGTGGGCGATGTCATCCACATAGACCGTATCGTCCTGATACTTAAGGTTGTTAAGCTCATCTTGCGTCTTTTTGATCTGGTCGCGCAGGGCGTAAGCACTCTGCGACAGCTCCTGACGGGTGGACAGCGGCGATCGGAGATAGCCGTTGTTAAAGGAATCGATGACCTCGCCGATCTGGTCCTCGTCACCGTAGGACACGATGGTCTGATACAGACCGTCGAGCCTGGTATAGAGCTGGTCATCGGTGAGCACGGTTTCTTCCTGGACCACCTCGGCAGAATCGTCTTGCTTGGTATCGTCCTCAGGCGCCTCGCCCTTTTGGCGCGGAGGGAAGGTCGTCTGCGCGGCCTGACCAAACTGGTCATAGAAGCCAGGCATGACACCCATGGGATCGGCCGTCACGAACCAATAGGCACCGCCGCAAACGACGGCAAGGACCGCGATGACGATGAGCGGCTTGGGAATATGACGCTTGTGCTTGTGATAGGCGTCCTCGTCGGGATGCACCTTGCGCTTGGGTTTTTGAGCATCGTCATGCAAGGAAACCGGCGTGGGAATATCGACCTTGGGGATACCGAAATCCTTATCGAAAGCCGGCAGCACGCAGGTCTCGTTAGGATCGGCGGCGTCCGAAAGCACCGCAGCGGCAGAGGCCGGCGCATGAGGCACCTCGGTATCGATCTGCTCTTGCGTTAGGCGCGGAAAGCCTGCCGTGCGGCCCGCTGCCAGGTCGGATGCGGCCGCGTCCTCGGAGAGGATACCCGGAGCGGGGCGTCCGCATTTGGGGCACGTACGATCATGCGGAGAAAGACGGGCACCGCAGCCCTCACAGAACACGAACTCGGTGTGCTCGGGACCATCGCCCGGACCCACATAGGCGTTGCAGTAGGGACAGAACGAGGCGCCGTCCTCGATAGTCTTAAGGCAATGCGGGCAGATCACGGCATCCTCTTTTCGAAGCAATTCAAACAATCGAGGTTAGAGCATAACATCGCCACGGCCCCACAGGAACAAGGCACCAATTCAACATCGCCAGGGCGCGTAGTTACTTCTTCTTTTTGCTTGGCATCGAGACTTTGATGCCTTGGGCGGACTTGGTCACGCGAGAGCGCTTGGCTCCGGCACCCTTCTTGTTCTTGGGCTGGGCCTGGGCCACGCCCTCGAGTGCACGGGCCTCGGCCTCGCGAGCGGTGCGATCTTCGCGGCGCTGCGCCATGTCGGCGGCGACGCGCTTGGCAAAACGCTCGGCCGTCGAACCCGTCGAGCTCACCTTGCCGCCACCGCGACCCAGGTGGACGCGCACACCACGGCCAAAACCAGTTGCGGCATGACGACGACGCGGCTTGAGCGAATCCATCATCGTAGCGAGCTTAAAGAACACCGAGCAGGTAAAGACCACGATAACAGCCAAGATAACCATCTGGCCCATCGACAGGTTGGCAATGGACAGTAGCTCCGGGAATCCGATAACGCCCACCAGGATGCCGGCGACTACAAACACAAAGAGCACAACACGTATGGGCGTGAGAGGCTGCGAGATGCGCCAGATCAGGCTGACGCTCGCCGCGCACGACGTAAGCAGACACATCGTAGACAGCGTGAGCTGGCTAAAGCCAAATACGCGCGCCACAAAGATATCGAGCGCCGCGGCCAAAATGACCGCAATCGACGCCGGCAGCGCACGCTTAAGCACGTTGGTCAAGAACGACCCCTTCACGCGGGCGTTGTTAGGCTCCAGGCCCAGCACAAAGCCCGGCGCGCCGATGCAGAAGAAGTTGATGAGCGTCATCTGAATGGGCTCGAAGGGATACGGCGGCAGCGCGATGCACAGCGCCGCCAGGCCCATCGAGAAAAGCGTCTTGGTCAGAAAGAGCGCGGCAGAGCGCTGCAGGTTATTGATGGAACGACGGCCCTCGGCCACCACAGCGGGCATCGAGGCAAAGTCGTTATCGACGAGCACGATCTCGGCCACATTGCGCGCGGCATCGGAGCCGGCGGCCATCGCCACGGAGCAGTCGGCCTCCTTGAGCGCCAGCACGTCGTTGACGCCGTCGCCCGTCATGGCCACGGTGTGCCCGCGGCGCTTGAGCGCCTGTACGAGCTCGCGCTTCTGTTGCGGCGTCACACGCCCAAAGACGTGATAGCGGTCCACCGCCGCATCAATCTTGGACGGCGTATCGAGCGTCGTAGCGTCGACGTAGGCATCGGCGCCCGGCACGCCCACCACGCACGCGATCGACGACACCGTACGCGGGTCGTCGCCGCTGATCACGTTGAGGGTCACGCCCTGCTCGTTAAAGTAGCCGATAGTCTCGGCCGCCGAGGTGCGAATCTCATCGCGAATGGTCACAAAGCCCACGGGCTCGGCCTCGCCCACCATATCGCCGTCGGGCGTAAAGCCGTCCACGCGGGCTACCACAAGCACGCGGCAAGTGTCGGCAAGCTCGGCCACACGATTCTCGACCTGCGCAAATGCGCGATCAGAGAGCACAAACTGCGCGGCACCCATCACATAGGAGCCCTGCGCAAACGACGCGCCGCTCCACTTTTTGGACGACGAGAACGGAATGACCGACAGCGGCTCGGACACCTCGACCGGACGATCGGCGTAGTAGTTGAGCAGCGCCTGACAGGTCTCGTTGGCATCCGCCGAGGTCGCACGTGCCACGTTGGCAAGCGCAAAGTCGAGCACCGTGGTCTCGACAGGGACAGCTGCCTCGTCCGAGTCCGCGCCAAAGCCAACACCCTCAACAGGCAGCGGGTAGGTGCCCTCGACCTCCATACGGCCCGAGGTAATGGTGCCCGTCTTGTCCAGGCACAGCACGTCGACGCGCGCGAGCGTCTCGATGCAGTAGAGCTGCTGTGCCAGCACCTTGCGACGCGCCAGGCGCACCGTGGCGATCGCGAGCACCGACGAGGTCAGCAGCACCAGGCCCTGCGGAATCATGCCCAGCAGGGCACCCACCGTGGACAGCAGCGCCGAAGAAGGCACACGACCAGCCAGCAGCTCGGAGAAGCACCAGGAAAGCGCGCTATCACCCGGGGTCCCCGCAGCATCCCACAGCTCGCTCACACTCGAGGCAAAGAGCGCCAGACCAAGCGGAATCATGATAATGCTCGCGAACCGCACGATGGCGTTCAGTGCGTTCATGATCTCGGAATTGACCTTTTTGACGTATTTGGCCTCGTTATTGATCTTTGCCACGTAGTTATCGGCGCCGACATGGATCACGCGGGCGCGCAGCAGGCCCGAGTCGATAAAGCTGCCGCTCATGAGCTCGGAGCCTGGCTGTTTCTTAATGAGGTCGCTCTCGCCCGTCAGCAGGCTCTCGTTGACGAGCGCCTCGCCAGACACAACCACGGCGTCGGCGGGAATCTGGTCACCGCGCCCCAGGCGAATGATATCGTCGAGCACGATCTGGTCCAGGTCGAGCTCCACCTCGGCGCCGTCGCGCACCGCGATGGCCTTCTTAGAGGTGAGCAGCGTAAGCTTGTCGACCATCCGCTTAGAACGCATGGACTGAATGACGCCAATTGCCGTGTTCAAGAACACCACGAACAGGAACGTCAGGTTCTTAAACGAACCGGTCAGCAACACCAAAATCGCCAAGACCACGTTGATCAAGTTAAACAGCGTGCAGAGGTTCTCGATGATGAGCTCGCGGACCGACTTGGTCTTGAGCTCCATGTTGCGGTTGATCTTACCGGCGGCGATGCGCTCCTCGACCTCGGCGGTCGAGAGTCCGCGCTCGATATCCGTTGTTGCCATACCACGTCCCATCACGTCGCGTCGGTATAAGAAAACCGCCCGGACCATGCGAGGTTCGGACGGTCTTACGTTCGATGGTGCCCCATGTTGGATTCGAACCAACGGCCTTCTGCTCCGGAGGCAGACGCTCTAATCCCCTGAGCTAATAGGGCGAACGGTAGGCATTATACCCAAGTGCGCCACGGGCTAACAAAATAATAGAAAAAGCTTTGCAATTACGTGGGAGACGCGCCGCGACGGTGCGCTTTAGGCGGCAAAAGCGAGTCAGATAGTATAAACTCTCATGCACATATATAACGGCTCGCGATGCGGGCCGTTTTTGCAAGGGTTATCCATCGAGGTGAGAGGCACACCATGATTGCGATTTTAAAGCAGAGCGCCAGCGACGAGGCCGTAAGCCACATCGTCAGCTGGATCGAGAAAAAAGGACTCAAGACCGACGTCTCGCGCGGCGAGAACGAGACCATCATCGGCCTGGTGGGCGATACGACCAAGATCGACCCGTTCCTGCTCGAGTCCATGGACGTCGTCGAGCGCGTGCAGCGCGTCTCCGAGCCGTTCAAGCGCGCCAACCGCAAGTTCCACCCCGAGGACTCCGTCATCGACTGCGGCCACGGCGTCAAGATCGGCGGCGACCAGTTCCAGGTCATCGCCGGCCCGTGCTCCGTCGAGGGCGAGAACCTCATCCGCATCGCCCGCCGCGTGAAGGCCGCCGGCGCTACGATGCTGCGCGGTGGCGCCTACAAGCCCCGCACCTCCCCGTACGCCTACCAGGGCATGGGTCCCGCCGGCCTGGACCTGCTGTGCGAGGCATCCGCCGAGCTCGACATGCCGATCGTCACCGAGATCATGGACCCGCGCGACGTGCAGGTCTTC
The DNA here is from genome assembly GCA_937937835.1 of uncultured Collinsella sp. Classification (GTDB taxonomy): domain Bacteria; phylum Actinomycetota; class Coriobacteriia; order Coriobacteriales; family Coriobacteriaceae; genus Collinsella. The sequence goes on from CALDBJ010000111.1 coordinate 14,081, forward strand.
CTCGACAAGAAGATCGACGTCATGCAGATCGGCGCTCGCAACGCCCAGAACTTCCCCCTGCTCAAGGAGGTCGGCAAGACGCAGACCCCGATCCTGCTCAAGCGCGGCATGTCCGGCACCGTCGACGAGCTGCTTATGGCAGCCGAGTACATCATGAGCGAGGGCAACGACAACGTCATCCTGTGCGAGCGCGGCATCCGCACCTTCGAGACCCGCACTCGCAACACCTTCGACCTCAACGCCGTGCCGGTGCTGCACCACCTGTCGCACCTGCCCGTCGTCGCCGACCCCAGCCACGCCACCGGTTACACCCGCTATGTTGAGCCCATGGCGCTCGCCGCGACTGCCTGCGGCGCCAACGGTCTGGAGATCGAGGTCCACGACGACCCGAGCCACGCTTGGTCCGACGGTGCTCAGGCCCTCACCCCCGACCAGTTTGACGACACCATGCGCCGCATCCGCGCCATCCGCGAGGTCGTCTGCCAAGAGACCGTTCAGGAGTAGGCCATGGGTACGGTGAGAAACGCACGCGTTAACCAGGGTGGCCCCAGATGCGCCGGTATCGTGGGCCTGGGCCTCATCGGCGGCAGCTTTGCCCGCGGCTATGCGCAGGCGGGCGTCCGCGTGCTGGCCTGGGACCCCGATGACGACGTCATGACGGCCGCCAGTATGGGTACCGTTGCCGGCGAGCTCAACGACGAGACGCTCGGCGAATGCGACATCATCGTCCTGGCATGCTACCCCGAGGCCTGCATCGAGTGGCTCGAGGCGCACGCCCAGGCACTCGCCGACGCCACCGACACCGAGGCCATCATGGGCCCCGTGGTGATCGACACCGTGGGCGTCAAGGGCATCGTGTGCGAGCGCGCCTTTGAGCTTGCCCGCGAGCACGGTTTTTACTTTGTGGGCGCGCACCCCATGGCGGGCACGCAGTTCTCGGGCTACGCGCATTCCCGCGCCGACCTGTTCCAGGGCGCACCGCTCGTGCTTGTACCGCCCGCAGTGGACGACGCACTTAAGCTGGAGCTTTTGGGCCAGGTGCGCGAGATGGTACGTCCCTTAGGCTTTGGCAAGTTCAGCGTAACGAGCGCCGCCGAGCACGACCGCGTCATCGCCTTTACAAGCCAGCTTGCGCACGTGGTATCCAACGCCTACGTCAAGAGCCCCACTGCCCAGGTCCACCACGGCTTTTCGGCCGGCAGCTACCGCGACCTCACCCGCGTGGCGCACCTCAATCCGCAGATGTGGTCCGAGCTCATGATCGACGACGCCGATGCGCTCGCCTTCGAGATCGACCATCTGATCGAATCGCTCGGCGCCTACAGCCGCGCCCTTAAGGACCGCGACCAGCGCTATCTGGAGAATCTCCTTGCCGAGGGCGACCGCATCAAGCGCGCGCTCGACGACGAGACCTCCCACTAGACCACCCATCACGCCAGGTCGAAAGGACCGAAGCTTATGGCGATTACCATCGATATCGACACCGCACGCCCCTACCAGGTGCATGTGGGCACGTTTTTGCTGGAGCAGGCAGGCCCGCTCGTACGCGCCACCGCCGGCGGCTCGCGCGCCGTCATCGTGACGGACACCAACGTGGGCCCGCTCTACCAGATGCCCGTTAAGCAGAGCCTCGAATCCGCAGGGTACGAGGTGAGCATCTACACCTTCGAGGCCGGCGAGGCCCATAAGCGCGCCGAAACCTATGTTGCCATTTTGGAGTTTGTGGCCGAGCACGAGCTTTCGCGCTCCGACGTGATCGTGGCACTCGGTGGCGGCGTCGTGGGCGACGTGGCGGGCTTTGTGGCCGCCACCTACATGCGCGGCTGCAAGTTTGTGCAGATCCCGACGAGTCTGCTCGCCATGGTGGATTCGTCGGTCGGCGGCAAGACGGCCATCGACCTGGCTGCCGGCAAGAACTTGGCCGGTGCCTTTTGGCAACCGAGCGTGGTTATCGCCGACGTGGGGTGCCTGGCCACCCTCACGCCCGAACAGTTCGCCGACGGCTGCGGCGAGGTCGTCAAGCACGCCGTGATCGCCGACCCGGAGCTTTTCGCCGAGCTGGAGAAGACCCCGCTCACGCTGGAGCTACTCAACCGCGACGTGGCCCGTGTGGCGCTCATCATCGCCCGCAATATCGACATTAAGCGCGCCGTGGTCGTTGCCGACGAGCGCGAAACCAATCAGCGCAAGCTCCTCAACTTTGGCCACAGCGCCGGACACGCCGTCGAGGCCTGCGAGCACTTTGAGCTGGGACACGGCAACTGCGTGTCGATCGGCATGGGCATTATCACGCGTGCCGCAGCCCTGCACGGCATTTGCGACGCAGAGCTGCCTGGCCGCATCGAGGAGCTCTGTGCGCGCCACGGCCTCAAGACCCGCTGCGACCTAGATGCCGATGCCGTCTTTGCCGAGGCACTCCACGATAAAAAGCGCGCGGGCGACACCATCGACCTGGTAATTCCGCACGACATTGGCCGTTGCAGCATCGATCGCACGCCGCTTTCCACCTTCCACGATTTGATTGCCGAGGGCCTCGGCCAGAAGGGAGACGTTTCCGCATGTTAGCCCGCATCACCCCGTCCCCGCTCAAGGGCACCGTTCCCGCCATCGCGTCCAAATCGATGGCGCACCGCCTCATCATCTGCGCCGCTCTTGCCAACGGCGAGACGCACGTTACCTGCAACACCACCTGCGCCGATATCGAGGCCACGGTGCGCTGCCTCACGGCGCTGGGCGCCCGCATCGAGACCGTCGAGGACGGCTTCCAGGTCCACCCCACCATGAAGAGCATCGAATTTGGCCTGCTCAAGGCCCTTGCCGGCGGCACGCTCGATTGCGGTGAGAGTGGCTCAACGCTGCGCTTCATGCTGCCTGTCGCCTGCGCGCTGGGTGCAGAAGCAACTTTTGTGGGTCAGGGACGCTTGGGCGCCCGCCCGCTCTCCCCGCTCTCGGACGAGATCATCGCCGCCGGCTGCGACCTACACGGTCTGGGCGGTTTTCCGCTCAAGACGAGCGGACGCATGCGCCCGGGCACCTTTGTGCTACCGGGCAACGTAAGCTCGCAGTACATCTCGGGCCTGCTATTGGCAGCCCCGCTGCTGGCCCAGCCCTCCTGCGTGCAGGTGACCGGCCTCATTGAGAGCCGCCCCTACATCAACCTGACGATCCAGGCCATGAAGGCCTTCGGCGTCGAGGTCAACGTCGAGCGTATTCCGGCCAAGGACGGCCAGCCCGAGGTCACGAACTTCCGCGTGAACAGCGGCTCGTACCGCACGCCCGGCAGCGTGGCCGTCGAGGGCGACTGGTCCAACGCGGCCTTTTGGCTGTGCGCCGGCGCCATCGGCTCCGACCCCATCACCGTCGAGGGCGTGTCGCTGAGCTCCGCACAGGGCGACCGCAACGTGCTCGCCGCGCTATCGCGCTTTGGCGCCCGCATCGTGCGCTCCACGAACGCCGCCACCGTCCAGTCCGACAAGCTCGCCGGCTTTGAGATGAGCGCCCACGACATTCCGGACCTGGTGCCTGCTATCTCGGCCGTGGCATCGCTGGCTCAGGGCCGCACGTTCATCCGTGACTGCGCGCGCCTGCGCATCAAGGAATCTGACCGTCTGGTCACCACCACCCGCGAGCTCACCGCGCTGGGCGCGCAGGTGCGCATCGCCGGTGACGACCTCATCATCAAGGGCGTCGATGCCTTTACCGGCGGCGAGGTCGATTCGCACAACGACCACCGCATCGCCATGATGGCCGCCATCGCCGCGAGTCGCGCAACCGGCGAGGTCGTGATCCACGGCGCCGAGGCCGTCAACAAGTCCTATCCCGATTTCTTCGACCACTACCGCCTGTTGGGCGGCAAGGTCACGCTCGAGGAGGAATAGCATGTCCTCGACCTTTGGCAACGTCTTGCACGTAAGCATCTTCGGCCAGTCGCACTCCCCCGCCATCGGCTGCTCGCTCGATGGAATTCCGGCAGGTATCGCCGTTGACCTGGAGCAACTGCAGGCCTTTTTGGACCGTCGCGCCCCCGGCCGTGACGAGACCGCGACCAAGCGCCGCGAGGCCGACGCCGCCCACATTATCGCCGGCATAGTTGACGGACACACCACGGGCGCGCCTATCGCCGCGATCATCGAGAACACCAACACGCGCTCCAAGGACTACTCCGAGCTGCGCCGCAAGCCCCGCCCGGGCCACGCGGACTTTCCGGCACGCGTGAAGTACCACAACATGCACGACGTCGCCGGCGGCGGGCACTTCTCCGGCCGCCTGACGGCACCCTTATGCATCGCGGGCGGCATCGCGCTGCAGGCACTCGAGGCCCGCGGCATCAAGGTCATGGCGCACGTCGCGCAGATCGGTGGCATCTCCGATCTGCCCATGGACGACATGGTCTATCGCGAGGCCGACCGCAAGGCGATCCTTTCGAACGACCTGCCGTGCATTGACGCCGCAGCTGCCGGTCGCATGCGCGAGGAGATCCTGGCCGCGCGCGACGAGCTCGACAGCATCGGCGGCATCGTTGAGTGCGGTATCTACGGCCTGCCCGCGGGCATCGGCGACCCCATGTTCGACGGCATCGAGAACCGCATCGCGCAGATCGCGTTTGGGATTCCCGCCGTGAAGGGCGTGGAGTATGGCATGGGCTTTGCCGTCGCCGCCATGCGCGGCAGCGAGAACAACGATCCGTATCGCATCGACGCCGAGACCGGCAAGATCGAGGTCGAGTCCAATAATGCCGGCGGCATCCTGGGCGGTATTTCGACCGGCGCACCCGTCATGTGGCGTATGGCCGTAAAGCCCACGCCCTCCATTGGCCGCGAGCAGCAGACGGTGGACATGGACGCCATGGAAAATGCCGAGCTCTCGATCCACGGCCGTCACGATCCCTGCATCGTCCCGCGCGCCGTCCCCGTAGCCGAAGCAGCCGCAGCGCTGGCCATCTGGGACGCCCTCCTAGAAGACGCCGGACAGCGCTAACCCGACTCACCTGGGTTGACTGTCAACTCAGCCATTACGCGAAAGGGGCCTCCATGGACCTTGCCGATATTCGCCAAGCCATCGATGGCATCGACACCACGCTCCTCAACAGCTTTGTCGAGCGCATGGATATTGCCACCGAGGTCGCCAAGTCAAAAATCGAGATGGGCAAGGCCGTCTTCGACCCCGCCCGCGAGCGTTCCAAGCTCAACAACCTCGCCAGCCGTGCGCCCGAGCGCTACGAGGCCCAGACCATCACCCTGTTCCGTCTCCTCATGAGCATGAGCAAGGCCGAGCAGCAGCGCTACATCAACGAGCTCAAGGGCATCACCGTCTCGCAAAAGGCCCACGCCACGGCTGCAGCCTTTGACACGCCCTTCCCTCAAACGGCCACCGTTGCCTGCCAGGGCGTGGAAGGTGCCTATAGCCAGATCGCCGCGTGCAAACTCTTCGACGTGCCGGATATTGCGTTCTTCGAGACCTTCGAGGGCGTCATGCGCGCCGTGCGCGACGGCTTTTGCGAGTTTGGCGTACTGCCCATCGAAAACTCAACCGCCGGCTCGGTAAACGCCGTCTACGACCTGCTCGCACAGTTCAACTTCCATATCGTGCGCTCGCTTCGCCTCAAGATCGATCACAACCTGCTCGTCAAGCCCGGCACCAAGCTCGCGGACATACGCGAGGTCTACAGCCACGGTCAGGCCATCGCGCAGTGCGCTGGCTATATCGAGGGCCATAATCTGCACGCCTCCAAGTACCCCAACACCGCCATGTCGGCCGAGATGGTCGCCAACTCCGAGCGCACCGACGTCGCCGCCATCGCCTCGCGCAGCTGCGCGGCACTCTATGGCCTGGAGGTGCTGGAGCCCAACATTCAGGACTCGGACAACAACTACACGCGCTTTGTCGTCATCAGCCGCGAGCCGCGCGTCTACCCCGGCGCCAACCGTACCTCGCTCATGATCACCACGGCCAACGAGCCGGGTGCGCTCTATCGCGTGCTCGAGCGCTTCTACGCGCTCAATATCAACCTCATCAAGCTCGAGAGCCGCCCCATCCCCGGCCGCGACTTTGAGTTTATGTTCTACTTTGATCTGGACTGCCCCTTTGGCAGCAAGGCCCTCGACGACCTGCTCGATTCCATCGACGACGTGTGCGAGAGTTTCACCTACTTTGGCAGCTACACGGAGGTGCTCTAGATGACCGATACCGCCGCAACCCGCCCCTACGGCGTGCTGGGCCGCGTGCTGGGCCACAGCTACACCCCGACCATCTACAAAGAGCTCGCTGGGCTCGAGTACGTGCGATTTGAGCGCGAGCCCGAGGACCTCGCGGCCTTTATGACCGGCAACGAGTGGGAAGGCACCAACGTGACCATCCCCTACAAACGCGCCGTCATGAACTACCTGGACGAGCTGAGCCCGCTCGCCGAGCGCATGGGCAACGTCAACACCATCACGCGCCTGCCCGACGGGCGCCTGCGCGGTGACAACACCGACTACTTTGGTTTTCAGTGCCTGGTCGAGGAGCTGGGGGTTGAGGTTACCGGCAAGAAAGTCCTCGTGCTTGGCGCCACCGGTGGTGCCGGCACCACGGCAAGCATGGTGCTCGGCGACCTTGGCGCCACCGTGGTGCCCGTGGGCCGCATGAGCGAGGTCAACTACGGCAACATCGCGCAGCAGTCCGACGCCGCCCTACTCGTCAACTGCACGCCCGCCGGCATGTTCCCCCATTGCCCCGACGCGCCTTGCACGCTCGAAGGGCTCGATGCGCTCGAAGGCGTTATCGACATTGTCTACAACCCCGCCCGCACGGGACTCATGCTCGAGGCCGAGCGCCGCGGTATCCCCTGCATCGGCGGTCTGCTGATGCTCGTGGCACAGGCGGCACAGGCCGTCGAGCGCTATACCGGCCAGGCCACCCCGCGCGAGCGCATCCTGGACGTAACAGAGCGCCTGTCGCGCCGCGAACAGAACATCGCGCTGATCGGCATGCCGGGCTCGGGCAAGACCCGCGTGGGTGAGCAGATTGCCCTGCTCACGGGTCGCGAGCACATCGACTTGGATCACGCGCTCGAGGAGCGTCTGGGCATGCCCTGTGCCGACTTTATCGTCGAGCGCGGCGAGGTGGCCTTCCGCGAGCAGGAGACGGCGGCTCTGTCCGACATCTCCAAGCGCAGCGGCCTGGTGCTCTCAACCGGCGGCGGCGTGGTCACGCGTGACGAGAACTATCCGCTGCTGCACCAGAACAGCCAAATCGTGATGCTCAACCGCAAGCTCGACGAGCTAGCCCACAAGGGACGCCCCATCACCGCCCGCGACGGTATCGACAAGCTGGCCGAGCAGCGCATGCCGCGCTACCGCGCCTGGGCCGACTACATCACCGACTCACGCGACTGCGCCGCCAACACCGCTCAAGCCCTCCTCGAGACCCTCCCACCCGCTCTCTAACCTAAGCCACCACAAAGGGGACAGGCACCTTTGTGGTGGCTTTCCAACCGCAAAGGAAGCAACCATGAAAGCACTCGTCATCAACGGCCCCAACCTCAACATGCTCGGCATTCGCGAGCCGGGCATCTATGGCAACGACAACTACGACCGCTTAGTGCAGATCTGCCAGGAAGCGGGCGCTGCACAGGGCTTCGACGAGGTCGAGGTCTTCCAGTCCAACCACGAGGGCAGCATCGTCGACAAGATCCAGGAGGCCTACGGCGAGGTCGACGGCATCGTCATCAACCCGGCTGCCTACACACACACCAGCGTGGCCATCCTGGATGCCCTTAAAGCCGTCGCCATCCCGGCTGTGGAGGTCCACATCAGCGCCGTAGAGACGCGCGAGGACTTCCGCCAGGTGAGCTATGCACGCCTAGCCTGCTTCGCCACCATCACGGGCGAAGGCCTCCAGGGCTACGCACATGCGCTGGAGCTACTGAGGGAGCATCTCGAAGAGTAGCCTCGCGAGCAAATCCATCAGCGCCGATTCACACGCCAATAAAGCCAACGCCGGCAGTAGCACCTCGCTGCTGCCGGCAATTTATTACTGACATATAATCGTTGCAGTCACACAATGTCTGGAGACGCGCATGTTAAGCATCCATCTGGGAGATTACCCCGGTTCCATCTACGATACAGAGACCTATTTTAGGAACTCATACTTGGACTCATGGTTCGAAGATCCCATGGCCGCACAGATCATTAAAGGTGTTGACGGTTCGGAGCTCATCGGCCCCCACAACATCATCAGTAAACAGCTCGGTTCGATTACACCCCTCGAGCTTTCCGGCGGCGTTAAGACGCTGCTGCTGGTGCGCAATCTCCCAAACATGGTGTTCAATGCATCCACTTGCGGAGATAACTGCGCCCGCTGGCTGCTCAAAATTGGCAAAGAGCAGGATGTGCTGGTAACCCTTTACCACATCATGAAGTTCCCCTGGAAGAGCTTTGAAATCCGCATTGAAAACGACGGCCGCATCGTCAGGAACATGCAGGAGTTTGTCGGTGCCACGAATGACTTTTTGGATGTTGATGAGTAATGAAGGGAACGCATACCGTTGTCGTAGAGCGCGCAAAGGTCAAATACACACTCACGTTTAAGCGCAATATTTCCTTTATACGCGGCAACAGCGGCACGGGCAAAACGACGCTCATCTCGATGATTCGCGACTACAACGACCGAGGACCGGAAAGCGGCGTTGCACTCAGCTGCGACGTACCTTGCGAAACGCTTTCCGGCAGACGCTGGGAACGCGAGCTGTCGATCATCGAAGATTCAATCGTCTTTCTAGATGAGGGCAACGAGTTTATCTACTCAAAGGACTTCGCCAAAGCCATAAACGGCTCGTCCAACTATTTTGTTCTGATATCTCGTCGCGATGCCAACGAACTCCCCTACAGCGTTGATGAGATCCTGAAGCTAGCCAACACGACGAGTAAGACAATCAATGGCCGCAAGAGCGATAAGCGCTTCTACTCGGTAACAAAACCGATATACAGCCACACGGCAAGCATGCTGTACCAGGATCTAAATGTAGGATTCGAAATGCCCGATGCCGTGGTTGTGGAGGACAGCAAGTCTGGTTATCAGTTTTACAGCGCTCTTTGCAACCGGTTGGAGATTCCCTGCTACACCGCTACCGGCGTAGCAAATCTAAAGCGAACGATTCACGAATGCCCCGAACAAAATGTGCTTGCCATTGGAGACGGAGCAGCCTTCGGTCCTTATATCGAAAAAGCATTGGGGCAACGCGTTTACAAGAACGTTCGCCTGTTCCTCCCGGAATCGTTCGAGTGGACACTCCTGCGCTCCGGGCTTATCCCCAGTAGCGACATTCCCAAGATCCTCGAGGACCCCTCGAGCTATATCGAAAGCCGTGACTACCTAAGTTGGGAGCGGTTCTTCACCGATGTGCTGGTCAAATACTCAGCAGAAACGCGCTACGCCTACAAAAAGGCAAAGCTCAATGAGCAGTACCTGAGGCCGCAGGCGATGAATGCAGTTGCAAACGTCTTGCCCGAGTGCCTGAAGGCAGACTAGATATAGCGGGGAGGGCCAAGTTGGTCCTCCCCGCTGTCATTATGCCTTCTTAATCACATATGCCAGACCGATATCGCAGGCGCAGCGTACGAGTGATGCGAAGAGCCACGATGCTGGCAGCGTCATAAGCAGAGGCTTGCTCACGCTCGGCTCCAGCCCCCTTTGGCGCGCCGTATAACCAATCCACATCAGCAGCACAATAGCAGCTCACGCCACGGCTTCGGCCTAAACGTATACCCGGCAAGAACAAAGAACACCGGCATGTGAAAAAGCCCAGACCACCAAGCGGTCCGGGCTTAATAAACGATGGTGCTCCATGGCGGATTCGAACCGTCGACCTTGGGATTAGAAGTCCCCTGCTCTATCCAACTGAGCTAATGGAGCAAATAACCGCACGCCAAAGCAAGCGCAAGCCTGTCAGGCGCAAATAATTATAACCTAGTTGAACTGCTCACGGTACGCCTTGCAGACCTCACTGACCGGGCCGTCCATGCGAAGGTCACCCTTCTCAATCCAAACGGCACGCTGGCAGATGCGCTCAACCTGCTCCATGGAGTGCGAAACGAACAGAACCGTCACTTCGCCGCTCTGGATAAAGTGCTGGATGCGGGCCTCGCACTTCTGCTGGAAGAACACATCACCGACGGACAACGTCTCGTCAACGATCAGAATATCGGGCTCGGTAATCGTCGCGATTGCAAAGGCGATACGCGCCACCATGCCCGAGGAGAAGTTCTTGAGCGGCATATCGACAAAGTTCTGCAGCTCAGCGAATTCGATAATGCCGTCAAAGTTGGCGTCGATGAACTCCTTGGTATAGCCGAGCAGGGCGCCGTTCAGATAGATGTTCTCGCGGGCGGTCAGCTCGGGGTCAAAGCCGGCGCCAAGCTCAATCAGCGGCGCGATGTTACCGTGCACCTTAACGCTGCCCTCGCTAGGCTCAAGAACGCCAGCGATAATCTTGAGCATCGTAGACTTGCCGGAGCCATTGGTGCCGACCAGACCCACAACCTCGCCGCGATGAATATCAAACGAGATGTGCTTAAGCGCCCTAAACTCCTCAAAGAACAGCTCGTGCTTGGCAAGCTTAATGAAGTACTCCTTGAGGTTGGTCAGCGACTCGGACGCCATGTTAAAGATCATGGTGACGTCGTCGACCTCGACAGCCAGAGGCTGCTCGCTGTAATCAACAACAGATTCAGTCATCACAGCACTCCTTAGATGTAGAGGATAAATTTGCGCTCGGACTTATGGAACACGGTATAGCCAATAATAAGCGCAAGAACCGCCCAAGCGACGCACATACCAAACGTCATAAGCGAGGGCGTAGTCTGGAACAGGAAGATATCGCGCATAAACTGCAGGTAGTTGAACATGGGGTTCGCATACATCAAGATACGCACGAGATGCGGCATTTGCGCAATATAGTCAGTCGTCCAGAAGATGGGCGTAATGTAAGTCCACGCCGTAATGACGACGCTCCACAGATGCATAACGTCGCGGAAGAAGACCGTAAGGGCAGAGAGCATCATGCCCAGGCCCATGCAGAAGCACATAAGCAGCAGCAGGCAAACCGGCAACAGAATCAGGTGCCAAGAAGGCATAACGCGGAACCACAGCATGACGATGGCGACGGCGACCAGCGAGAAGGCAAAGTTGACCAGCGAGAAGAGCACCTTCTGCACCGGGAAAACCCAGCGGTGCACCTTAACCTTCTTGAGCAGAGGGGCAGCGCCCACGATCGACGTCAGGGCCTGGTTAGTAGACTCAGACATGACGGCAAAGGTGATGTTACCCACGATCAAGTACAGCGGGTACATCTCGGGCGTCATTGAGCCATTGCGGCCCTGGCCAAAAATCGTCGAGAACACGATGGCCATGACGATCATCATCAGCAGCGGGTTGAGCACCGACCATGCGACGCCCAGAACGCTACGGCGATACTTGATCTTAAAATCCTTGGTAACCAGCTGACGAAGGATAAACGCGTCCTTCTCAAATTCGTTCTTAGCAAACGTCGCAGGCAGACTGCGAGTTTCTTGTTGCTTTGTCTGATCCGACACGGATGCAACTCCTTTACTCGTAATCGTTGACAAACGAACAGTATAGACCCGACGGCCATGCAAACGATTCGCGCAACAAAACTGGAGAACTAACCCACATCTTAGGATGCCAGGCCCAAACGGCTATACTTTCTAGGATTGAATGTATAAGGAGCATTAAGTGAATTCTGAATCCATCGCCGTCATCATCCCTTGCTACAACGAAGCGCTCACGATCGGCAAAGTCATCGACGACTTTCACCGCGAGCTTCCGCAGGCGACGGTCTATGTCTATGACAACAACTCGTCGGACGATACCTCACGCATTGCCACCGAGCACGGCGCCACAGTCCGCTTTGAGCCCCGTCAGGGAAAGGGCAACGTGTGCCGCCAGATGTTTCGCGATATCGACGCCGATTGCTACCTGATGGTCGACGGAGACGACACCTACCCCGCCGAGGCGGCCAAGGCCCTCTGCGAGCCCATCCTTAACGGCACGGCCGACATGACCGTAGGCGATCGCCTTTCCAACGGCACCTACGCCGAGGAGAACAAGCGTGCCTTCCACGGCTTTGGCAATAATCTGGTCCGCGCCATGATCAAGTGGATCTATGGCTACAGCTTCGATGACGTCATGACAGGCTACCGCGCCATGAGCCGCCCGTTCGTTAAAACCTTCCCAGTGCTTTCCGAGGGCTTTCAGATCGAAACCGAGCTCTCGATCCACGCCGTCGACCACCGCTGGCGCATCAAAGATGTGCCCATCGAGTACCGCGACCGTCCCGAAGGTTCCGAGTCCAAACTCAACACCGTGAGCGACGGCATTAAAGTCGTTGCGATGATCGGCACGCTGTTCAAGGACTACCGCCCGCTGAAGTTCTTCAGCCTCGTTGCGCTTCTGTTCGCGGTATTCGGCCTGGTTTTGGGCATTCCTATCTTTGTTGAGTACTTTCAGACCGGCCTGGTCCCGCGTTTCCCCACTGCCATGCTTGCTGCATCGTTTATGTTCCTCTGTGGTCTGAGCCTTGCAACCGGATTCATCCTGGATTCTGTGGCAAAGGTCGAAAAAAAGCAGTGGGAGGTCAACGTGTACAGCAAATACGCCTACGATGACCAGCCCGGCAAGTCCGCCACCGAGACAAGCGAGAGGTAGATCTTCCGCAGAATACTATTGGCACCACTGCGCAGATAGCCACCAACAAGAAAAGCCACCGTTAACAAGCGGCGGCTTTTGCTCTCGAAAAGTTAATAGCGGCTAGAGCGTCTTGAGGTACTCCCCCAGCTCTTCCTCCCAGTCGGGCATGTGGAACCCGACCGACTCGAGCTTGGACAGGTCGAGCGCGGAGTGGACCGGGCGCGGGGCGACGGGGCCGGCGGCGCTCGCGTAGTAGTCGGCAGTCGATACCGGCACGACCCTGTCGCCGTTGCCGTTGGCGGCCTCGAAGACGGCGCGGGCGATGTCGGCCCAGGACTTGACGGCGCCGGAACCGGTGCAGTCGTAGGTGCCGTAGGGGGCGCGGCTCCCCAGCACGTGGAAGATTGCCTGCGCCATGTCGCGCGTGAAGGTCAGGCGTCCCAGCTGGTCGTCCACGACGGTGACCTGCTCCAACTTGTCCTCCGGGTCGGCGACGCGGTCGGAGAGCGCCCTCATGGTCTTGACGAAGTTGTGCCCCTCGCCGATGACCCAGCTGGAGCGCATGATGTAGTGGCGCGGGCACCCGGCCACGGCGATGTCGCCGGCGGCCTTGGTCTGGCCGTAGACGGAAAGCGGGCTGAGGGGCTCGTCCTCGTCATGGACCTCGGCGGTGCCGTCAAAGACGTAGTCGGAGGAGACGTGCACGAGCGTGATGCCGTGCTCGGCGCAGGTGCGGGCGAGGAGCGCCGGGCCGGTCGCGTTGGCCTTCCAGGCGATGACACGGCCCTCGGGGGTCTCGGCTTTATCCACGGCGGTGTAGGCGCCGCAGTTGATCACGGTGCCGTAGAGCGACCAGTCGTACTGCGCATAGGCCTCCGGGTCGGACATGTCGAAGGTGTCGATGTCGCAGAAGTCGAAGTCCTTCGCCACGCCGCGCTCCTCGGCGAGCGCGCGGACCGCATGACCCAGCTGGCCGTTGCAGCCGGTGACGAGGGTGCGCCTGGGCGCCATGGGGACGACGTCCCTCAGCATCGGGTGGTTTTTGTCCGCCTCGGAGACGGTGGCCTCGGCCAGCGGGATCGGCCACCCGATGGCGAGATCGGGGTCGGCGAGGTTCACGAAGGTGTAGGTCCTCTTCAGCTCCAGGGACCAGTGGGCGTCCACCAGGTAGGTGTAGGCGGTGCCGTCCTCGAGCGCCTGGAAGGAGTTGCCCACGCCGCGCGGGACGTAGATGGCCCTGGACGGGTCGAGCGTGCAGGTGAACACCTTCCCGTAGGTCTCGCTACCCTCGCGCAGGTCGACCCATGCGCCGAAGACCGAGCCGCGCGCCACCGAGATGAACTTGTCCCAGGGCTCGGCGTGGATGCCGCGGGTGACGCCGCGGCTGTCGTTGTAGGAGATGTTGTTCTGGACGACCCTGAGGTCCGGGATGCCCAGGGCGGTCATCTTGGCGCGCTGCCAGTTCTCCTTGAACCAGCCGC
>CALDBJ010000112.1 GCA_937937835.1 uncultured Collinsella sp.
GTTGTGGATTGTCTAACAAATAGACAATCCCTATGTTGAGTGTCTTATCGTTTTATCTGGTGCAACGTATCAAGCGAGTTGTCTTGCATATTAATTAATTTGGGAACTGCATCTCTGGGTCGACTGCATCTGGATATTCAAAGGTTAATTTGATTTGGCGAGAAGAGAAAAATGATGAAAAATCGACATCTGAGTTTAATCAGCGTGGTTTGTCTAACATCTATTTGTTTCATCTCTCTTTTATGGCCCGCAATCGCATTTTCATTAACTGAAGATTGCGTGGCTGAAGGCACTGATGGCTCTTTGGTTCAATCGGGTCAGGAAGCATTTGGGACATCAGGTAGCGATCGTTTGACTTTGGATTCCGATAATTTCAAAGCATCTATCGATTCGTCGATATATGAATATACTGGCGATGTGATTACTCCTGATGTCTCTGTTTTGACTGCCAGCGGTTCTGTGCTAGCAAGCGGAATCGATTATGAAGTCACGTATTCAGATAATGTTGCCCCTGGCTGCGCCACTATAAGAGTGAATGGGCTAGGGAATTACGCCGGCGTTACCTCTCAACTGTCGTTCCAGATCGTTCGTTCCTCTGATAATAACATCGCTCTTCCTGGTTCTTGGGCCTACCAAAACGGTAAATGGTGGTGGAGATATGAGGCTGGTGGTTGGCCGTCAAACTGTTTTCTGTCCATTAGAGGGGCGGAGTATTATTTTGATTCCGAAGGTTATGCAGCTACTGGCTGGAAATACTTGAACGATGGCTGGCATTTATTTTCTAACTCCTGTGCACATTTGAAGGGATGGGCTGCCACCGGTGGGCGCTGGTTCTACCTTGACGAGACATCGGGTTCAATGAAGACCGGCTGGGTTTTAATTGATGATAGCTGGTACTATTTGGACAGTTCGGGCGCTATGCAGACCGGGTGGTTACTCCTTGGCAATACTTGGTACTGGCTTGAGCCTTCTGGATTAATGGCTACGGGCTTTAGGCTTGTTAACGGCTCTTTGTATCATTTTTCCGAATCCGGTTCTATGAGCTCCGGTTGGTTTATTAACGATGGGGCATGGTATTGCTCCAACGCATCGGGAGAGATTCGTACCGGGTGGTTTTACAATGGTTCTAGCTGGTATTTGCTAGACCCCAATAATAATGGCGCCATGCTGGAAGGATTTCAAACTGTAAATGGCTCCATTTATTATTTGGATCCGGATAGCGGCGGTGCATTAAAGTGCAACACTTGGGTCTTCTCACAAGATGAAAACGTATATTATGCGTGCAGCAGTGGTGCGATTGTGCTTTCGGGCGTCAAGGACGGCGCGGGTGGAATTAAGCTCAGGGATCCCGAGGGAAAGCCTGTCGCTGGCTGGTATTGGTCCTCAGCTGCACAGGTGTGGTTTTACACAGACTCAGATGGGGTTCTGCAGCGCGGTTGGCGATTCATTGACGGTAGGTGGTATCACCTCGACAACGAATCCGGAGCCATGAATACTGGCTGGTTCCTCGATGATGATGGAACGTGGTACTACCTTATGTCTTCTGGACAAATGGTAAATGGCTGGAACAGAATTGGAGACTCCGAGTATTTCTTTAATGCCTCAGGTGCTTGGGTGGAGCCTGAGCACTCCGCGCGCGCCTCCTTGCAGTCCCAGATCGTTAATCGTTGCCATAGCGTTCCTTCTCCTGGGGCGGGACTGTGCTCGGAGTGGGTTAGCCATGTGTTTTACCCCGTGCTGGGGTCATATCCCAACGGCGACGCATGCGACATGTTCTGGAATTGGTGTTACAGCCGAGATATATCTCAGCTTAAAGTTGGAATGATCGTTGCGGTCCCTACGCATACTCATACAAGTGCTGGTGCCCGCTGGGGCCATATTGCTATTTATATCGGAAACGGTATGGTTATGGATAACATCGGTTACATCAGGACAACATCACTTGCTTGGTGGCTGAACTACTACCACACTACCGCTATACCACAGTGGGGCTGGGTTTTAAATACGCCTTTGGAATGATGCGGATTCTGGCCAGCATGCGGAATCAACGCCTGCTTGTGTATCGAATCACAAACGCTTCTTAACTGTATATCATGTATGGAATGCAATTATTCATAGATAAGGGAATCGAGGGTTGACCCTCGATTCCCTTATCTATTAGTCGCATTTTAATAAGGCTAAAATTAGAAAGCGCAGAATTAAGGATCGCGTCGGAAATGTTGGTGTAAGCGCGCCGACGGCTGACCGCCAAACGCAAG
>CALDBJ010000113.1 GCA_937937835.1 uncultured Collinsella sp.
CGGGAACGGCCTGTCCGCCTAATGTGTTCGGCTGAGATCGGAAATCAACCGAGCTTTTTTGACTACCATTCGCCCGATGATTTTTTAATCCCCGTCCCAGAAAAATCATCGGCGAACGCGCTACTTTGCGCTGGTGAGGACACCGGTGGTGTCGAACGCCGGGGTGAAGCTCTCGTCTACCGCTCCGCCCTCTTGCCAGAACATCGTCGTAAAGCCCAGGTCGTCGGCATGGTCGAGCACCTGCTCGTACTCCTCACGCGTCACGGCGCGCGCCAGATCGCCGCCCTGCTCGCGCATGAGGGCATTGGGCGTGTATTGGTTCATGACCGAGATCGGCACATCGCCCACCGTCTGCCACACTAGGTCCAGTACGCGACACGAATCGTCCGCATGCCCCGGAAGCACCAGGTGGCGCACGATCATACCGCGCTTCATAAGCCCGTCCTCGTCCACCAACTCTCCCCCGCGGCGATCGATCTCGCGCGCCATCTGCGCCAGGCCCGACACGGCCACACGCGGGTAATCCTTTATATGAGAGAGCGACTGCGCAAGCCCCGCATCGGCATATTTAAAGTCGGTAAGCCACACATCGACCAGGTCGCCCAGCGCCGCCACGGCACTCGCGCGCTCATAACCGCTTGTGTTGTAGACGATTGGGATGACCAGCCCGCGTGCCCGTGCCGCGGCAATCGCAGCCGGCAGCAGGTGCGCATAGTGCGTCGCCGTCACCAAATTGATGTTGTTGGCACCCTGGTCCTGCAGTTCCAGCATAATCTCGACCAGGCGCTCAGGCGAAATCTCAAGGCCAAAATTGCCGGTCGAGATCTCGTGGTTCTGGCAGTAGATACATTTAAGCGAGCAACCGCTAAAGAAGATCGTGCCCGAACCGGCCTCGCCCGAGATAGGCGGCTCCTCCCACATATGAAGCGCCGCGCGGGCCACCCTGAGCGTGTCGTTAGCACCGCATACGCCGCGCGCGCCCTCATCGCGCGCCGCACCGCAACGGCGCGGACACAAATGGCAGGCGGGCGAAAAAAGTTCGGTCAACGACGTCGGCATAAAAACATGCTCCAAAACAACGATTCAGCAGCTCAAACGTAAAGGGCCAGACCGCGTAGACGGCTCCGTCCCTAAGGCGCCGTAATCGTCCGACACGATTTTTGTAATGTCAAGACTGGAATCCACAAAGTGCCGCTTTATGATGTAGGTATTCCGCCCCCCGCGGAGCAACTGGGTGAACCGTCGCGTTTATTTAGGGAGCCCACACAGTCGTACCTAGTACAGGTATCCTTCGTTGTTAAGGACGCTGGAACAGTCGATGAGGGCACCCACCTGTTTTAGGTGGGTTCATTTTCGTAACGTGGGGGGTGGTTTTCTTTTGCCGAAAATCACCATTGCAAATCCCGCCAATATTCCCAAAAGGCACCAGGCAGAGCCCCACTATCACCCCAATATCTGGTAAGCGCGTGATTATCGCCCCGTGCAATTCCTCACACCCTCCTTGGTCGAGTATCATGGGTCAGCTATACCCTTTGCGGCATGGCATCCTTTGACCTTTTCCTTCGACGCTTGGCGGTTTATCGATTCATGGCTTCCTCCACGAGCTTCATACCGTACCTTTGCGTGGCAGTCGCGGCTTTTATCACGACCTTCCTTACGGTGCCCCTGGTCAAGCGCCTGGCAATCAAGCTCGACGCCGTCGACTATCCTTCCAAGCGCCGCATCAACACTAAGCCCATCCCGCGCATGGGTGGCACGGCGGTCTTTTTGGGCCTCGTCGTCGCCTGCATCGTGCAGATTCTAGGCACCTGGTACCTGGGCTGGCCGCCCGTTTTGGTGCCCCACCCACGTCTGCACATCAGCTACCCCATACTTGCGCTTTCTTTTACCGTCATCTTTGCGACCGGCGTGATCGACGACGTCTACCAGCTCAAGCCCAAGCAAAAACTGGCCGG
The DNA here is from genome assembly GCA_937937835.1 of uncultured Collinsella sp. Classification (GTDB taxonomy): domain Bacteria; phylum Actinomycetota; class Coriobacteriia; order Coriobacteriales; family Coriobacteriaceae; genus Collinsella. The sequence continues at coordinate 1,956 of CALDBJ010000113.1, forward strand.
CCAGGTCCTCGCCGCGCTCATCGCCTGCGTGGGCGGCCTAAAAATCGGCGTCATCGTCAACCCGTTTGCCCCCGGCGAGATCATGCTCGGATGGCTCGCCTACCCCATTACCGTGATCTATCTGGTGGCATTCACCAACATCATTAACCTCATCGACGGCCTCGACGGCTTGGCCACGGGCATCTGCGGCATCGCGTCGTTCACCATGTTTTCGATGGCCGTTCTCTCGGGCCGCATCGACGCCGCCGCGCTCTCCATTGCGCTCTTTGGCGCCTGTCTGGCCTTTTTGCGCTACAACTTCAACCCCGCAAGCATCTTCTTGGGCGACTCGGGGTCGCTGCTTCTGGGCTTTGCGCTGGGCTCCATCTCGCTGCTCAACGTGAGCCGCACCGCGGCACTCACCTCGCTTATCATCCCGCTCATCGTTGCCGGCGTGCCTATCATCGACACGTTTAGCGCCATCGTGCGCCGCAAGCGCGCCCACATAAGCATCGGGCAGGCCGACAAGGGCCACATCCACCACCGCCTGATCCAAGAAGGCTACAACCAAAAACAGGCTGTGCTGCTCATCTATGCCTGGTGCATTATGCTTTCGGCCGGCGCCGCCGCGATTAACCAGGTCGAGGTGCCCATGCGCGTGCTCATCTTTACCGTGCTCGCCATTGGCTCGGCGGCCTTTGCCAAGCATCTACATCTGTTTGAGCCCGTGCTGCGCCACCATTACAACAAGCGCACGCACGAGGACGAGCTCGTCACCCCCGACGACCCCGCCTTTCAGCAGGAGGAGCAGGCTGCCGAGGAGCGCAAAGAAGAGCGCCACCACAAGCTCTAGGGCAAGCTGCCGAGGATATGCCAAGGCACCGTTAGCCAAGCGCGGCCGCGCCGCACCCATCGCACACGCCGCAGCACGCGCGTCCCTCTCCCGCCCCTCGCCTACTTACGCACCGCCCCTCCAATAAACGCGCTATCATCTTGACCCATGAACATACGTTAGGAGCAATCATGCCAAACGAGAACAGCTACGAAGTCGCGCTGCAAAAGAGCAACGCCATTCGCGAGGGCCTGGCCAAGACGCCCGAGAAGTTCACCATGCTCACCGGCGACCGCCCCACCGGCCGTCTGCACCTGGGCCACTACTTCGGCACCCTCAAGGGCCGTGTTGAGCTGCAGAACATGGGCGCCAAGACCAACGTGCTCATCGCCGACTACCAGGTCATCACTGACCGCGACACGACCGAGCACATCCAGGACAACGTGTACAACATGGTCATGGACTACCTTGCCTGCGGCATCGACCCCGACAAGACCATGATCTACGCGCACTCCGCCGTGCCCGCAGCCAACCAGCTCATGCTGCCGTTCCTGTCACTGGTGTCTGAGGCCGAGCTGGCGCGCAACCCCACGGTAAAGGCCGAGATGGAGGCCTCGGGCCACGAGCTCACCGGCCTTCTGCTCACCTACCCGGTGCACCAGGCCTGCGACATCCTGTTCTGCAAGGGCAACGTGGTGCCCGTCGGTCGCGACCAGCTACCGCACATCGAGCTTACCCGCACCATCGCTCGCCGCTTTAACAACCGCTACGGCAAGGTGTTCCCCGAGGTCGAAGCGCTGCTGTCCGAGACCCCGCTGCTGCCGGGCCTGGACGGTCGCAAGATGAGCAAGAGCTACGGCAACGCCATCAACATCTCGATGACCGCCGAGGAAACGGCCAAACGCATCAAGAAGAGCCAGACCGACTCCGAGCGCATGATCACGTTCGATCCCGAGAACCGCCCCGGCGTGTCTGGCCTGCTTTCGACAGCCGCCATCTGCACCGGCCGTTCCGAAGTCGAGATTGCCGAGGAGATTGGCATGGGCGGCTCCGGCCAGCTCAAGAAGTACGTGACCGAGGCCGTCAACGAGTACTTCGCACCGATCCGCGAGCGTCGCCAGCGCTACGAGAACGATCTGGACTATGTGAAGGACGTCCTGCATGAGGGCAACCGTCGCGCCAACGAGATCGCCGAGCAGACCCTGGCCGAGGTTCAGGACGCCATGGGCATGGTGTACTAGACCGATTTGCTGGCTTGAGCTTTCGATTGCTTTAGGGCGGGCGCTACGGCGTCCGCCTTTTTTTGGAGCCGGACCGCTTCGGCTCCGTCCATCACACTCTCCCGACAAACAGGAACAGGCCCGCTGGCAGATAGTTGCCAGCGGGCCTGTTCCCGAAGTACACCGTTGAATCGCACAGAGGGGAGGGATGCGAATCAAACTCAACAGGGCAGGCTTTTTCATCGCCTATTGCCTACTCCGTTGCTGAATACAATATAGTTCACCGTGGTTTACTTTGTAGCGTCAATATGCGCCGCCACACCTTCTCCATAAGTTAGCTACGGTAAACTAAAACCACCACGAAGGGGACAGGCACCTTTGTGGTGATTTTGACGAAGCCCGCCACTACAGCCCGGCAGGCCAACGACAGGCGGCCAGATCAACATGCATGGGATCGGCAAACGTCACGCCCTCCCCCATTAAGAGCTCGCGCTGAGCATCGGGGCCACCAAAGGCAAAGCCCTCACAGATACGGCCATCGGCAAACACCACGCGATGACAGGGAATTTTGCCAGGGCGCGGATTACTATGCAGGGCATACCCCACGTACCGCGCACTTCGTGGACGACCGGCAAGCAGCGCCACCTGGCCATACGTGGCGACCATCCCCTCGGGGATCTGCTCGACCACCTCGTACACCCGTTCAAAAAAGCCCTCAGACGCCATTGCTCGCTCCCTTCCACCCGGAAAAGCATAAACCACCACAAAGGGCCTGTCCCCTTTGTGGTGGTTTATGGCAGGTCGGTTAGTTAGCGGGCTGGAAGAAGGCTACGGCTACGGCGCCGGGGCCTACGTGGGTGCCGATGGTGGCGCCAATGGTGTGAACGGGCAGTTCGCCCTCGGTGTGACCAGCCCACAGTGCCGCGCTGTCCTCGATATACTTCTTGAGCACCGCATCCGAAAGACCCGTATAGCCGAGCGCCAGCGGCATGGAAAAGTCGATGCCGCCTGCCTTTTCGACCTTTTGGTTCAGCAGGTTGCGGCCGTTCTTGGAACCGCGCGCCTTACCCAGTTGCACGATCAGACCGTCCTCGACAGCCACCACGGGCTTTACGTTGAGCAGCGTACCCACGGCGCCGGCCGCAGCAGACAGACGACCGCCGCGCACCAGGTACTCCAGCGTCTCGAGCAGGCCGATGACGACCACGCGGTCACGGACGGCCTCGACGGCCGCCGCGATTTGGGCCGCACTACGGCCCTCGTCCACCAGGCGCAGGGCATACTCGACCAGGACGCGCTCACCCAGGGTGACGTTGTTGCTGTCTACCACGTACACGTCGCCGCCCGGCGCCTCGGCAAGTGCGGTACGGGCACTCTGATTGGTGCCTGATAGCTTAGCGCCCACGGTAATAATCACAGCCTCATCGCCGGCTTCACGCGCCTCGGCAATCGCCTGCGAAAACGCGTACGGGTTGACCTGGCCGGTCTTGGGCAGCTCATCGCGCTCCACGAGCATCTCGTAAAAGCGCTGGTGATCGATGTCGATGCCATCCATGTACACATCGGTGCCAAAGGTAACGGACAGCGGCAAAACGGCCAGTGCCGGGTGCTCCGCCGGCGACATATCGCTCGCGGAATCGGTAATAATACGAATGGACATAGCGAATCCTTTCTTGCGCAGGTCCCGCGCAGAGATTTTTGACAGCAATGCCCCGGCACGGCATACGCGCTCAAACGGGACTATGCAGTTGTTAAGTTGTTAATTGGAAGCAAATGCCTTGGCGGCCTTAGATCTCGCGCAGGGTGTTGAGAATCGTGCGCAGCGACGCATACATCTGCTCGCGCTGCTCCACACCCATAGCCTTACCGGTGGTATCGAGCACCTCGCGAATGATGCGGTCCGCCTCGCTCATGCTCTCGCCGCCCAGAGCGGTCAGGCGCACCGGAGCACGATACTTAACGGCGGCATCGCCCGAATCATCGACCTCGACGTAGCCACCCTCCTCCAGATGCGCGAGCGTACGCGAGACGGCGGCGCGGGTCACGCCTGCCATGCGAGCCAGGTCGGCGCCAGTCAGGCCGTCCTTGCTGCGCTCAAGATAGTACAGGCACATAACGTCGGAGCCCTTGAGACCCAGCCTTGCGCCCTCAGACGTCTTAATGCGCTGGATCTCCTTGTAGAGTCCGCTGATCAGTCCGACAAAGTCCTCGAAACGTGTCTCGTCGCTCTGCTGCATGGGAGACGACCGCCTTTCGCTTGCATAATGCTAACGGGTAAACATCTTAGCCGTACTTGACGGCCGCCAGCCCTGCACGCCCTATTTGTTAACCCATCAACATAAAAACCACCACAAAGGGGACAGGCACCTTTGTGGTGGTTTGGGGCGAGCTACAGTTCCACGCGCGGGTTGTCGCGGGTCACGAGCGTCTTAACGACAACCGTAGCGCCCAGATAACGCTCGAGCAACTCGGCGAGACGATCAACGGCAGCCTGGCAATCCCCCATCCGCTCGGGCTCCACGCACTCAATCGCCAGGAATGCATCGGCCGAATCGTCGGACAGCGCCGTGCGAACGCCGTCGCGCCAGTTCCAGCATCGGCATACGGCGCCCGCATCATCGATGTAGGCAAGCTCGCCGGGCAGCGTCGGGTCATCCACATCCTCGCCAAGCGGCAGGAACGCATCCCCGCCACCAGTGACCGCCAGGCGCAGATCGCCCTCGATGGCGCGCAGGTCCTCGCCGCCAACGGGCAGCGCGTAGGTCAGCGACACCGTGTTATAGATGTCCACCGCAGGCGTAATGTGGCCCACCGGCCTACCTTTGAGCACGCGTTTGAGCAGGTTCTCGATTGAGCAACGCGCGCCCTTTTTGGTCTTGAACAGACGATAGGCCTCGCGCCATGCCTTGACCGGTGCGTTCTCGCTGATAGTATCGCTGGTCAGATGACGCTCCGCGTCGATATTGGCGCGGTCGAGCAACGCCGCAATCGCATCCACGTCCTCTTGAGGAATCTGAGCCGTGGGCTTCATGCCCTCCACGACCACAACACCGACCGCCGCCTGCGGAAACAACTCCCAGAATGAATCCTCGGCAATAAAGCTCTTCATACGCTCTCCCTTCATTGTGCGCGCCCGAGTGAGGGCGCCTAAACAAAAAGCGCCCTTACAACGGCCACCTTCAAAGTCCTACGGTGCCGTCACAAGAACGCTTGCGCTGTCCCCATCCGGAGAAGGGGACGATATGTCAGGCGTATTGTAACCCGAGTCATCCACGCGAGCAAAACCACCACAAAGGCGCCTGTCCCCTTTGTGGTGGATATGGACTCACGGCGAAGCTAGTGTCGAAGTCCCAGCAGCCCGCGGCCGCGATGACGGGCCTCGGCGGACACCTGGACGTGCGGGCCGGCGGCCTTGACGGACTCGGGCAGGTGCGAGTACTTCTTCTCGAAGTTCTCCTCGAACATCACCGCCAGGTTGTGCGCGGCCTCGTCGTAGCGCGCGGTGCTCTGCCAGTACTGGCGCGGCACCAGGATGCCATCGGGCACACCGTGGCACGTCGTGGGAATGTCGACGTTAAAGATGTCGTCGTGCACGAACTCGCTGTCCTCGATGGTGCCGTCGAGGGCGCGCGCGACCAGCGAGCGCGTGTAGGCCAGCTCGATGCGATGACCCACGCCGTAGCCGCCGCCGATCCAGCCGGTGTTGACCAGGTACACGCGTGTGCGGCCGTCGGCAATACGCTCGCCGAGCATCTTGGCGTAAACCATGGGGTCGAGCGGCATAAACGGCTCGCCGAACAGCGAAGAGAACGTGGGCGTGGGCTCGGTAACGCCGACCTCGGTGCCGGGAATCTTAGCCGTAAAGCCCGTCACAAAGTGGTACATGGCGGCGTCGGCCGTCAGACGCGAGATGGGCGGCAGCACGCCAAAAGCGTCGCAAGTCAGGAACAGCACGACACTCGGAGTGGTGCCCATGCCCTTAGTCCACGCGTTAGGAATGTGCTCCACGGGATAGGCCACGCGCGTGTTGTGCGTAATCGAGATGTCATCGTAGTTGGGCTTGCGGTTCTCGTCGAGCACCACGTTTTCGCAGATTGCGCCAAAGCGGACAGCGTTGAAGATCTCAGGCTCGTGGAAGGCGTCCAGGCCCTCGCATTTTGCGTAGCAGCCACCCTCGATGTTGAAGATGCCCATGTCGGACCAACCGTGCTCGTCATCGCCGATCAGCAGGCGCGTGGGATTGGCCGAAAGCGTGGTCTTGCCGGTGCCGGACAGGCCAAAGAACACGGCGGTCCCGTGCGTGACGGGATCCATGCTGGCCGAGCAGTGCATGGGCAGCACGTCGTCCTCGACGGGCAGCAGATAGTTCATGACGCTAAAGATCGACTTTTTAATCTCGCCGGAGTAACCGGTGCCGGCAACCAAAATCACGCGCTCCTGGAAGTTGATGACCACGGCGGCGCTGGAGTTGAGGCCCTTGATGGCGGGATCGCACTGGTACCCGGGTGCCGCGAGCACGCAAAAGTCCGGCTCGCCGGTGCGCGCAATTTCGCGAGCGAGCGGACGGGCGAGCATCTGCTTAATAAAGAGTGCCTGGCTGGCACGCTCGCAGGCAACGAGCAGTCGACGCGTGTGGTTGCGGTCGGCACCTGCCATGCCGCGGGTGACGAACACGTCGCGCTCGTTGAGATAGTCGACGATACCGGCCTTGATGACCTCATAGCTCTCGACGGACAGCGGGCGGTTGACCGCGCCCCAGGCAATCTTGTCGTGAACATCGGGGGTGTCAACGATAAAGCGATCGTTGGGAGAACGGCCGGTACGCTCCCCCGTCTCGATCACCAGCGCGCCGTTGGATGCCATGCGGCCTTCTTCGCGGCGGATAGCGTGCTCGACGAGCTCCGCGGCGGGTAGATCGACCAGCAGACGGGGCTGATTCTCGGCGGGATCTTCGACCAACGTAAGACCAAAGTTGGACAGTACTTCTGCAGGGGTAACACCAGGCATGGGGCCTCCTTTAAAAGCGCGACACATGGACGCGGCGCGCACTTTACTCACGTAAAGCCCGTTGTACCCGATATGCAAAAACGTTTTTGCGGCAAGGGCGGCAAGCCCGCCCAACGGTCAAAAATCGCAGGCAAGCGGCCTAGTCATTGGGGACGTTCTTGAACAGGCAACATTCAAGGAGTGTCCCCAGATGCCGGCACTTAGGGACGTTCCCAAAGTGCCGGCACATAAGGAACGTCCCTAAGTGCCGACTACAGCGGCAGGCCTTGGCCGAGCATGGCTATGGCGCTCATCAGGACCAGCATGCCGGCAGCGTAGGGCAGCACCGCGCCTAGGAGCTCGGCATCCTTACCGCGCACGTGCACGGCGGCAAGACCAATGGCGAGTGTCTGCGGCGAGATCATCTTACCGGCGGCGACGCCCAGGGCGTTCAACGCGACCATCCAGTAGTCGCTCACACCCAGCGCAGTGGCAGCCTGGCTCTGAATGGGGCCAAACAGCATGCCCGAAGATGTGCCCGAACCGGTCACGAACGCACCGACCGCACCGATCCACGGAGCCAGAATCGGGTACAGGCCGCCGGCGACCGCAATGCAAAACGCACTGATCGACGAAATCATGCCGGCATAGCCCATTACCTTGGCGCAGCCCAGTACCGAAAGCATCGTGATCACCGTCGGCGTCATCTGCTTCACAGTCGCGGCCAGCACCTCGCCCATCATTCGCGGCGAAGCACCCTGAATGGCACCGCCGACAAACGCCGCCAGGAAAATCCAGACGCCCGGCGTGTTGATCCACGAAAACGTAAGCGTACCGGGGTTCTCGCCGCAATACACCTGGACGTGGCTCGCAAACGGCGCGAGCGCGGCGTGCACGACGGGAACCAGGTTGGAGGTACCCAGCAGCAGCACAAAGATCAGGATGAAGCACGACCAAGCCGAAAGCGCCGACTTAACGGTAAGCTGCTCGCCGGCCTCGATATTCATATGGAAGCGCGCATCCAGGTGACCGGACTTCTCGGCGCGCATGGCAAGCGCAGCGGTCAGCGCGAGCGACACAATGGAGCCCACGACCACGGCAAGCTCGGGGCCCACAAACATGGCGACGACCAGGGCCGCGGCAGCAAAGGACGCGCCGGAGAGCAGCGCGATACCGGCCACGCCGCGCAGGCGCTCGCCCACACTCGCAACATTGCCCTGATCATCGGCAACGCGGCCCGCGACCAGCACGATAAACAGCGGCATCACCACAAAGAACGGCGCGAGCTGCACCAGCTGAACGGTCGCCAGGTGCAGGGAATCCAGACCAACCAGGTCGGCAACGGAAACCGTCGGGATGCCGATGGAGCCGTAGGGCGTGGGCACGCCGTTGGCCAGCAGGCAGATGAGCACGGCGGGGACGGCCTCAAAGCCCAAGCCCGCGAGCATGCCGGCGGGAATGGCGACGGCGGTACCAAAGCCGGCCATGCCCTCCATAAAGCCGCCGAAGCACCAGGCCACGAGCAGCGCCAGCAGACGGCGGTCGCTGCTGATGGAGGTGATCATGCTGCCGATCACGTCCATGGCGCCCGTGCGCACGCACAGGTTATACGTAAAGACCGCGGCGATAATCACCAGCACGATCGGCCACAGGGCCATCAAAAAGCCCTCGAGCGAGGCCGTGGCGATCTGCGCCACCGACAGGTGCCACCACGCAAAGGCAAGCACGCACGAAAGAACAAACGAGCCGATGGCAGCTTTCCAGGCCGGCCATTTAAAGCACAGCAGCATCACGACAAGCCAGATGATCGGCACAAGAGCCAGCAAAAATGCGGCGACGTCCATGGGTAAAAGCTCCTTGGTACCGCGAAGGCGGCATCGGGGTGTCACAAAACCTCAACAGAATACCGCACGCTTACCGACAAATTGCTGCCGCCTGCCGAATATATTGAACAATCTGTTCAAAAACACGAACCGACACTGTCGCGACTATACTAAGGCGCAGCAATAGAAAGGAACCGCCTTGAGCATCACGCCCCTCGATAGCATCCGTCGCGCCATAGCCCGCCGCAACGGCGTCGCCGACCCCACCGTATCGGGCAGCGGGGCGCACGGGCAGGGCGGACGCATCGAAAACGGCCTGTTTCCCGCCTCGCACACCGCCGAGGAGCTTGCACGCATCCAGGAGCTGAGCCAGCGCAACGCCGGCGGCCCCGACAGCAGCCAGGCCACGCGCCGTCGCCGCGAGCACGACCGCGAGCCGGGCCCCATCCGTCGCATGGTCAACGCCTGGTGGAACCGTTTGCTCGCAGCCGTCTACGGCGGTGGCTTCTCCACGCAAGAGGCCGAGTACGAAGAGCACGCGACCCGCCGCGACTACCTGTGGAACACCCTGGGCACTGCTGTGTGGGGCATGGCGTTTCCGTTGCTCACCATCGTGTCCACTCAACTCGTGGGCGCCGAGGAAGCCGGCAAGTTCTCCATCGCGTTCGTTACCGGCACGCTCATTATGATCGCGTGCAACTACGGCGTGCGCAATTTCCAGGTCTCGGACATCGACGAGACCACCAGCTTTGCCTCCTACCAGCTCAACCGCTGGCTTTGCGGAGTGCTCGCGCTGGCGTGCGGCCTGGTATACAGCAGCGCCCGCGGCTACGATGCGCAGATGGCCACGATCGGCCTGGGCGTCTACCTCTATAAGGTGATTGACGGCATCGCCGACGTGTACGAGGGCCGCCTGCAGCAGGCCGACAAGCTCTATTTGGCCGGCATGAGTCAAACGCTGCGCTCCGCCGGCGTCATCGCGGTCTTTAGCGTGGCACTGTTCCTCACGCGCAGCATGCCCATCGCGGCCATGGCCATGGGCATCGCCGCGATTGCCTCGCTCGTGCTGGTCACCGCGCCGCTCGCCCTGCTCGAAACCGAAAAATCGTGCCGCGTGAGCCTGCGCGAGGTCGGCCACCTGTTTGTCCAGTGCGCCCCGCTCTTTGGCGCGCTGTTCCTGTTCAACCTTATCGAGAGCATGCCCAAGTTCGTGATGGAAGGCACGCTGGCCTACAAGTATCAGCTGTACTTTAATGCCCTATTCTTTCCGGCGCAGGCTATTTTATTGAGCATTGGATTTATCTATAAACCGCAGCTCCTACGTCTGTCGAGCATTTGGGCGAATCCGCGCAAGCGTCGCCGCTTTGACCTGATTATTGTTGCCGTTATGGCGCTGATCGTGGTCATTACCGGAGCGTGCGCCGCATTTATGGCAGGTCCCGGCATCCCCATCATGAGCTTTATGTACGGCCTTAACTTTGAGCGCTACCGCACGCTGGCACTGCTAATGGTTGTCGCCGGCGGCGTCACCGCGGCAATCGACTTTATCTACGCCATCATCACGGTGTTGCGCCACGCCGGCGACGTCACCAAGATCTACCTGATCTGCTTCGCCGTAAGCGTGGTGCTGCCAGTGATCCTGATTAAGCTGCTGGGTCTGATGGGCGCCGTGGTAAGCTACCTAGCCATCATGGCCCTACTCCTGGTGCTACTGATTATCGAGTACGCCCACATTCGCCAACGCATCGAACGCGACCGCAACCCATACGGCGCCTAATTAGCTGTCCCGGTCACCGGAATTTGCGATGGAATCACCCCGGCTGGGGTCTCGTTGCGGACAATATGCATCACGCAAAACTAAGTGAGTAGACTTTTACCGAATCCCCGACCACGCCGACAAAGCACAAGTCTGTAACCTGCACTGATAATTGTTCTCGGGGGAAGCGGGCACTGCGGGGCGCGGCGACAG
>CALDBJ010000114.1 GCA_937937835.1 uncultured Collinsella sp.
GCAATCGCAAGAAGATGACGGGGCGGAATGTCAATCCTGGTCTAACAGAGCCTTAAAAAATCCCCGTCCTAGAATAATCATTCGCAGCTACCCGGCATTCATTTTGCCTCAGGGACTAATCGTTGAAGCGGGATTGGCGGCCGAAGGAAAGGGCGGTGTCGCCGAATTTGTCTCGGACGGCGTCGATGGCGACGGAGAGGTCGCGTCGGTCGCTGGATTGGGCTCCGCGGTCATCGACTTCGCAGAACAGGTCGGTCTGGATGCCGCCTTGGTGGTTGAAGTCACTCATGCCGATTCCGGCCAGGCGCACGTGCATGCTTTCCTGCCAGATGTTGTCGAGCAGTTCGAGTGCAACCGCCACGAAGATGTTTTCATCGTCGGTCGGATGAGGCAGCCGGCGCTGTGCCGTACGCCCGCTGCCATACGAATACTTAAGCTTGAGCGTCACCGTGGCGCCTGTTAGTCCCTGACGGCGCAGGCGGCGTCCCACTGACTCTCCCAACAGCGCAATCGCCGCCTCAATATCCCCACGCTCAGTCAAATCTTTAGCAAAGGTGCGTTCATTGCTGACCGACTTGACCTCGCGCTCTTCGTCGAGGCTCGTGACTTCGGAGATTTCGAGTCCCAGTGCACGCTGGCGCATGCGTTCGCCGTTGACGCCAAAAATAGAGGCCAAGGTGGATTCCGATGCACGTGACAGCTCGCCAAGCGTGTAGATGCGCATGCGGCGCAGCCGCTCCTCGGCCGAGCGTCCGATGCCGCTCATGGCAGATACCGGCAGCGCGGCCAAAAAGCGCTGTTCGGTTCCGGGGCGCACAATGGTCAACCCAAACGGCTTGTCCCGCTCGCTTGCGATCTTTGCAACCGTCTTGTTGCAGCCCACGCCAATGGAGCAGGTCACTCCCAGCGCTGCCACACGATCACTGATGCGCCGCGCAACCAGCAGCGGGTCTTCGGGCGCAAAGCGACCCGGTGTGATATCGATAAAGGCTTCGTCGATGGATACGCGCTCAACGCGCGGGGTCTCGTCGGCGAGAATCGTCATGACCTGCGCGCTGACCTCGTGGTAGCGATCGAAATGCCCGTGAGTCCAAATGGCCTGCGGACAGAGACGCTGTGCCTCGGCTGAGGGCATAGCGGAGTGTACGCCAAAGCGACGTGCCTCGTATGAGCAGGTGGACACGACGCCGCGGGAATCGGCATCGCCACCCACGATGAGCGGCTTGCCGCGCCACTCAGGATGATCGAGCATCTCCACGCTCGCAAAAAACGCATCGAGATCCATGAGGCCCACCGCCGGTCCCGTCCAGGGCGGCGGCGTGACGCCCGCAGCATCTTCATAACCGTATGTATGTTCGCGTCTTTTCATGGCATGAGTATACCGCGCAGCTCATGTGGGGTGCGTGGATGTGCTTGCAAATCGCGAATTCTTGTCTAAGATATGGATTTGCCCTCGACTACACCGAAGAAGTTGGTCTCACGGACTTCACCTGCCCGCGTCGATGGCGTATTATGTTCAACTGTTTGTTTGTAGTTGCAGCCTAAAGCTGCTTGGTTGGAGGAGTTTCCTTTGGCAGTCAAGATTCGCCTTGCTCGTCACGGCGCTAAGAAGCGTCCGTACTACCGTGTCGTCGTCGCCGATTCCCGCGCCCCGCGTGACGGTCGTATCATCGAGGAGGTTGGCCGCTACAACCCGATGACCGCCCCCAAGACCATCAACCTTGACCTCGAGAAGATCGCCGACTGGCAGTCCAAGGGCGCTCAGCTCACCGACGCCGTCGCCGCTCTGGTCAAGGCCGCCAACGAGGGCGAGAAGACCGAGACCGTCGTCAAGAAGTCCAAGAAGCAGCTCGCCAAAGAGGCCGAGGCCGCTAAGGCTGCCGCTGAGGCCGCTGAGGGCGCCGAGGAGTAAATCGTGCCTGAGGTTGACGCTGCACAGCTCGAGGGTGAGGCAATGCTCTCAGATCGCATCGCCGATCTCGTCGAATATCTCGTTGTTCAGATCGTCGACGACCCGGATTCCGTGAGCCTTGAGGTCATCGATGGTGATGACGCCTCTACGATTGAGGTTTCGGTCGCCGAGGATGACGTCGCTAAGGTCATCGGCCGTCGTGGCCGTACCATCAAGGCCATTCGCACGCTCGCCCGTGCACTGGCTGCTCGCCTCGACACTGCTGTCGAGGTAGAGGTTCTGGGCTAGGACCTTGAGGTCCCAGTACAAAAACATCGCCCGTGTGGTCAAGCCGCACGGAAGGAAGGGGGAGGTCCTCGCGCAGCCGCTGCGGGGGCTTCCTTCTGTATTAGAGCCGGGTATGCGCGTCGCCCTGACGCCGCCGGCGCTCAAGCGCGACCGCTTTTGCACGGTCGTGTCCGTCACCGATACGGGCGATGGCGATCTGGTCTCGTTTGAGGGCATTGACGACTTGACGGCCGCCGAGGGCATCACGGGATGCTACGTGCTGGCAAATCGTGACGACTTTGAGCTCGATTCGCTCGACGCTGCCTATACCGACCTGATGGGTCGCGAGGTGGTCGACGAGCGCTTCGGTTCGCTCGGCACGATCGTCGAGATCATGTCGACGCCCGCTAACGATGTTTGGGTTGTCGAGGGCGATCGGTACGGCGAGGTACTGATTCCCGTGATCGAGCAGGTCGTGCTCGATCTTCCCGACACAGGAACAATTTCCGTCCATGTTATGGACGGCCTGATCGATATGGACAAGTAGGGAGGACAACATGCTGATCGAGACCCTTTCGGTCTTTCCCGAGATGTTTGAGCCCGTCATGTCCACATCGATTTTGGGCCGCGCCCGCAAGGCCGGCCTTTTTGATTTTAAGGCGTATAACCTGCGCGACTGGACGCACGACCGCCATCGCACCGTCGATGACGAGCCGTACGGCGGCGGGCAGGGCATGCTCATGAAGGTCGAGCCTATCGCAGAGGCCATCGAGGCCATTAGCGCAGAGGGTCCCAAGCCCACGGTTGTGTTCTTCACCCCCTGTGGCGAGCCCTTTACGCAGCATGTGGCCGAGCGCCTGCTCAAAAGTGAGCGCCTGCTGTTTGTGTGCAGTCGCTACGAGGGCGTCGACGAGCGCGCGTATGCGTATGCCGATGAGCGTCTGTCGATCGGCGACTACGTGCTTACGGGCGGCGAGCTTCCCACTATGGTCGTTGCCGATGCCGTCGTACGCCTGATTCCCGGCGCCCTGGGCGACGAGATGAGCAACGTGGACGAGTCGTTCTCGACCGCCGAGGATGGAGGCCTGCTCGAGTACGCGCAGTACACCCGTCCTGCCGAGTTCAACGGCGAGGGCGTGCCTCCGGTGCTTGTGAGCGGCGATCATGCTAAGGTCGATGCGTGGCGTCGTAAGAACGCCATCGAGCGCACCTGTCGTTGGCGTCCCGATCTGATTGAGACGGCGCGGCTCACGCCCGAGGAGCGTGCATATGCGCAGGAGATCCTTGACGCTTCGTATTCGCAGAGCGAGGAGTGAGTATGGTTCCTACGCAACATTCCGCGTTGAGGGGCGCTTTTGAGTGGATCGCGGTCATCGCGATCGCGCTTGTGGCCACCTTCCTGATCCGCACCTTTGTGGTCGAGCCCTTTGTGGTGCCCACCGGCTCTATGGAGGACACAATCGAGATTGGCGACCAGATCCTGGCGCAAAAGGTGAGCCTCGAGCTCGGTCAGCCCGTCAAGCAGGGCGATATCGTTGTGTTTCACAACCCTGATGGCACCTCCGAGCATGATGTTCTTGTCAAGCGCGTTATTGCCACGGCCGGCCAGACGGTCGACCTGCAGGACGGCAAGGTGGTCGTTGACGGCCAGGCGCTCGACGAGGACTACACGACCGGCATGAGCTGGCCGCTTTCGGTCCAGGCGCCCGCCGCCCAGGTGAGCTATCCCTACACCGTCCCCGACGACTGCGTGTGGGTGATGGGCGACAACCGCGAAAACTCTGCCGACTCACGCTACTTTGGTCCCGTCGATCGCTCTGATTTGATCGCTGTGGCGCTTGTGCGCTACTGGCCGCTCAACCGCATCGGCGCTATCGACTAAAAACCGCTATAGTACAGTACCTAACCGTGTAATCGTTTCGACGAGGGGATATTAGAGGCATGAACGCTTCATCGCTTTCCTTCCAAGACATCATCCTGCGCCTCCAGCAGTACTGGGGCGAGCAGGGCTGCGTCATTATGCAGCCCTATGACTCCGAGGTCGGTGCCGGTACCTTCCATACCGCGACCACGCTGCGCTCGCTCGGTCCCGCCGAGTGGCGCACCTGCTATGCGCAGCCCTGCCGCCGTCCCGCCGACGGCCGCTACGGTGAGAACCCCAACCGCATGCAGCACTACTATCAGTTCCAGGTGCTCATCAAGCCTTCTCCGGTTAACGCCCAGGAGCTCTACCTGGGGTCTCTTGCCGCTATCGGTCTGGACCCCAACGACCATGACGTCCGCTTTGTCGAGGACGACTGGGAGAGCCCGACGCTCGGCGCCTGGGGCCTTGGCTGGGAGGTCTGGCTCAATGGCATGGAGGTCACGCAGTTTACGTACTTCCAGCAGGTAGGCGGCATCGAGGTCGACCCCGTACCCGTCGAGATCACCTATGGCCTAGAGCGCATTGCCATGTATGCGCAGGGCGTTAACTCGGTCTACGACTTGGTGTGGAGCTACCTGCCCGACGGCACGCCCATGACCTATGGCGACGTGTTCCTTGAGAACGAGCGCGAGTTCAGTGCCTATAACTTTGAGGTCGCAAACGTCGAGATGATGCGTCAGAAGTTTGACGACTACGAGGCCGAGTGCCATTCCTGCCTGGAGCGCAAGCTGCCGCTGCCGGCATATGACTGCGTCATGAAGTGCAGCCACGCTTTCAACCTGCTCGATGCCCGCGGCGCTCTGTCCGCGGTCGAGCGTGCCAACTACATCCTGCGCGTCCGCGCCGTCGCCAAGGCGTGCTGCGAGGCCTATATGGCCGAGGTCGCCGGAGTCAACGAGAATGCCGACCAGGAAGGCGAGGTGGCGTAAGCCATGGCAGACGCTAAGGATTTCCTGTTTGAGATCGGTACGGAAGAAATGCCCTCCGCACCGCTGAACAATGCCGTCAAGCAGCTTGGCACCATGATCGCCAAGGGTCTCGACGAGGCCGGTCTGGCCCACGGCGAGGTCCGCGTGATCTCGAGCCCGCGCCGCCTGGCTGCGCTCGTTGCCGACGTCGCCACCGCGACCGACGAGGTTCACGAGGTCAAGCGCGGCCCCGCGGCCAACATCGCCTTCGATGCCGACGGTAACGCCACCAAGGCCGCCCAGGGCTTCGCCCGCAAGTGCGGTGTGGCTGCCGAGGATCTGGTCCGTCGCGAGGACACCGACGGCCGTGAGTACGTCTTTGCCGAGAAGAACATCCCTTCCGCCCCGGCCACCCCGATCCTGACGGCCCTGTGCGAGAAGACTATCGCTGGCCTGCAGTGGCCCAACTACCGCTCTCAGCGCTGGGGTCACGAGCATGCGACCTTTGTTCGTCCGGTCCGCTGGATTTGCTGCCTTCTGGGCGAGGACGTTGTGCCCGTGTCGTTTGCCGACGTGACGAGTGGCAATACCACGCGTGGTCATCGCGTGCTTGGCCCCGGTGACCATGTGGTCGCCAGCCCCGCCGTCTACGAGCAGGTGCTCGAGGACGCCGGCGTGCTTTCTGCCGAGCGTCGTCGCGAGGCCATCCTTGCCGGTATCGCCGAGGTCGAGGCTGCCCGTCCCGGCTGCCATGTCGATACGCCCAAGAAGGTCTTTGAGGAGGTCATCAACCTCTGCGAGTGGCCGACGGTGCTCGTTGGTACCTTCGATGAGGAGTTCCTCAAGGTCCCGCACGAGATCATCTGCGAGTCCATGCTCACCAACCAGCGCTACTTCCCGATCTATGACGGCGAGGGCAAGCTCACGCGTGAGTTCGTGGTCGTCTCCAACAGCAAGCCCGAGAATGCCGAGCGCGTGATCGACGGCAACGAGCGCGTCGTGCGCGCCCGTCTGGACGACGCCAAGTTCTTCTACGAGGAGGACCTGAAGATTTCCCTTGACGAGTTCCGTGAGCGTCTGGCCAAGGTTGCCTTCCAGGAGAAGCTCGGTAGCGTGCTCGCCAAGTCCGAGCGCATCGAGCAGCTCGCGCTCGCTATTGCCCGCGAGGCTCATCTGGGCGCCCACCTTGCCGCCGATGCCGGCCGTGCCGCGCACCTGTGCAAGGCCGACCTGGTGTCCAACGCCGTTGTCGAGTTCACGAGCCAGCAGGGCGTGATGGGCGGTTATTACGCGATCGCGATGGGGGAGAACGACGAGGTCGCCCACGCCATTCGCGATCACTATCGTCCCCGCTTTGCCGGTGACGAGCTGCCCGAGGGCACCGCTGGCTGCATCGTGGCCTGCGCCGACAAGCTCGATACCATCGCCGGTATCTTTGCCATCGGCGAGCCCCCGACCGGCTCTTCGGACCCCTATGCGCTGCGTCGTGCCGCTATCGGCATCATCAACATCCTGCGCGACCGCCTGCCGATCGACCCCACGTCGCTTATCGACTTTGCGCTCGAGCTCTATAGTGAGCAGGGCATTGAGTTTGACGCCGCCGAAGTCGCCCAGCAGGTTCGCGACTTCTTCCATGGCCGCCTGGTGAGCATGGCCCGCGACGAGAAGATCCCGGCCGATACCGTTGCTGCCGTCTCCGCGGTGCACATCATCGCCCCGTCCGTCTTCTTCGCCCGCTGCGCCGCCCTCGACGAGGCTCGCAAGAACGACGCCGAGACCTTTGACAACCTGGCGACGGCCTATGCCCGTGCCGCGCATATCTCCAAGCCCGAGCTGGGCGCGGAGTACGACCGCGCCCTGATGGGCGAGGTCGAGCTCGCGCTTGCCGATGCCTCCGAGGCTGCTCAGACCGCTGTCGACGCCGCCCTTGCTGCCGAGGATTACCCGGCCGCATTTGCGGCCCTTGCCGCCCTGCGCGCCCCCATCGACCGCTTCTTCGATGAGGTTATGGTCATGGACAAGGACGAGCAGCTCCGCGATAATCGCCTAAAGCTGCTCAACCGCTTCGAGGCCGTTTTCTCCGGCATTGCCAACATCGGTGAGCTTGCCCGCAAAAAGTAAGCCAGCCTGCGCGTAAGCGCAAAAGGAGCCCCGCATGGATTGCCCGGTCACCGCTCGTCCCACCGTTATCGTTATCTCCGACTCGCTCGGTGATACCGCTTGTGAGGTGGTGCTTGCGGCGTCCGGGCAATTTGATGAAGGGGCTTTTTGTGTTTTGCGCCTGCCTAAGGTGACTTCTGTGGAGCAGGTCAAGTCATTTGTGGGGCCGCGCGTCGATGCCGACCATCGCGATATCGCCGTGTTCCATACCATCGTCGACCCGGCGCTACGTGCTCGTGTGCTCGATTACCTGGGCATGCTGCATATTCGCTCGGTCGACCTGATCGGCCCGACGCTCGCCGTGCTGTCGTCGCTCATCGGTGTACCGCCCAAGGGCGTCGCGGGCGTGATTCACAGGACCGATGACCGCTATTTCCATCGTATCGAGGCCATGGAGTATTTCGTTGAGCACGATGACGGGCGCGGCTGCGACGATCTGTCGGGTGCCGATATCGTGCTGCTGGGCGTATCGCGCACGTCCAAGACGCCGCTGTCGATGTTTTTGGCCTTTCAAGGTTACAAGGTTGCCAATGTTCCGTTGGCCCATGGCATGGAGCCGCCCAAGTCAATTTACGAGGTCGACCCGATGCGTTTGTTTGGCCTGATTTCGACCGTCGACTTTATTTCCGAGATTCGCGATAGCCGCTTGGGCGATGACTACGCCCGTGCCGTTGCCGGCTCCTATGCCGAGCCCGAGAGCGTGCGCAGCGAGCTCGAGGAAGCTCGTGCCCTCATGAAGCGCCTAGGCTGCTTTGTGGTGCGTACCGACGGCAAGGCCATCGAGGAAAGCGCTGCCGAGATCATTAGCCACTTGGAGGAAATCCAAGAAGCCCGCGCCCGCCGCGCCGCCAGTCGAGCCTAATAGTAGCAGCATTTTGATAAAGCGATTTAGCAAAAATATCGCATCTGACCTGCACCTTCTTACAGTGGTATATTCATAAGGTAACCACCTTTACCTACCGTTTACCGCCAGTTTTAGCACGTTTACCAAACCGCGCATCCTCTGCTTAAGCCCGCTCAAAACCCGCCGTATAGTTCCCTCACGGCCCGCATTTGGCGGGTCGATTCGTTACCACGGTCGTGCGCGTAAGTGCATGAAAGGGGAAGTATCGTGAGCGATTGCAAGAGGGTTTACCGTTTTGGAACCGACGCCCAGGGCACCTGTGTCACTGAGGGCGACAAGTCCATGAACTTCGTGCTTGGCGGCAAGGGCGCAAACCTTGCCGAGATGAGCCGCATCGGCCTGCCGGTTCCCGGTGGCTTTACCATTACCTGCCAGACTTGCGTCGAGTACTCCGGTGCCGGCAACGTGTGGCCCGAGGGCGCACTCGATGAGATCGTTGCTGCCGAGGCGGACCTCGAGGCCCGCTGCGGCAAGAAGCTCGGCGACGCCTCCGATCCGCTGCTCGTGTCGGTTCGTTCGGGCGCTCCGTTCTCCATGCCCGGCATGATGGACACGGTCCTCAACTTAGGCCTCAACGACGACTCCGTTCAGGGGCTCATCGCCCAGACGCAAAATCCGCGTTTTGCTTGGGATAGCTACCGCCGCTTTATTCAGATGTTCTCCAACGTCGTTATGGGCGTTGACGCCGACCTGTTCGAGAACGCCCTGACCCAGGCCCGTCTGGTCGCCGGCGTTCGCGTCGATTCCGAGCTTTCGGCTGAGGACCTGCAGGAACTCGTCGAGACCTTTAAGGGCATCTTCTCCGAGAACGTCGATGCCTCCCTGTATCCCGAGCTCGAGGTCGTTGACGGCAAGCCCGTCTTCCCGCACGACCCGGAGCTTCAGCTACGCCTTGCCATCCAGGCCGTCTTTGGCAGCTGGATGAACGAGCGTGCCTGCATCTACCGCAAGCAGCATGGCATTTCCGACGACCTCGGCACCGCCGTCAACGTGCAGGCCATGGCCTTTGGCAACAAGGGCGAGACCTCTGCGACGGGCGTCGCCTTTACGCGTAATCCGGCCGACGGCACCAAGGAGTTCTACGGCGATTTTCTGGTTAACGCCCAGGGCGAGGACGTCGTCGCCGGCATCCGCAACACCGAGCCCATTGCCGACCTCAAGACCACCCCGGGCCTCGAGTCCGCAGGTGAGGAGCTCGAGCGCGTGTTCCTGACGCTCGAGGATCATTATCGCGATATGTGCGATATCGAGTTCACCATCGAGCAGGGCAAGCTCTGGATGCTCCAGACCCGCGTGGGCAAGCGCACCGCCACCGCCGCCCTGCGCATCGCTATCGAAATGGTCGAGGAGGGCCTGATCACCCGCGAGGAGGCCGTGAGCCGCATCGATCCCGCGCAGCTCGACCAACTCCTGCACCCGCAGTTTGACGCCTCCAAGAAGTACGAGGCGCTGGCCAGCGGTCTGAACGCCAGCCCCGGTGCCGCCGTGGGCGAGGTCGTGTTCTCGAGCGACGACGCCGTCACGCGTTCCGCCGAGGGCCACAAGGTCATTCTGGTTCGTTGGGAGACCAACCCCGACGACCTGAAGGGCATGGTCGCCGCCGAGGGCATCCTGACCAGCCACGGTGGCAAGACGAGTCATGCCGCCGTTATCGCCCGCGGCATGGGTACGCCCTGCGTCTGTGGCGTTGAGCGCTTCCATATCGACGCCGCCGAGAAGGTCGTGCGCATCGAGGGCAGCGACCGCGTGCTGCGCGAGGGCGATGTCATCTCCATCGACGGCACCCAGGGCATCGTCGTCGACGGCGCCGTCGACCTGGTCTCCGCCGAGCTTACCGGCGATCTGGACACCATCCTGTCCTGGGCCGACGAGATTCGCCTGGACGAGACCTGTGGCCATGCCAACCATGTGCGCGTCAACGCCGACAATCCCGAGGATGCCGAGCTTGCGCTCGAGTTTGGCGCCGAGGCCATCGGCCTGTGCCGCACCGAGCACATGTTCCTGGGCGACCGCAAGAACATCATCCAGAGCTTTATCCTGTCTGACGATGAGGCCGTGAAGCAGCAGGCCCTGGCCGACCTGCTCAAGGTTCAGACCGAGGACTTCCTGGCGATGTTCAAGACCATGTCCGGTCGCGATGTGGTCGTCCGCCTGCTCGATCCGCCGCTTCATGAGTTCCTGGATAATCCTCGCGAGCTCGAGGTCGCCATCACCAAGAAGGAAGCCGCCGGCGCCAGCGAGGAAGAGCTTGCAGCCCTGCGCGCCCGCCTGCGTCGTATCGACGGCATGGTCGAGTCGAACCCCATGCTCGGCCTGCGCGGCGTTCGCCTGTCCGTCGTCTTTAGCGATCTGCCACTCATGCAGGTTCGCGCCGTCGCCACGGCTGCTGCCCGCCTTATCAAGGAGGGCGTCGACCCGCGACCCGAGATCATGGTTCCGCTCGTCTCCATCACGGCGGAGCATGTCCAGACCCGCGAGGTCATCGAGCGGGTAATCGCCGAGGTTTCTGCCGAGGAGGGCGTCGAGCTCAATATTCCCGTGGGCACGATGCTCGAGCTGCCACGCGCCTGCATGGTCGCTGACGAGATCGCGCATCATGCCGACTTCTTCTGCTTTGGCACCAACGACCTCACCCAGACCACCTTCGGCTTCTCTCGTGACGATGCCGAGGCTAAGTTCATCCCGCTGTACATGCACAAGAAGATCTTGAAGGACAACCCCTTCGAGACCATTGACACGGCGGTGCTCGAGCTGGTGCGCATGGCCGTCGAGAAGGGCCGCGCCACCAACCCCGACATGCACTTTGGCGTGTGCGGCGAGCACGGCGGCGACCCCAAGTCCATCAAGGGTCTGTTTAATGTGGCCGACGTGGACTACGTGTCCTGCTCGCCCTACCGCGTGCCCCTCGCACGCCTGGCTGCCGCCCAGGCCAAGCTCGAGGCGAAGCGCTCCGCCTAACGTTTTGGGTTCAGACGCCTAACGTAGCCCCCCCCTTCATGCCGTCCGTCTCATTCGTGAGGCGGACGGTTATCATGTGCGGGTTTTGTCTTTTTGTCTGCGCAAAAAATTGTTCTTGCAGCAGAAACCCGCGCGTGTATACTCAAATACGTTTGTTCAACTACGTGCCGGCCAAGGTGGTACGGCACCTCTAGAAGAGTAAGGAATTGCACATGGATTACATCCGCGCAATCGAGCGTCAGCAGATCCGCGAGGACATTCCTCAGGTTCGCGTCGCCGACAACGTCAAGGTTCACTACCGCATTAAGGAAGGCGACCGCGAGCGCATTCAGGTCTTCCAGGGCGACGTCATCCGCATGGCCGGCGCCGGTGCCCGCGAGACCTTCACCGTCCGCAAGATGTCCTTCGGTGTCGGTGTTGAGCGTACCTTCCCGCTTCACAGCCCCAAGATCGCCAAGCTCGAGGTCGTTCGTCATGGTCGCGTCCGTCGCGCCAAGCTGTACTACCTCCGCGACAAGGTGGGCAAGGCTGCTCGCATCCCCGAGAAGCGCTAAGAAGATCGCAGCGTCTGTCCACTCGTTTGGACACAAGGGTCACCTTCGGGTGGCCCTTCTTTTTATCTGATTTGCATGCAAGGAGGGCCTGGTATGGCCAATATGACGAGCTCGGTTTCGGCATCGCAGGTTGCCGGTGAGTTGGCGAGCGCTACGTTTGAGGAGATCCCCGCCCTCGTGGAGCATTATCGCGAGGACCCGCGCCAGCAGGTGATCAAGGCTTGCGAGCGTGCTCTTAAGCGCCATGCCAAGGAACTTGCCGAGCGCGAGCGCGTCAATGACATGTACGAGCTTATGCATGAGCTTGGCGGCGATGGGGTAGTCGTTGGTGTCGACGAGGTGGGTCGCGGATCGGTGGCCGGTCCTTTGACGGTATGCGCCGTCTGCCTTCCTATGGAGCCGCGCGTCTGGGGCATCAACGATTCCAAAAAGCTCACGCCGGCGCGCCGCGAGTTGCTCTCAGTGAAGATTGCCGAGGTGGCGACGGCAATCGGTTTTTGCCATATCGCGCCTAAGGATATCGATGAGATGGGCATGGCCCGCGCCATTCGAGCCGCTGTCGCGGGCGCCGTGGCCGATACGGGGCTCGAGCCCGATTGCGTGCTTATGGACGGTAACCCCTTGGGCGCCGTTCCCAACGAGCGCGACGTGGTGAAGGGCGATGCCAAGATCGCCTGTATCGCCGCGGCGTCCATCATGGCCAAGGTCACGCGTGATGAGATGATGGTCGAGTACGATGCCGAGTATCCCGAGTACCATTGGGCCGAATCGAAAGGCTACGCAAGCCCCGAGCACATCGAGGCCATTCGCAAACATGGACTTTGTCCACTGCACCGCGTGAGCTTTTGCGGAAACTTTCTGCAGACTGAGCGCCTTTTCTAGGTCAATTGTGGAGACAGGGACCTCAGGGGTTTTATAAACCTGCTGGCAGCGGGCCGTATGCAACAGCATTGCTGCGTACGGCCCGTTTTTTGACGGCATTTGGTCAGCTTTTGGTTTGCTTCCGGTACTTACCCGCATGAAAGGTGCCCTCATCATCGGGGCAATGCAGTGTGCGGGAAAGGAGACCCCATGAGTGCCGCAAGCAAAAAGAGCAAGACGCAGCAGCTCAAGGAGCGTTGGGAAAACGGCGAGCTCGACTGCGGGGCGATGACGCCCGAGTTTATCAAGGGACTCAGTCACCGCGAGCTGGGCATGCTGGGCGAGCTGATCACCATCGACTACTTTAACGAGCGCGGCTACACCTTGCTGGAGCAGGGTTATCGTTGCACCGAGGGCGAGGCCGATCTGGTGCTGCTCGATGAGCTCGACGATGTCGTGGTGATGGCCGAGGTCAAGACCAGACGCGTCGCACTGGATTGCAGCACGCGGGTCTTTCCCGAGGAGGCCGTGGACGCCCAAAAGCAACGCCGCTACCGCCGCATCGCAAGTTGCTATCTCATGGAGCATTATCCGCTCAAGGCGATTCGCTTCGATGCCGTGGGCGTCACCATTCGTGGCGGGCATATCGCCGAGATCGAGCATCAGTACAACGCGTTCGATTGGCAGGTGTCGTGATGGCGTTCGAGACGTTTGCCGTTCACGCGGCCTGCATCCGTGGCGTCGAGGCGATTCACGTCACGGTCGAGGTCTCGCTTGCCGGTGGTGTTCCGGGCATCCAAATGCTCGGCATTCCGAGTATGGAGGTGATGGAGTCACGCGGTCGTATTCGCTGCGCGATGCGCTCCGCCGGGTTCGAGATCCCACGCTCGGGCATTACGGTCAACCTAGCGCCCGGCGATATTCGCAAGACCGGTAGCGGCTTTGATCTGCCCATCGCCATCGCGGTTCTGGCGGCCGATGGGCAGATTCCCCGTGACAACCTCGATCGCTGCCTTATCGCCGGCGAGCTCGGCTTGGACGGTACGGTGCTTCCCGTCAAGGGCGAGGTGGCGTTTCAGCTATTGGCACGTGATATGGGGCTGTCCTTTATCGCCGGCAGGTCCGATCAGCATGTTCCGCTTGCGGGCGTGGATTGCGGATTTATCGATCATTTGTCTCAGCTTGCTCGCGGCATGGGCGATTCCGTGCGTCATTATCTGGATTCCGAGGGTGCTGAGGCGACCTTTGAGCCCGAACTCGACTATGCCGATGTGCTAGGGCAGGAAGTCGCTAAACGCGGCATGGCGCTTGCGGCCGCCGGCGAGCTCGGTTTGCTTATGATCGGGTCCCCGGGATCGGGCAAGACGATGCTCGCCCGTCGTATGACCGGCATCCTGCCCGAGCTTTCCGTTGAGGATCAACAGGAGGCGCTGTGCATCCATTCGGTTTTGGGTGAGAACATCGATGGCTTATTGGCAGGTCATCGGCCGTTTCGAAGTCCCCATCACAGCATATCAACGGCTGGCCTCATTGGCGGAGGGCGCCCGGTGCATCCGGGTGAGATCAGCCTGGCTCATGGCGGCGTGCTCTTTTTGGACGAGCTTGCTGAGTTTCCCACGGGTGTGCTGCAGACGCTGCGTCAGCCCATCGAACGCGGCTATGTGAGGATCGTGCGCGTCGACGGGGCCTTTACCTTCCCGTCGCGCTTTCAGCTGCTGGCTGCGAGCAATCCCTGCCCCTGCGGTTTTTTGGGCGATCGCGAGGTACCGTGTCGCTGCTCGGCGGCGATGGTCGAGCGCTATCGGTCTAAACTGCGCGGTCCTTTGGCCGACCGTATCGACATGATGATCGATGTGACCCGTCCCGACCCCCAAGTGATTATCGAGGGTGCGGAGGGTATGTCGTCTGCCGAGTTACGTGACTACGTTGTGCGCGGTCGCGCCTTTCGCGCCTGGCGCGAATCCCGTATGGACGATGCGGATGCCGAGGCCGAGGATGACGAGACACGGTCCATTGACGGCGTCGTTTCGACCTTTAAGCTCGATGATGCGGCGGAGAAGTGTGTGCTCGGCCTGTCGAAGCGCACACATCTCACGGGTCGCGGCATCGTGCGACTGGTGCGTATCGCGCGTACAATCGCCGACGTCGCCGAGAGCGAGCAGGTGACGCAGGACCACGTGCTCGAGGCAGCGATGTACCAGGGAAGGAGGGACCAATGATGGCCGAGGGGACCTACGAGCTGCATCCAGGTGATGCGTTGTATCCCGAGACCGTTTTGGAGCTTTCTGATGTACCCCAGACGCTCTATGTGCGCGGCAACCCCGAGGTGCTTTCGACGCCCGCGCTCTCCATCATCGGCGCGCGCAAGGCCTCGCCGTATGGTCTTGCCGTGGCAGAGCTTGCGGCAAAGGTGGCGGTCGAGGCGGGAGTGACGGTAGTTTCGGGCGGCGCGGTCGGTTGTGACCAGGCCTCGGGTTGGGCTGCGGTCAACGCCGGCGGCAAACACGTCGTGGTGCTGGGGACGGGCGCCGACGTGGTCTACCCGCGTTCGAGCGCGGGGCTTATTATGCGCACGCTCGATACGGGTGGCGCGGTCGTGTCGATCTCTCCGTGGGGCATGGGTCCGCGCAAGTTTGCCTTTCCGCGCCGCAATCGCGTGATCGCGGCCCTGTCGCAAGCCCTCTTTGTATCCGAGGCGGGTATGCCTTCCGGGACGTTTTCTACAGCCGAGGCTGCTATGGATTTGGGGCGCGAACTTCTTGTCGTGCCGGGGTCGATCCTATCGCCCGAGTCGCGTGGCACGAATTACCTCATTGCGAACGGTGCTTGCTGCATCATCGACGAGGAATCTATCGAGATGGCTATCTCACGCATCTACGGCACCCTGCGCTACTCGCGCCCCGATGCTCCCGGCATTGCCGACCTGGATCCAACACAGCAGACCGTGATGCATGCGCTCATCGCCTCTCCGCTCAAGGTCAACGACATCGCGGCGCTCGTCTCGCTCGATGCCGTCGGCGTACTTAAACTCTTGGGTTCGCTTGAACTCGAGGGCCTTATCGATCGCATGATGGATGGAAGGTATGCGCCCTCCAAGTTTGCCCTTCACGCCCAGACACCCTTCGGTCACAATGGAAAACATGTCAATTAGAAAGGTGTTTGCAGATGCTGTTTGATCAGGTGACGGTTATCGGTGGCGGTCTGGCGGGTTCGGAATGCGCGATCCAGCTGGCAGACCGCGGTTTTGCCGTTAAGCTGTGCGAGATGCGCCCCCAGGTTAGCTCCCCGGCTCACCATACCGATCACTTGGCAGAGCTCGTCTGCTCCAATTCGTTTAAGTCGACCCGTCCGGATTCCGCGGCTGGTTTGCTGAAGGCCGAGCTTGAGCGCATGGGTTCAGTCCTGCTCGATTGCGCCCATCGCGCGGCTGTTCCCGCTGGCGGTGCCCTGGCGGTCGACCGCGTCAAGTTTTCCGAGCTTGTCGAGGCCGAGGTTGCCGCCCGTCCCAATATCGAGGTCGTGCACGGCGAGGTCACGCAGATTCCCGAGGGCCACGTGGTCATTGCCGCGGGCCCGCTGTGTTCACCGGCGCTGAGCGAAGAGGTCATGAAGCTCGTCGGTGGCGACGCCCTTGCGTTCTTCGATGCCGCGGCGCCGATCGTCGATGCCTCCACGCTCGATATGGACGTGCTGTTTTCGCAGTCGCGCTACGAGGAGCAGGGGAGCGGCGACTATCTCAACGCTCCGCTCAACAAGGAGGAGTACGAGGCCTTTATCGAGGCACTTACCACGGCCGACCGCGTGGTGCTCAAAGACTTTGAGGGAGGCGATCTGTTCCAGGCCTGCCAGCCTGCCGAGGAAGTTGCGCGCACCGGCAAGGACGCCATTCGCTTTGGCGCCATGAAGCCCGTCGGCCTCACCGACCCGCGTACCGGACGTCGCCCCTGGGCGGCGATTCAGCTGCGTGCCGAGAACAAGGAGAAGACCGCCTATAACCTGGTGGGCTTCCAGACAAACCTGACCTTTGGCGAGCAGAAGCTCGTCTTCCATATGGTGCCGGGCCTGGAGAACGCTGAGTTCTTCCGCTACGGTGTCATGCACCGCAATACCTTTGTCGACGCCCCGCACGTGCTCGATGGCACCTTTGCCGTGCCCGGTACCGGCGTGCGCCTGGCCGGTCAGATCACCGGCACCGAGGGGTACATGGAAGCCGTGGCGACCGGTCTGCTCGCGGCGCTCAACACCTATGCCGAGGCTATCGGTGCCGCGGGCGTCGAGTTGCCGCGCGTGGGCGCCCTGGGTGCGCTCGTGGGCTATGCGACCGATCCTGCCACCGTGGGCTATCAGCCTATGCATGTCAACTTTGGCCTGGTGCCGCCACTCGAGGATGGTAAGCGCCGCAGCAAGCGCGACCGCTACCAGGCCTATGCGGACCGTGCGCTCGAGGCCCTTGATGCCTATCTGGCCACTCGTCCTGATCTGTTTGGAGGCGACCGGTCATAGCCTTTGACCTGTACGACACCGTCGACTCGTTTATCGCCTATATCTCACGTGTCGAGGGACTTTCTCCCAACACGGTGACGGCCTACGGCTCGAGGCTGGAGCGCTTTGCTGCCTGGTGCGAGCGCGAGGATATCGATGCTTTCGCTGCCGACGTGCGCACCATTCGCCGCTATCTTGCCGAGCTTTCGCGTGAGCAGGTGGCTCCCCGAACGCTTGCGGCGCATCTGTCGGCTATCCGATCGCTCTATCGATGGATGGCTGCCGAGGGGGTCGTGGAGGGCGATGTGGTCTCGGCAATTTCCTCGCCCAAGCTCCCGCGCGATCTACCCGGTGTGCTGACGACCCAACAGGTGGAGGCGCTGCTCAAGACGCCTGATACCTCAACACCCGCGGGACTGCGCGATGCGGCGATGCTCGAGCTGCTCTATGCCTCGGGCGCCCGTATCTCTGAGCTCGCAGCACTCAATGTGGAGTCCATTGCGTGGTCCGAACGCACGCTGCGCCTGTGGGGCAAGGGGAGCAAAGAACGTATCGTCCCTCTGTATCGTCGTGCGCTCGAGGCGACGCGTCTCTATATTGAGGAGGGGAGGCCGGAGTTGCTCGCTCAGGCAAAGCGTCGTGACCCCGCTACCGGGCCGCATCCGCTGCTTATATCGGCGCGCGGTAATCGCATGAGTGCCGCCATGCTCAGGCGGCGGTTTCATATGCTGGCGACGCTCGCCGGCATTCCGGCCGACATCGCCCCGCATGCGATGCGCCATACCTTTGCGACCGACTTGCTCGAGGGCGGCGCGGACCTGCGCTCGGTTCAAGAGCTGCTAGGTCATGCGAGCCTGTCCACGACGCAGATCTACACGCATCTCACACCCGATCGGCTTAAGCGGGCTGTGGCTCAAGCCCATCCCCGCGGCGAATAGTGGCTGGGACGTCCCGCGCCGCGCTCAGGTGTGTGGTTTTGATTGCGGGTTGGCAGGAAGATGCATTCCTGCTATCATTCATCGGGTTGCTTCACGGCAACAGGTTTTTATCACGCACGCGCGGCTACTTCATACCGTGGTGCCCGGGCTTTGGTAGCACATGTCCGGGTTGGTTTTGGAGGATGACCCCGCGCGGAGGCAAACCACAGGAGGTTTAACATGGCTACCAAGATTAATATCCGCACCCTGCTCGAGGCCGGCTGCCACTTCGGTCACCAGACCCGTCGCTGGAACCCCAAGATGAAGCCGTTCATCTTCGGTGAGCGCAACGGCATCTACATCCTCGACCTCAAGCAGACTATCCTCGACGCCGACCAGGCCTACACCTTCGTCAAGAACGTCGCCAAGGGCGGCAACGTGCTGTTCGTCGGCACCAAGAAGCAGGCTCAGGAGGCCGTCAAGAACGCTGCTGAGCGCGCCAACATGCCTTACATCAACCAGCGTTGGCTCGGCGGCATGCTGACCAACTTCGTCACCATCCGCTCCCGCATCAACCGCATGGAGGAGCTCGAGGCCATGGTCGAGGACGGCCGCATGGCAGTGCTCCCCAAGAAGGAGCAGGCTGTTCTCGGCAAGGAGCTCACTAAGCTCCAGACCAACCTCGGTGGCGCCCGCGACATGAAGGGTCTGCCCCAGGCTCTCTTCGTCATCGACACCAAGCGCGAGGAGAACGCCATCAAGGAGGCTCAGCGCCTGAACATCCCCGTCGTCGCTCTGATCGACACCAACTCCGATCCCGACGAGGTCGAGTACGGCATCCCCTGCAACGATGACGCTATCTCTGCTGTCACCCTTATGTGCGAGCTCATGGCTGACGCCTGCCTCGCTGGCTCCGGCAAGGAGCAGGTCTCCGAGGCCGAGATGGCCGCTGAGCCCAAGGCCGAGTAAATCAGTCTTAGTTAATTCTTTTTCATCTCTTTGAAAGGAACCACAATGGCCCAGATTACCGCCGCTATGGTCAAGCAGCTCCGCGAGATGACCGACTCTCCGATGATGGAGTGCAAGAAGGCTCTCGTCGAGGCTGACGGCGACATGGACGCCGCTGTCGACGTTCTGCGTAAGAACGGCCTTGCCAAGGCTGCCAAGAAGGCTGGCCGCGAGACCAACGAGGGCGCTGTCGCCGCGTTCGTCTCCGAGGATGGCAAGACCGGCGCTCTGCTCGAGCTCTCCTGCGAGACCGACTTCGTTGGCTCCAACGCCAAGTTCACCGGCTTTGCTTCCAAGGTCGCTGAGGTTGTCGCCACCACCGAGCCTGCTGACGTCGACGCTCTGCTCGAGAAGCCGATGGGCGAGGAGACCGTTTCCTCCGAGCTCACCGAGATGATTCACATCATGGGCGAGAACATGAAGATCTCCCGCTTCGCTGCCCGCAAGGCCGAGAACGGCGCGCTCGCTTCTTACATCCACATGGGTGGTAAGATCGGCGTCCTCGTCGAGTTCGCCTTCGAGAAGGCCGAGACTGCTCAGGCTGAGTCCTTCAAGACCTTCGCTCACGACGTTGCCCTTCAGGTTGCCGCTGTCGCCCCGATCTGCGCTACCCGCGATCAGGTTCCGGCCGAGACCGTCGAGCACGAGAAGCAGATCTACATGGCTCAGGCTGCCGAGTCCGGCAAGCCCGAGGCTATCCAGGAGAAGATGGCTGTCGGCCGTCTGGAGAAGTTCTACAAGCAGTCCGTGCTCACCGAGCAGGAGTTCATCAAGGACAGCTCCCTCACCATCAAGAAGTACGCTGAGCAGGTCTCCAAGGAGCTTGGCGACACCATTACCGTCGTTGCCTTCGACCGTCTGGTCCGTGGCGAGTAAATAAGCTCTTGTAGCTGGTAATGAGCAGGCTGTGGGTTTTACTCACAGCCTGCTTTTTCATGGCTCCCCGTTAAGCCTTTGTTATCATATTGAGAGTCTAATTAAAGGAGGATCGCTTTGTCCGACATCCGATATAAACGCGTGCTTCTTAAGCTTTCCGGCGAAGCGCTGATGGGCGACGGCCAATATGGCATCGACCCCAAGGTTACCGACCATCTTGCTAAGCAGGTCAAGGAGCTGCTCGCCGTTGGCCATGAGGTCGGCGTCGTTGTCGGCGGCGGCAATATTTTCCGCGGCATGGCAGGCGCTGCCGGTGGCATGGAGCGTGCTCAGGCCGACTACATGGGCATGCTGGCAACCGTTATGAACGCGCTCGCCCTGCAGGATGCCTTCGAGCATAACGATGTTCCCTGCCGCGTGATGAGCGCTATCCAGATGAACGAGATCTGCGAGCCCTATATTCGCCGTCGCGCCATCAACCACCTTTCCAAGGGCAACGTCGTTATTTTTGCTGCCGGTTCGGGCAATCCGTACTTTACGACCGACACCGCCGCGGCTCTTCGTGCGTGCGAGATCGGCGCCGAGATTCTGATTAAAGCCACCAAGGTTGACGGCATCTACGATAAGGATCCCGTCAAGTGCGCCGATGCCGTCCGTTTTGACAAGATTACCTATCACGAGGTGCTCGTCCGCGGTCTGCAGGTTATGGATTCCACGGCTACGGCACTGTGCCAGGATAACCGTATGCCGATTTTGGTCCTCAACATCGATGGCGAGGACACCGTCAAGCGCGCGCTTTCGGGTGAGCCCGTCGGCACGCTCGTCTATCAGGAGGATTAAGCATGGCAGAGAACATCACCGCCCATATGGACAAGTCGCTCGAGTCCCTCAAGCATAACTTCTCCAAGGTCCGTACCGGCCGCGCCAATGCCAACATTCTGTCCGACATCACCGTCGATTATTACGGTGTTCCCACGCCGGTCACGCAGGTTGCCGCCGTCAAGACCCCCGAGGCCCACATGCTGCTCATCGAGCCGTGGGACAAGGCACTCATCAACGCTATCGTCAAGGCCATCGGCGCTTCCGATCTGGGTATTACCCCCAACTCCGATGGCACCGTCGTTCGTCTGCCGTTCCCGGCTCCCACCGAGGAGCGCCGTCGCGAGCTCGTCAAGGAGTGCCGCGAGTACGCCGAGCAGGCCAAGGTGTCTATCCGTAACATCCGTCGCGACTTCAACAACAAGCTTGAGCGCGATGAGGAGCTCACCGAGGACGATGTCCGTCGCGAGCAGGCCAAGGTCCAGAAGCACACCGATGAGTATGTCGCCAAGGTCGAGGAGCTTCTGAAGGAAAAAGAAGCCGAGGTCATGGAGATCTAAGGTGCAATACGACGAGCATAAACTGGTCGAGTACTTTGCCGACGCCCCTGCGGGCGTCGGTTTTTCCGACCTTGACCTCAATAACATTCCGCACCATATCTCGTGCATCATGGACGGCAATGGTCGTTGGGCCACATCGCGCGGTCTTGCACGCACCGAGGGCCACAAGGCGGGTATCGTCTCGCTGCGCGAGATCATTACCGCCTGCGTGCGCCTGGGCGTCGACGTGCTTTCGGCCTATGCGTTTTCTACCGAAAACTGGAACCGCCCGCAGCATGAGGTCAACGTCTTGATGCACCTGTTTGCCAAGACGTTCATCGACGAGTTGCCGCTTCTGAAGCGCGAAAACGTGCGCGTTGTCTTTTTGGGTGATATTTCCGCGCTGCCCAAGAAGACCCGCGACGTTTTTGAACGCGGTCTTGCCGAGTGCGCTGATCACACCGGTATGACGCTGGCGCTTGCCGTCAACTACGGCGCGCGTGCCGAGATTACCCGCGCTGTCCGTCAGATCGCGCTCGACGTTGCCGCCGGTAAGATTGATCCTGCCGCAATTGATGACGACATGGTGGCTTCCCACCTCTATACCGCCGGTCTTCCCGATCCTGAGCTTGTGATTCGCACCTCTGGTGAGCTGCGCCTTTCGAACTATCTGCTGTGGCAGGTGGCTTATTCCGAGTTCTACGTCACCGATACCTATTGGCCCGACTTTGATCGTTGGGGCCTTGTCGACGCCATTTTGGCCTATCAGGGCCGTGACCGTAGGTTTGGTGGTCTGAGCAAGACCGAGGAGGCTTAATCGTGTCCGATCGTCCCAAGGCAATTGCTCCCAAGACATCTGAGCGCAAGGCTGTCGCTGCGGGAGCGCCCGCAGCGAAGAATGGCACCGGTTCGTGGCTGGCGGGCTTTATTACCCGTGCCGCCGCGGGTATCGTCTACGCCGTTGTCTTTATCTTGTGCTTGGTTTTGGGTATTGTGCCCACGGCCATCTTTGTTTCCGTCATGAGCGGTCTGTGCTGCTATGAGTTTTTCCGTATGACGAGGCTCGATGGCAAGATGGCTAACGAGCGCATGGGTATCGCTGCCGCCGTACTCTTTCCGCTGTCGGCGTTGGGCGATTCGATGTTGCTGAATGCCCTGCTTTTTGCCCTGATGCTCGCTGTGGGCATTTGGTATGTCTGGTCGCCGCGTACCCGCATCTCTGATGTGGCCGTGACGCTCATGGGTCCCATCTACACTGGCTTTATGCTGTCGGCTATCGTGCTGCTGCGCGATGCCGTGCCCGGTTTTGCCGGCGCCCTGCTTTCGGTGGGTGTTTGCGCGTCTCTCTGGGTCTCCGATTCGTTTGCCTATATCGTGGGTAGCCGTATCGGCAAACACAAGATGGTTCCCAAGATCTCTCCCAAAAAGAGCTGGGAGGGGTTTGTTGGCGGCATCCTGGGCTCGGTTTTGATTTGGCTCATCCTGTGGGCGACGCATTTCTTCAAGCTCAGCCTGCCCTATGCGCTGCTGTGCGGCGTGGTCGTGTCCATTCTGGGCGTTATCGGCGACCTTATCGAGTCGCGCATCAAGCGCGGTGTGGGCGTCAAGGATTCCGGCAACCTTATCCCGGGCCACGGCGGCATGCTCGATCGTAGCGATTCGCTTATCTTCGGCTGCATCACCGCGCAGCTGATGCTGATGATCGGAGGCGTGCTGTAATGTCATTCCTGACGACGTATGGCCCCGATGGACGCCTCCGTGTTGCCATCCTGGGTTGTACCGGCTCCATCGGCACCCAGGCGCTCGATGTGTGCCGCCAGCATGCCGATCGCCTGCAGGTGACGGCGCTGTCCGTTAACTCCAGCACCTCCGAGCTTGTTGCCGCTGCCCGCGAGTTCTCGGTTCCGGCGGTTGCCGTGGCCGATGTCGCTCATGGCGATGACGCCGTGCTGCAGGAGTTGCCCGAGGGAACGAAGCTTGGCCTTGGCGCGCAGGCGGTTTGCGAGCTCGCGCGTCGCGACGATGTCGACTGCGTGCTCGTTGCTATTGTGGGCGCCGCTGGTCTCGAGGCGAGCCATGCGGCCTTGACCTCAAATAAGCGTCTTGCCCTTGCCAACAAGGAGTCCCTCGTCGTCGGCGGCGACTTGCTTATGCCGTTGGCGCAACCGGGCCAGCTTATTCCAGTCGACTCTGAGCACTCCGCCATCTACCAGTGCTATCTGGGGGAGAACCCACGCGAGGCTCATTGTATTTGGCTCACCTGCTCGGGCGGTCCGTTCTTTGGCCGCACCCGCGACGAGCTCGACCGCGTGACGCGTGCCGATGCCCTCGCACATCCCACGTGGGCCATGGGTGCCAAGATCACCATCGACTCCGCCACCCTCATGAACAAGGGCCTGGAGCGCATTGAGGCCATGCATCTGTTTAACTGCGACCTCGATTTCATTAACGTGGTCGTGCAGCGTCAGTCCAAGATTCACTCTATGGTCGAGTTCGCCGACGGCTCCGTGATGGCGCATCTCGGTGCTTCCGACATGCGTATTCCCATCCAGTTCGCGTTCTCGTATC
This sequence comes from uncultured Collinsella sp., assembly GCA_937937835.1. Lineage (GTDB taxonomy): Bacteria > Actinomycetota > Coriobacteriia > Coriobacteriales > Coriobacteriaceae > Collinsella. The sequence continues at coordinate 23,658 of CALDBJ010000114.1, forward strand.
CCGAGCGTTGGGATACCCCGGCGCCTCGTATCGATTTCCGCGAGCTGGGGCAGCTCACGTTTGATGCTGCCGACATGGATACCTTCCGCTGTCTGGCACTGGCCGAACGTGCCGGCAAGACGGGTGGCACCATGCCGTGCGTGCTCAATGCCGCCAACGAGGTCGCCGTCGATGCCTTCCTGCACGATGGCTGCAGCTTTACCGATATCGATCGCATTGTGGAATCCTGCATGGATTCCCACGATATGCAGGCGGTCGATTCGTTTGAGCAGCTTCACGACATCGATGCATGGGCGCGTGAAAAGGCTGCGCAGGTGCTCGCCGCAACCCGTTCCTAACCCATAAGGATTGCTTTTTCGTTTTATGGATACTGTTCTGAGCGTTCTCTCATCGGTCTTTTGGGGCCTGCTGATGCTTTCCGTCCTCGTGTTTTTGCACGAGGACGGCCACTTTTTGGCGGCGCGTGCCTGCGGCGTCCGTGTGACCGAGTTCTTTTTGGGCCTGCCTTGCCGCTTTGACATCCATTACACGTCGCGTCGCATTGGAACCAAGTTTGGCGTGACCCCGCTGCTGCTGGGTGGCTACGCTGCCATCTGCGGTATGGATCCGACCGACGTCTCGTGTGCCGATCGCGTGCTCGCGGCTATCTATCGTCATGGTCGCGTGACCGTGGCCGACCTTGCTGTCGAGCTCGAGCTATCCGAGGAGGTTGTGCTCGAGGCATGCGCCTTGCTCTTGGGTTGGGGCTCTATCGCGCCTTGGTATGAGGAAGGGGAGAAGCCCTCGCCGAGCTACTATCCCACCAAGTATCAGACGCTGCCGCGAGACGCGGCGGGTTACACCACCTTTGACGGCCGCCGTTTCGATCGAGAGCATGCGACTACCGAGGGCGATGTGTGGGAGCTGCCGTGCGGCGAAGCCGAGTTCCTTGCGCAAGAGCGTTCGCATACCTATCTGGGCCAGGGTTTTCTCAAGCGCGCCTTTATGCTGCTCGCGGGCATTCTCGTCAATATCCTGACGGGCTTTTTGCTGCTTATGAGCATCTACTCTATTGCGGGTGTCACCGTGCCGATGGATACCAACGTGATCGGTCAGGTTGACGAGGGGTCTATTGCCGCCAAGGCGGGTATCGAGGGCGGCGACGCGATCCTTTCGGTTGACGGAGTATCGTGCTCTACCTGGATGGACGTTTACGATGCCATCGGCAAGGCCGCCGGTAAGGACGATATCGCCATTGAGTATGAGCGCGACGGCAAGCAGCATTCGACCTCGGTTGCGCTCAAAGAGGACGAGCGCCTAGGTGTGTATGCCTCTACGCAGGTGGTCCGTTTAGACCCCATCACGTCGGCTCGCCTTTCGTTCTCCTGTGTCGTGCAGACAGCGGAGGGCGTGATGCGCCTGCTCCAGCCGCAGCATACGATGGAGATTCTCGATCAGTCTTCTTCGATCGTGGGCATTAGCGTTATGTCCTCACAGGCTGCTGCTGCCGGCCCTGCCACGTTCCTTTCGTTTGCCGCCCTCATTTCGTTCTCGCTTGGCTTTATGAACCTGCTGCCCATTCCACCACTCGATGGCGGCAAGCTGGTCATCGAGATCATTCAAAAGATTGCTGGCCGCGAGCTTCCGCTCAAGGTCCAGACGATTGTGAGCTATGTGGGCATCGCGCTCTTTGCGCTGCTGTTTGTCTATATGCTTCGTTCCGACGTCCTTCGATTTATCCTGTAGGGGAGTGTTTGGATTGTCTTTATCCCATCCTTTGCCTCGCGAGTTGACGCGCCCCGTGCATGTGGGCGGTGTGCAGATCGGTGGCGGCGCGCCGGTGGTGGTCCAATCCATGACCTGCACCGATACCGCTGACGCCCAGGCAACGCTTGCGCAAGTGTGCGCGTTGGCGCAGGCTGGCTGCGATATCGTGCGTGTGAGCGTGCCCACCGAGGCCGCGCTTGAGGGTTTCCGCACCATCTGTGCCGAGTCTCCGGTGCCGATCGTCGCCGATATTCACTTTAACCATAAGCTCGCCATCGGCGCCGTCGAGGCTGGTGCCGCCAAGCTTCGCATCAATCCCGGCAATATCGGCGATTGGGCTAAGGTCGATGCCGTGATCGATGCCGCGGGCGCCGCTGGGTGCGCGATTCGTATCGGTGTCAATGCCGGTTCGCTCGAACAGGATATCGCCGAGCGCGACGACCTCATGCAGCCCGAAAAGCTCGTGATGTCGAGCGAGCGCTTCGTCAAGCACTTTGAGGACCGCGGTTTTACGAACATTGTGCTTTCGGCCAAGGCCCATAGCGTGCAAACGACGCTTGATACCTATCGAGCCCTGTCGCGTGAGATTCCCCACGTTCCGCTTCACCTGGGCGTGACGGAGGCGGGGACCAAGCTCCAGGGCACCATCAAGAGCTCTGTAGGCTTGGGTATCTTGCTTTCCGAAGGCATTGGTGACACCATGCGTGTGTCGCTCACAGCCGATCCGGTTGAGGAGCCGCCGGTTGCCTGGGGTATTCTGCAGTCGTTGGGCCTGCGTCGCCGTGGCCCCGAGATTGTCTCGTGCCCCACATGCGCCCGCTGCCAGGTTAACCTTATTCCCATTGCCGAGGAGGTTACCGAGCGGCTTAAGAACTACTCCGCGCCGCTTTCGATCGCTGTGATGGGATGTGCCGTTAATGGCCCCGGCGAGGCTTCTGATGCCGATCTGGGCGTTGCTTGCGGACGTGGTCAGGCCTTGCTCTTTTCGCATGGCCAGATCATTGGTAAAGTAGCTGAGGACCAAATTGTCGACGCGCTTATGGCAGAGGTCGACAAGCTTATTGAGGAGAAATAAATGACCCGAGCAATGTATATGTCTAAGCTCTATGCGCCGACGCTTAAAGAGGATCCGGCGGACGCTGAGCTCGCCAGCCACCGCCTGCTGCTCCGTGCCGGCATGATCCGCAAAGAGGCCGCCGGCCTGTATTCCTATCTGCCGCTCGCATGGCGCTCGATCCGCAAGATCGAGAATATCGTGCGCGACGAGATGGACGCTGCCGGTGCCCAGGAGCTTATGATGCCTATCATGGTCGACGCCGAGTTGTGGCGTGAGTCCGGCCGCATCGACGCCTATGGCAAGGAGCTTGTGCGCTTTGACGACCGTCACGGTCGCGAGTTCGTCCTGGGTCCCACCCACGAGGAGACCGTCACGGCCCTGGTGCGCAATGAGCTGCGCTCCTACAAACAGCTGCCCGTCAACCTGTACCACATTCAGGACAAGTTCCGCGACGAGTTCCGTCCCCGCTTTGGCCTGATGCGCGGTCGCGAGTTCATCATGAAGGACGCCTACAGCTTCTCCGCCACGCAGGAGAGCCTGCAGGAGGAGTACGACAAGATGAAGCAGGCCTACGCTAACATCTGCGAGCGCTGCTACATCAAGGCTCTGCCCGTTGTCGCCGACTCCGGCGAGATCGGCGGCGACACTTCCGTCGAGTACATGGCTCTTGCCGACGCCGGCGAGGCTTCGCTCGTCTACTGCGACGATTGCGGTTTTGCTGCCGATGACGAGGCTGCAAGCACCAAGGTCGTTGTGACCGAGGGCCCCGGCGATGGCACGCTCACCAAGGTCGAGACTCCGGGTATGGGCACCATCGAGGCCGTTGCCAAGTTCTTCGGCTTCCCCGAGAACGGCACGCGCAAGTCGCTGGCACTCATCGACTCCGAGGGCAAGCCGGTCGTGGCCATTGTCCCGGGCGACCACGAGCTCAATGACTGCAAGGCCGAGCATGTCTTTGGCAAGGGCTACCGCATGATGACCGACGAGGAGCTTCAAGCGAACGGCCTGCACAAGGGCTTTATCGGACCGGTCAACCTGCCCGAGGGCATCCGTCTGGTGTGCGACGAGAGCCTGCGCGATTCCAAGCAGTGGGCCTGCGGTGCCAACGAGGTCGATTATCACTTTACCGGTGCCTGCCCCGAGCGCGACTTTACCGTCGATGAGTGGGCCGATCTGGTCACCGTTGTCGCCGGCGACCCCTGCCCGCACTGCGGCAAGCCGCTCTCCGCTGCCCGCGGCATCGAGGTCTCTCAGGTCTTCCAGCTGGGCACCAAGTATTCCGAGGCCATGGGTGCCACCTTTATGGACGAGGATGGCAAGGAGAAGCCGCTCATCATGGGCTGCTACGGCGTTGGTGTGTCCCGCTCGCTCGCTGCCGTCGTGGAGCAGCACAACGACGAGCACGGTATCGTCTGGCCGGTCTCCGTTGCCCCGTACGAGGTCGCGGTGATTCCGCTCGATCCCAAGAAGGAGGAGTGCGCTACCGTCTGCGAGCAGATCGTTGATGGCCTGTGCGCCGAGGGTATCGAGGTCGTCGTCGATGACCGTGACGAGCGTCCCGGCTTTAAATTTGCCGACAACGACCTTATGGGCTTCCCGTATCAGGTCGTTCTGGGTAAGCGTGGCCTCAAGAACGGCACCGTCGAGCTCAAGGACCGTGCTACGGGTGAGCGCGAGGACGTGGCGATCGACGAGGTCGTCGCCAAGGTCGCCGAGCTTGTGAAGGCGGCACGCCGTTAATCGGCGATTTCGCTTGTAGTTCGATATACGGGACGGCCCCGCATTTCTCCAGATAGGGGAGATGCGGGGCCGTCCTTTTATCTTGTCGGCGTACTCAATCGCTAAAAGGAAACCCCACAGCCCATGCGAGCTGCGGGGTTTCCTTTGTGCCTCCGATACGAAATGAATCGCTCAGATATTACTGGTAATCGACGACGTCGATCCAGTTCTTCAGGAACTCATCGTTCACGTTGCGCTTACGAGCGAGCTCGGAAGCGGCGACGATGCTCGTCCACTGACGCACGACCTGCATGGGCATGTCGGCGCGGTCGCAGTAGAGCTCCAGGTAGGCCTCGGCCTGGTCCTTGCTGTTGAGGGCAAAGAGCAGGTAGGTGGTGGCAACGTCGGCAGCAGGGGAGCCCTGGGTAGCGTGTGCCCAGTCGCACACATAGAGCTGGCCGTCGTCGCCGACGATGACGTTGGAGGGGTTGAAGTCGCCGTGGCAGACCTTGAACTCCTTGGTCATTCCGTCCAGACGCTCCTGAAGGTTGTAGCGCGTGGTGGCATTGAGCTGATCAAGGCTGTCGATCATGCGGGCGAACTTGTCGCGCTGACGGTTGAGCAGCGGGGAGGTGTAGCCGTGGATCTCGATCTGGAGGTCGACGAACATCTCGAGGTACTCACCGAAGCGCTGGGGCTCGGCAGTCATCTTCTCGGCAAGGGTGGTGCCCGGAACCTTCTCGGTCACGAGCGCCCAGCCGTTGGCGTTCTCGAGCTGGGAAACCTCGAGAGCCTTGGGGCTGCGGATGCCGCACTCATTGATGCGGGCAAGATTCAAAGCCTCATTGAACACGTCGGAGACGGGCTTGGTCTCGTTAAAGACCTTGACGATCTTGTCGCCCAGGTCGTAAACGACCTTGTTGCCGCGACGGACGAGCTCGGTCTTGGAATCGGGTAGCAGCATGGTTGCATCCTTTCAACGATGCGATAGAAGCGACGGCGGGGGTGTGTGAAACACCCGTGCACCCCCGCCGTTAAAACCGTGCTAGAACTAGCAGACGGCGTAATCCTGAGGCTCGCGGCCGTAGTAGGCGTCCAGGTAGAGCTCCTTGATCTCGCTCATGAGCGGGTAGCGCGGGTTAGCGCCGGTGCACTGGTCGTTGAATGCCTGCTCGGTCATCTCATCGAGGGTGTCGAGGAAGTACTGCTCGTCAACACCGTAGTCGGCGATGGTCTTCTTGACGCCGATGAAGTCCTTGAGCTCCTCGAGCTTCGTGATGAAGTTCTCGAAGACCTCCTTATCGTCCTTGCCCTCGATGCCGCAGTACTTGGCCATCTCGGCGTAGTTGTGCAGCGCGTTGGGGTAAGGATACTGGGAGAAGGTACCCATCTTGACAGGAGCCTCGGCGGCGTTGTAGCGCATGACGCGGGTCAGGATGACGGCGTTGGCGAGGCCGTGGGGCAGGTGATGGAAGGCGCCGAGCTTGTGGGCCATGGAGTGGTTGAGGCCCAGGAAGGCGTTGGCGAAGGCCATACCGGCCATGCAGGAGGCGTTGTGCATCTCCTCGCGGGCGTGCGGGTCCTTGGCGCCGTTCGTGAAGCTGGAGGGCAGGTTCTCGAAGACGAGCTTAGCAGCGCGCTCGGAGAGGCCCTTGGTGTAATCGGAAGCCATGATGGAGACGTAGGACTCGATGGCGTGGGTCATGACGTCGATGCCGGAGGCAGCGGTCAGGCCGCGCGGGGCGGTCATGCAGTTGTCGGCGTCGACAATAGCCATGTTGGGGAGCAGCGCGTAGTCGGCGAGCGGCCACTTGATGCCGGTCTCCTTGTCGGTGATGATGGCGAACGGCGTGCACTCGGAGCCGGTACCCGAGGAGGTCGGGACGGCGACGAAGTAGGCCTTCTTGCCCATCTCGGGGAAGGTGAAGATACGCTTGCGGATGTCCATGAAGTCCATGGCCATGTCCTCAAACTTGCACTCGGGGTGCTCGTACATCATCCACATGATCTTGCCGGCGTCCATAGCGGAGCCACCGCCGACGGCGATGATGACGTCAGGCTCAAAGAGAGCCATCTGCTTGGCGCCGCGACGTGCGCACTGCAGCGACGGATCGGGCTCGACGTCGTAGAAGCAGTCGTGGGCGATGCCCATCTCGTCGAGCTTGGCCTCGATGGCGCGGGTGTTGCCATTCTTGAAGAGGAACTGGTCGGTGACGATGAAGGCGCGCTTCTTGCCCATGACGTTGCCCAGCTCGTCGAGGGCGACGGGCGTGGAACCCTTCTTGAAGTAGACCTTCTCGGGAGCGCGGAACCACAGCATGTTCTCACGGCGCTCGGCCACAGTCTTAACGTTGATCAAGTGCTTCACCCCAACGTTCTCGGAGACGGAGTTGCCGCCCCAGGAGCCGCAGCCCAGGGTCAGAGACGGCTTCATGCCAAAGTTGTACAGGTCACCGATGCCGCCGTGCGAGGACGGGGTGTTGATGACGATACGGCAGGCCTTCATGACGTGCTCGAACAGGCTGATCTTCTCGGCCTGGGCGGGGTGCACGTACAGAGAGGCGGTGTGGCCCGGGCCACCGGCGAGCACCAGGTGCTCGGCCTTGTCGACGGCCTCCTGGAAGTCCTTGGCGTGGTACATGGCCAGGACCGGGGAGAGCTTCTCGTGGGAGAACTCCTCCTTGGCGGGGTCGGTGGAGGTGACCTCGGCGATCAGGATCTTGGTTTTGGCGGGAACCTCGATGCCGGCGAGCTCGGCGATCTTGGCGGCAGCCATGCCGGGGATGCGGTGATCGAGGGCGCCGTTCTTGAACATGGCGGCACGCAGGGCCTCCATCTCGGCACCCTGCTTGACGAAGTAGCAGCCGCGCTTCTGGAACTCGGCCTTAACCTGGTCATAGATGGTGTCGATGACGGTCACGGACTGCTCGGAAGCGCAGATCATGCCGTTGTCGAAGGTCTTGGAGTGGATGATGGAGTTGACGGCGAGCAGCACGTCGGCGGTGTCGTCGATGATGACCGGGGTGTTACCGGCGCCAACGCCCAGGGCGGGCTTGCCCGAGGAGTAGGCGGCCTTGACCATGCCCGGGCCACCGGTGGCGAGGATGATGTCGACGTCGCGCATGACCATGTTGGTCAGCTCGATGGAGGGGACATCGACCCAGCCGATGATGCCCTCGGGGGCGCCGGCCTTGACGGCGGCGTCAAGCACGAGCTTGGCGGCGGCGATGGTGCACTTGGCGGCTGCCGGGTGCGGGGAGATGATGATGCCGTTGCGGGTCTTCAGGCTGATCAGCGTCTTGAAGATCGCGGTGGAGGTGGGGTTGGTCGTCGGGATGACGGCGCCCACGATACCGATGGGCTCGGCGATCTTGGTGATGCCGTAAGCCTCGTCGCGCTCCAGGACGCCACAGGTCTTGGTGTTCTTGTAAGCGTTGTAGATGTACTCTGCGGCGTAGTGGTTCTTGATGACCTTGTCCTCAAGAACGCCGCGGCCGGTCTCCTCGATGGCCATCTTCGCCAACGGGATACGAGCCTTGTTGGCGGCCATGGCGGCCTCATAGAAGATCTTGTCGACCTGCTCCTGCGTGTACGTAGCAAAAAGCGCCTGGGCCTCTCGCATCTGAGCGAGCTTAGCCTCAAGCGCCTCTACGTTGTCCACAATTGCGGGAGTAGTGTTTTCCGGTGACTTTTTCACCATTTGTGTCTCCTTGCGATCGGAGATTTACCCTACGCCTTGCATGATAGCAAGAAATTATTCGGCGAACGGTAAGATTCCCGTAAAAGGCACACTAAAACGCTTCAACCTAATGAAGCGTTTTAACAAAACAATCCGCTCTCTGCATCGCCCCGCTCATTGGGGACAGACTTACATGAATGCTTTCACTCATTTGGGACAGACATCGATTTGCCATTTTGCCGTTCTGGACCTGTTTTTGCCGCTCATTGGATATAAATAGGTCACAGGCTCAGCATTTCGCGTTGCTTCTCTCCTTTTAGGTGTTGCCTGTACAGTTTCGGGAGGAGAGATTATGCCTCGATGCGCCCGCGCCGTTTCGATCACCGGCTATTACCATGTCTTTGACCGCGGTAACTCCAAACAGATTATTTTTGAAGATGACTCCGACCGTTATCGTTTCTTATCGGATATCTCGGATAGGTTCGCGCGCCATGAAGTGGCGGTGTTGGCTTGGTGCCTTATGGACAATCACTTCCATTTGATGGTTGATGACCCATGTGACAACCTTTCAAAGGCAATGCAGTGCGCACTGACGGCATATGCTAAATATTTCAATGGGAAAACGGGGAGAACGGGGCATCTGTTTGACAATCGCTATTCGCGGGTCGCGGTTGAGTCGGACACGCAGGCAGTGCAGCTGCTCGATTATATCCATCTCAATCCCGTAAAAGGCGCGCTTGAATCACTCGAAGCGTAACGTTGGTCAAGCTACAAGGCATATCAGCTGGGCTATGATCCCTTTGACATCTGCGATGCGGCCCCTATGCTCGATATTGTCGGAGGCTCCTGTCGCTATTGCGAGCATCTCAAGGAAGTTGCCGCGCGCATCTGGTCGGTGGAGGTCCTTCCACGCCGGCGGATTCCCGATGAGGAGGCCTTTTCCGTTGCGCGCGAAGTCCTGCCGAGCATGGATCCCGCGCTGCTCAAGGCTCTGCCACGCCCCGAACGCGATGCCTGTCTTCTGAGGCTCAGGCGGGCGCATCTCACGGTCAAGCAAATTGCCCGTATCACCGGTATCGGCGCTACAAGCGTGACTAAGGCCACCATAGGCTGGAATGAGGCAGCGTGAGGCAGGGGCGAACCGCTGCCGGCACGCGTTATGTCTGTCCCAAATGCGTGAAAACACTCATGTAAGTCTGTCCCCAATGAGTGCAAAAAGGCGCCCTCCACATGGAGGACGCCTTTGGTAAGTTCTATGTGAACGCGAGGTCTTTGACCCGGAGAGTCCGAGGTACTTGTTGGTAAGACCTTATTTAGGAGCGCGCAACCTTGCCGGACTTGAGGCAGGTGGAGCAAACGTTCATCTTGCGACGGTGACCATCGACGACGACGTAGACGCGCTGGATGTTGGGGCGGAACTTACGGTTGGTGACGCGGTGAGAGTGGCTGATGGAGCGACCGGCAACGGGGTGCTTACCGCAAACTTCGCAAACTTTGGACATAACTGACCCTCCTTGGGCGACAAACGAACATGTCGCGTTAACAAACAAGCCTGAACTATAGCACAGAAGCATGTCTCTGTGCGCAATCTACACAGAGATATTCCTCTTTTGGCGATAGTGCCCACGCTACGGCCCTGGACGTAGATCCGATTTGCGTGCGGCAGAGGGGATTATGCCAGCTCGCAACAAGGTTTTCAAGCGCGTCCCACAAATATATATAGGTTTATGGAGCTATTGGCTCCGTTTACGGATTGACTAGTATTTATGCTCGCATTTGAGCCCGAGGTTGGCTACACTATGCCTTGACCATTAAAGGGGTACGAGATACCCACATGGAATTACATAGCTGTCAATGAGCAGTACTTCCTGTGGGTGTCTGGTCCGCTTTGAGCGGTCGGGCATCTATTTTTTTGACTGTGTCAGCAGTCAAGACATGTGAGGAAGGAGATCGATGGGCACGACTTCCCCCAAGGCGGTCATCATGGACGAGACCGCCGTCAACCGAGCGATGACCCGCATCGCGCACGAGATCCTCGAGCGCAACGAGGGCTGTGAAGACCTCGCTCTGGTCGGCATCGTCACGCGCGGCGACCTTCTGGCAAAGAAGCTCGCCGAGGCGATCAAGGAGATCGAGGGTGTCGACGTTCCGCTCGGCAGCCTGGACATCAGCTTCTATCGCGATGACTATGCGACCAATTTCGCTCCCGCGATCCACGCTACCAACATTCCCTTCAGCGTCGACGGCAAGCGCGTCGTGCTGGTGGACGACATCCTGTACACGGGTCGTACCATCCGCGCCGCTCTGGACGCCGTTATGGACCTGGGCCGTCCGAGCCGAGTCGAGCTGGCAGTTCTCGTTGACCGCGGTCACCGCGAGCTCCCTATCTCGCCGGACTTTGTCGGCAAGAACGTTCCCTCGTCGCACGAGGAGAACGTGCACCTATATATGAAGGAAGTCGACGGCCGTACCGCTGTCGAGATCAACGACGTCGCGCCGGGTTCCCACGTGGGCTCCGCGCCGCTGGGAGGTGAGTAGTACCGTGGCGTTCAATCATAAGCACCTGATCGACATTACCGAGTACTCCGAAGAGGACATCAAGCTCATCCTCGAGACCGCCAAGGCGTTCTCCGAGGTCAACGAGCGTGCCATCAAGAAGGTCCCCACGCTCAAGGGCAAGACCATCGTCAACATGTTCAACGAGCCCTCGACGCGTACCCGCAGCTCCTTCGAGCTCGCCGAGAAGCGTCTTTCCGCCGACAGCCTCAACTTCGGTGGCTCCTCGACCTCCACGGTCAAGGGCGAGAGCCTCGTCGATACCGTCGAGACCCTCAACGCCTACAAGATCGATTGCATCGTCGTGCGCGACAAGCATGCCGGTGCTCCCTACATCGTCACGCAGAATTCGCCCGCGAGTGTTATCTGCGCCGGTGACGGTAAGCACAACCACCCTACGCAGGCTCTGCTCGACCTGTACACCATCTGGGAGCACAAGGGTGACTTCCACGGTCTGAAGGTCGCCGTCGTCGGCGACATCGCCCACTCCCGCGTTTGCGGCTCGCTGATTCCCGCGCTGAAGATCATGGGCTGTGAGACCTACGCCGTTGCCCCCGGCACGCTGCTGCCGCCGGCACCCGAGGTTCTGGGCTGCGACCACGTGACGAGCGACCTCGATTCCGTCCTGCCCGAGCTGGACGTCGTCTACATGCTGCGCGTACAGCAGGAGCGCCTCGAGGGTGCCCCGTTCCCGACCATTCGCGAGTACCATAAGCTCTTCGGCCTGACCAAGGACCGTGAGAAGCTCATGAAGCCCGACGCGATCATTTGCCACCCGGGCCCCATCAACCGCGGCGTCGAGTTCGACTCCTATATGGCCGACCACCCGCAACGCTCCGTCATCCTGGAGCAGGTCTACGCCGGTATCTGCGTGCGTATGGCTATCCTGTATCTGCTGCTTGGAGGTGCCGATAATGGCCTTGCTTCTTAAGAATGCCCACGTCGTCGACCCGTCCGTCGAGCTTGACGGTGTCGTTGACGTCCTGATCGACGGCGACAAGATCGCCGAGGTCGGCGAGAACCTCGCCGCCGAGGGAGCCGAGGTCCGCGACCTTTCCGGCAAGTACCTCGTCCCTGGCCTGGTGGACATGCATGTCCACCTGCGTGAGCCCGGCTACGAGGTCAAAGAGGACATCGAGAGCGGCACCCGCGCAGCTGCCAAGGGCGGCTTCACCGGCGTGTGCGCTATGCCCAACACCGATCCCGTTACCGATAACGGTACCGTCGTTGAGTTCGTCAAGTCCCGCGCTGCCGAGGTCGGCCACTGCCGCGTCTATCCTTCTGGCGCCATGACCCGCGGTCTTAAGGGCGAGGCTATGTCCGAGATGGGTGATATGGTCGCCCACGGCGCCGTCGCCTTCACCGACGACGGTCGCGGCGTGCAGGGTGCAGGCATGCTCCGTCGCTGCATGGACTACGGCAAGATGTTCGGCAAGGTCTTTATGAGCCATTGCCAGGACGAGGACCTGGTCGGTCACGGCCAGATCAACGAGGGCAAGGTCTCTACCCGTCTGGCTCTGGAGGGCTGGCCGGCGGCAGGCGAGGAGCTCCAGATCGCTCGCGACATCGAGATCGCCAAGCTGACCGGTGCCAAGCTGCACATCCAGCACATCTCTACCGCCCATGGCCTGGAGATCGTGCGTGCCGGCAAGGCCGCTGGCGTTCAGGTTACCTGCGAGGCAACTCCGCACCACATGTTCCTGACCGAGAACGACCTGGATGAGACCTACAACACCTCGCTCAAGGTCAATCCGCCGCTGCGCACCGACGAGGACGCCGAGGCCATCCGTCAGGGTGTCATCGACGGCACCGTCGACGTTATCGTCACCGACCACGCTCCCCACACCCCGTGGGAGAAGGCCCGCGAGTTCGAGCTTGCGCCCTTCGGCATGATCGGCCTCGAGACCTCGCTGGCGCTCGTGCTTACCGAGCTGGTCAACACGGGCAAGATGAGCATGGGCCGCATGGTCGAGCTCATGGCTATCAAGCCGCGCGAGATCCTGGGTCTGGACCAGGTTCAGGTCAAGGCGGGCTCCGTTGCCGACCTGACTGTGTTCGACGCGTCCGCCACCTGGACGGTCGGCGAGGACGGCTACGAGTCGCGCGCCGAGAACTCCGGTTTTGCCGGCCGTACGCTCACCGGTCGTGCCACCGATGTGTTCGTCGGCGGTAAGCAGACGCTTGCCGACGGCTGCATCTGCTAGCATAGCCTTATCGCTTTTGTGCGCGGCGCCCTTGCGGTGCCGCGCTTTCTGTTCGTTTTGACCATGCAATCGCATGGGGGATTGGAGCGTCTATGCCCACACCTTCCACTGCACGCATGCACGACTTCGAGGTCGTCTCGAACCAGGAGATCGCCGACGGCATCTTCTCGCTCGTCATCTCGGCCCCCAAGCTTGCAAGTGCGCTCAAGCCCGGTCAGTTTGTGAACATTGCCGTGCCCGGCGATGCGTCCTCGCTGCTTCGCGTGCCCCTGAGCTTCTATCGCGCCGACGCCCAGGCCGGTACCGTCGAGCTGTGGTACGCCGTCGTGGGTGACGACACCCGTCGTCTGTCGCAGATGGCCCCCGGCTCCACTTCTAACCTGCTGGGCCCCGGTGGCCGTGGCTGGATGGTACCCGAGGGCACCAGGAAGGCCCTGCTCGTCGCCGGCGGCATCGGCGTTCCGCCCGTGCTGTGCCTCGCCGGCATGCTTGCCGAGCAGGGTGTGGCCGTCGACGTGTGCCTGGGCTTTGGCACCGCGTCCAAGGCCGTGGGCATCGATGAGTTCCGCGCTCTGTGCGACACGGTCAACGTTTGCACTGACGACGGTTCGCTCGGCACGCACGGTTTTTGCACCGATCCTGCCGCCGAGCTGCTCGGCGAGGGCGGCTACGACTATGTCGCCAGCTGCGGTCCCGCCGTCATGATGAAGAAGGTCGCCGCCGCTGCCGCCGAGGCCGGTGCCTACTGCGAGGTGTCGCTCGAGCGCATGATGAGCTGTGGCTTTGGCGCCTGCAACACCTGCAATGTCGAGACGGTCGACGGTATGAAGGGTGCTTGCATGTGCGGCCCCGTGTTCGATGCTTCCAAGGTGGTGGTCTTCTAGTGGGTACCGTGAACATGGCCGTCGATTTCGGCGGCGTCAAGATGCAGAACCCCATCAACACCGCAGCCGGTACCTTTGGCTACGGTTGGCAGTTCCAGAACTTCTTTGATGTTTCCCAGCTGGGCGCCATCACCACCAAGGGTTGCGCTGCCGAGCCCTGGCCCGGCAACCCCGCGCCCCGCATGGCCGAGATCCCGGGCGGCATGATCAACTCCGTGGGCCTTCAGAACCCTGGCGTGGCTGCCTTTGCTCGCGAGTCCGGTCCGTGGCTCGAGCAGCTCTCCAAGGACGGTTGCCAGGTCATCTGCCAGGTCGCCGGTCACTCCGTCGAGGAGTTTGTCCGCGCGCTCGAGATGTATGTCGAGCTGTGTCCCTGGGCTGCCGGCTACGAGATCAACGTGAGCTGCCCTAATATCGCCGCCGGCGGTGCCGCCATGGGCTCCACGCCCGAGGGCGCCTCTTCCGTTATGGCTGCCTGCCGTAAGGTGACCGATAAGCCGCTGTTCGTGAAGATGGCGCCGGTCAACGTCGCCGAGATCGCCAGGGCCCTCGAGGCTGCCGGTGCCGACGGCCTTTCAGTCATCAACTCTATCCAGGGCATGGCCATCGACGTCCATACCCGCAAGTCCCGCGTGGCCAAGCCCAAGGGCGGCCTTTCGGGCCCGCTGTGCCACCACATCGCCGTGCGCATGGTCTGGGAGGTTGCCCAGGCCGTCGATATCCCCATCAACGGTGTCGGCGGTGTCATGACCGGAGAAGATGCGGCCGAGTTTATCCTGGCCGGCGCCACCTGCGTGTCGGTCGGTATAGCCAACTTCGTCGATCCGTGCGCTTCGCTCAAGATCGCGCATGAGCTCGAGGCCTGGGCCGAGTCCCAGGGCGTAAAGGACATCAACGAACTGGTAGGTGCTTTCGAATGCTAGAGACCGATGCCCGCGACCGCGTAATCGTCGCCCTCGACTGCGACCGTGAGCGTGCGCTCGAGCTTGCCCACGAGCTTTCGGGCCATGCCGCCTGGCTCAAGGTTGGCATGACGCTCTATTACGCTGAGGGCCCCGAGATCGTCAAGACCTTTAAGGACCTGGGCTTTAAGGTCTTCCTTGACCTTAAGTTCCATGATATTCCGCATCAGGTTCGCGGTGCCGCCCGTTCGGCCTCGCTTGCCGGTGCCGACCTGCTCTCGGTTCACGGCTTGGGTTCGGGCGCCATGCTCGCTGCCTGCCGCGAGGGTGCCGAGGAGGCGCGCGAGGACCGCGCCAAGCTCGTCGCCATCACCGTGCTCACGAGCATGAATCAGGATGCCTTGAGCGAGATTGGCGTCGAGTCGCCGGTGGCCGAGGAGGCCGCCCGCCTGGCAAAGCTCGCTCAGGCCAACGGCATCGATGGCATCGTGTGCTCGCCGATGGAGGCTCACGACATGCGTGAGCTGCTGGGTCCCGATGCCCTGATCGTGACTCCGGGTGTGCGTCCGGTGGGTGCCGCCTTAGGCGACCAGTCCCGCGTGGCGACGCCTTCCCAGGCTATCGAGCGTGGCGCAAGCCACATTGTGGTGGGCCGACCCATCACCGGCGCCGACGATCCGGTTGCCGCCTTTGACGCCATTGTCGCCGAGCTGGTCGAAAACGTCGCGTAAAAGATTCCCCTAAGTCACCACTTTTGGGTCTCATTAGCACAAAATAGCCCCTGTACCTGCGTAAACTTTCCCATCCTTTGTGTGGAATCGCAGGTCAGGGGCTTAACTTTGGGCGCAGTATATTGCACTTTTTGCGGGTATCGTCTAACCTATGGAGCCGCGATTGGCCATTTTGTACGTTTTACGTGCTAAAATGCCAATTATTGAATCAGATATAACCCAACTATTTGGAGGTACGAATGGCACTCCCTCAGCTTACCGATGAGCAGCGCAAGCAGGCTCTTGAGAAGGCTGCTGCCGCACGTCACGCCCGCGCTGAGCTTCGCGAGCAGATCAAGAAGGGCGAGAAGTCCCTCGAGTCCGTGCTCAACTCCGATGACCCCATCGCTTCCCGCATGAAGGTTTCCACCCTCATCGAGTCTCTCCCTGGTTATGGCAAGGCCAAGGCCGCCAAGATCATGGAGGAGCTCGGTATCTCCGCTACCCGTCGCGTCCAGGGCCTCGGCGTCCGTCAGCGCGAGCAGCTCCTCGAGCAGCTGACCAAATAAGTGAGCGCTCAGGATTCCAAGCTCTTTGTGATTTCTGGACCGTCAGGCGCAGGCAAGGGTACGCTCGTCACTCGTGTGCGCGAGCGCCGCTCGAACCTGGGCCTGACGGTTTCGGCTACCACGCGAGCACCACGCAAAGGTGAGGTCGACGGCGTCAACTACTTTTTTCTGACGCGCGAGGAGTTCGACCGCCGCGTGGCAAACGGTGAGTTTGTTGAGTGGGCCGAGGTTCACGGTAACTGCTACGGCACGTTGGTGAGCGAGGTCACATCCAAGCTCGCCTCTGGCGCATCTCTGATTTTGGAGATCGATGTCCAGGGCGCCCTGCAGGTGAAGGAGCGTTTCCCCGAGGCCGTGCTGATCTTTATCAAGCCGCCTTCGCTTGAGGTGCTCCGCGAGCGTCTAGTCGGTCGCGGTACCGAGACGCCCGAGACGATTGAGCTGCGTATGGCAAACGCCGCCGATGAGCTTGCCCTTGCCGACCGCTACGACGACGTCGTGGTTAATGACGATCTCGACCGCGCGACCGAGGAGCTCGTTCGCGTTCTCGATATGCATGAAAGGATCTGAGGTCCGTGTCCGTTGTAAAGCCTTGCATTGACGATCTTCTGGAGAAGACCGATCACAACCGCTTCCTGCTCGCTTCGCTTGCCTCCAAGCGCGCCTGCGACATCAATAGCATGCTGCGTGGCCAGCACAATCGCGTGCTTGCCGTCCAGGATGTCGATGACATCACCATCGGGCTTTCCGGTGCCGATACCATCTCGATGGCTATGGACGAGATTGTCGACGGCGACATCTCTTACGACGAGGCCCGTTACGAGAAGGCGCTCGGCCACAAGGTTGCTGAAGCCTAAATGGCGGCTCGCGTCTGCCTGGTCCACTATCACGAGGTTGGACTGAAGGGTAAGAACCGCGCATATTTTGAGCATATCCTCATGGATAACATCAAGGCGGCCTTGGCCGCCTTTTCCGTGAATGCCGTGTCTCGAATTTCCGGTTATATCCTCGTGACCTTTAACGAGCATCAGGCCGACGAGGCGGCGCGTGTCATTCGCACCGTTCCCGGCGTTGCTCGCGTGTCTTTGGCGTATCACACCAATCGCGACCCTCAGGAGTACTGTGCCGCCGCCGTGAAGGCGCTGCGCGAGTTTGGTTCCTTCGATTCGTTTAAGGTGCACGCCAAGCGCTCCAATACCGACTATGAGCTCACCTCGATTGACATCAATCGTCAGGTGGGCGAGGTGCTGTGTGAGGCCTTCCCCGATAAAAAGGTTCAAATGCACGACCCCGATGCGATGGTGCACGTACTGGTGGTCCAGGGTAGCGTTTATGTGTACGCGCGCTCCGAGCGCGGCGTGGGCGGTCTGCCGGTGGGTTCTGCCGGCAAGGTCGTGACGCTGCTGTCGTCGGGTATCGATTCTCCGGTGGCGACCTGGATGCTCGCGCGTCGCGGCGCGGTGTGCGTGCCGGTACATTTCTCCGGTCGTCCGCAGACGCCCGATACGAGCGAGTATTTGGTGCAGGACATCATCCGTGCGCTTGAGCCGGGTGTCCAGATCGGCCGCCTGTACGTGGTGCCGTTTGGTGACTGCCAGCGTGAGATTTCGGTCACCTGTCCCAGCAACCTGCGCGTGATCATGTATCGCCGCATTATGTATTCGGTTGCCGAGCGCATTGCGCACATCGAGGGCGCCAAGGCCATCGTGACGGGCGAATCGCTTGGGCAGGTTGCCTCCCAAACGCTTGAGAATATCATGGCCGTCAACGAGGCCGTGAAGATCCCCGTGTTCCGTCCTCTCATCGGTTCGGACAAGCAGGAGATCATCGCGCGCGCCGAGGAGATCGGTACGTTTGATATCTCGACTGAGGCCGCTCCCGACTGCTGCACGCTGTTTATGCCGCGCCGTCCCGAGACGCACGCCAAACTCGATGCCGTGCATGAGGCCTGGGAGTTGTTCGATCACGAGGAGATGATCGAGCGCCTGCTCAAGCAGACCGAGTATATCGACTTCGAGAGCAATACGTATAAGGCCCCTAAGACCTTAAAACGCAAACATTCGGAGCTTGCTCCGCGTGAGATTTACCAAGATCACGAGTAATTTTGTGCATAGACCGACGATGCGCCTGCATCGTCGGTCTTTTGCTATCTGGGCATTTTGCGGCTAAGTGTTCATTTGCTGACGTGTGCCTGAATAAATGGACAGATTTGTGCAAGGTTTTGGTCGGTTTTTGGTTTGACCGCTAAAACCGGTTTTGGAGCGTGGCTGTTGCAGGGCTCCTTTCCTGACACGATGGTGTTGGGAGGTTTTGCTATGGCGCAGCGCGAACAACACGAACGGGTCAAACGGATGGACCGCTTGGCGGACAAGCTGCTCGGTCATAAGGCAGTGGTGATGGCGATACTGGTCGTCATTGCGATGGCGAGCGGCTTGGCGATGGCGAACCTTGGCGGCGGTGCCGGTGGTGTGTCGTTTGAGCGCACTGACGGTACGGGCTCGTTGGTGGAGCCGGGATCCGGTGATGCCTCGAGCGGAAAGACATCCGAAGGTTCTTCGACTAAGGCTTCTGCCGCGGCAGAGGTCTATGTCGATGTCGATGGCGCCGTTGTGTCGCCAGGTGTATATCGTCTCAAAGACGGCGCGCGGGTGGCTCAGGCGATTGATGCCGCCGGCGGGCTGGCGCCCGAGGCAGACGTTACGGGGCTCAATCGGGCATCTAAGGTCACTGATGGACAAAAAATCCACGTTCCAACGGTAGGGGAGCAGCAGGCGTCCATTGCGGAAGCCGATGTTGATGGTGGGGCTTCCGCATCGTCGGGCGTGAGTGGCGCTACAGGCCTAGTAAACATCAATACGGCAAGCGCGGCGGAGCTGCAGACGCTTTCGGGCATCGGGCCTTCTATGGCCCAGTCAATTATCGACGAACGGACGCAAAACGGGGCCTTTGCCTCGGTCGATGACCTTATGCGCGTATCGGGGATCGGTGAGAAGAAACTCGCCAAAATTAAAGATTGCATCTGTGTATGAGTGCGACCGAGCGCGAGCATGGGATACCACCGCGCCCATTGATGCCGTGGACGATGGCCCTGTGTGCCGGCATGTGCGTGAGCTGTGCCTTGGTGCTCAACGTGGCCGCTGATGCGCTGCTGAGGGAGCAGGTGCCGGCGGTCGGGCCGCTATGGGCCATTCCCGTTGCGGCGGCGGTCTTCGTTGTGCTGGCTCAATCTTGTGCGCGGCTTGCCCCTTGGAAGCGGTGGCTGTATGCCGCGTCCGTCGGTCTCGTGGCGGGAGCGGTCGTCTCGGCGTGGTGGGCTGTGGGCGCGCTCAGCGCCTCGAAGGCGCTCGACGGTCGAGCGGCAAGCGGCCTCGAGTTTGTCGTGCAGGGTGATCCATCACTAAACGACGACGTGTATTCCTATACCTGCGAGGCACGCGCGGACGGTAAGAACTTGGCAGCGGTTCGCCTATCGTGTGACCGCGAGCTCAAGGTCGGGGCGCACGTGCGTGTTATCGGTCGCGTTTCACGTTTTGAGAACGATGCATATGGACGATCGCGCGTGCTCCGAGGCGAGGTGCGCAAGGTTAAAGCCGTTCGGATTGTGTCGGTCGATGAGGGCTCTCCGGGGCCGCTGCTTCGGCTGCGAAATGGGCTGCTTGCGTCCATCGCGCCTGCGACTGACTCGGCGCGTGCGCTCATGGCCGGTGTCGTCTGCGGTCGTTCGGCCGAGCTGCGCGCCCAGCCGGCGGGCGACTGGTTTTCGGTGACGGGGACGGCGCATCTTATCGCCGTCTCGGGCAGCCATTTGGCTATCGTGGGGTTTGTAATCGAGAGCGTATTGCAAAAGACTCGCATCTCACGTGGTCTTCAGCGGGCGATATTGGCGATAACGCTTGTGGACTACGCTGCCTTTACGGGCGCGTCTCCCTCGGCTGTGCGCGCGTGCTGCATGGTGTTCGCGACGCTTGTCGTAAACGGCGCGGGTCGTCGCCGGCACGGCGCATCGGCGCTCTTCGTAACCATGTCCATCTTTGTGCTACTGCGACCGACGGTGCTGTTCGAGATGGGCTTTCAGCTTTCATGTGCCAGCGTCTTAGCCATTCTGTGCTTTTGCCCCTATGCGACCTACGCTTTGGGTGAGCTGGGTGTGTCATCGGGCGTTGCCGGCATGCTTTCCGTCACGCTGTGCTCGCAACTGGCGACTCTTCCCATTACCATTCCCGCCTTCGGTACGTTCTCGCTCATTGCTCCGCTGGCAAATGCGGTCATCGGTCCGGTGGTGAGCGTGCTGCTTGCCGTGTCGATCGTGCTGGTTCCCTTTTCGCTCGTGGCGCCGTTGCGGACTTGGGCGCTCGTTGTGCCCATGATTGCCGCCCGTTGCGCGCTGTTCTTCGAGCAGCTGTTTGCCGCCGTGCCGGGTGCATCCGTGAGCGTGCCGCCCGATAGCATGTGGATTTACCTAGTGCCGTGTGTGCTGGCGGTTCTGCTGGTCTGGTGGCCGCGTCCCCGCGCACGTCCTATGGCGGTGGGGCTTGCATGCCTGGTGCTCTTGGCTGCGATTCCGTACGTCTACTGGGATCGATTCGCGCCGCCTTCGGTGACGGTGCTCGATGTGGGCCAGGCCGATGCGATTCTTATTCGCCAGGGCAGCGCAGTGGCACTCGTCGACTGCGGGCTCGACGAGCGCGTGGTGGCGGCGTTGGTTCGCAATAACGTGCACCATATCGATGCCGTCTTTGTGACGCATTGGGATGAGGACCACTGGGGTGGTCTGCCTGCCGTGCTCGAACAGTTTTCGGTCAGAACGATTGCCGTGGCGGCGGATGCGCTGGAGGATGCTCCTGCCGAGGTATTGAACCGACCTGGCGTGGAGTATCGGCAGGTGCGCCGTGGGGATACGGTCGACATCGGCTCATTTTGCGCCCGCGTGATGTGGCCATTCGAGTCCGTGGATGGCGAGGGAAATGAGGACTCGCTTGTCCTGCTGCTCTCTTATGTTCAGGAAGGCAAGGGCCTGCGTGTGCTCCTCACCGGTGATGCCGAGCTCGATCAAGAACGGGAATTCGTGCAGGAGGTGGGGGATATCGATGTACTTAAACTTGGACATCACGGCTCTAAGGTTTCAGCCGATGGTGAGTTGCTGGACGTCCTGAAGCCCGAGCTTTCCCTCGCGAGCGCGGGCGAGGGGAATCGATACGGCCATCCGTCCGATGCCTGCATCGATGCCGTTAAGGAAGCGGGCGGCGTGTTCGCGTGCACCATCGAACACGGCGACATTACCGTCACGCCAACTGCGAATGGCTTTGCGATGCGATGCCAGCGACCGTGACGACGTCGTTGGCGTGTGGTGGGCCCCTGGGCTAGAATGGCACGGAACGAATACGAAGGCCTGCGGGAGGGGAGCGCAATGTCCGAAACCGGTCTGCTGCCGGCATATCTGATCGTCGGTACCGACGGAGTCAAGCGCGATCACGCCGTCTCGCGTATGAAAGCGCGTCTGGAAAAGTCGGGTATGGTCGAGTTCAACCTCGACGAGCGTGACATGACCAAGGACCCCGATATCGAGTCCATTATCGGATCGCTTAACACCTTTCCCATGGGCAGCGAGTTTCGCCTGGTAATCCTTGACGGCTGTTCAAAGCTCGCCAAGGCGGTCTCGGAGCCGCTTGTCGAGTATTTGGCGAGTCCCAGCCCCACAACGGTCTGCCTCATCATCGCCGACTCGCTTGCCAAGAACACGCGCCTGTATAAGGCGATCGCCAAGATCGACAAGAAGGCCGTGATCGATTGCTCCGGCACCAAGCGCTGGGAGCTTCCGCGCCGCGTACAGCAGATGGCGACGCAGCACGGCAAGTCGATCTCGACGGCGGCCGCTGAGGAACTCGTCTCGCGTTCGGGTGAAAACACTCGCATGCTCGATAACGACTTGGCTAAGCTTGCCCAGATGGTCGAGGCGCCCCAGATTGAGCTTGCCGACGTTGAGCGCTGGATTGTACGTACGGCCGAGGTTCAACCCTGGGACTTTCTCAATGCGGTCTCGGCCCGTGACATGCGACGCTCGCTCGAGCTTTTCAATCTATTGCCCGCCAAGAGCTACGTGTGGACTTACACGTTGCTGTGCGGCCGCATCCGCGAGCTTATCGTCGCCAAGGCGCTCGATGCGCGCGGACAGGGTCGTGAGCTGGCCGCAACGCTCAAGCTCCAGTCCTGGCAGGTCAAGAATCACCTGACCTGGGCACGTCGCTTTTCGATGGCAGAGCTCGTCGCAGCGCTCGAGGGTGCCGTTGATGTGGAGCTCGCGCTCAAGGGTTCGGCCGATTCTGAGACCGCGCTTTTGCTCTGGATTACGAACATCTTGAGAAAATCGTGATGATACCTGCCTATTTGACAAATTCGTTCTATCCCTTTGAGGGGGAGCGTGCTATAGTAGGCGCTTGCATGACCTCACCGTGTCTCAGAGGTGTCATACATTTTTTGCAAGGAACTCGAAAGGAACTCCAGAAGTGGCAAACATCAAGTCTCAGAAGAAGCGTATCCGCACCAATGAGGCAGCTCGCATGCGTAACAAGGCTGTCAAGTCCGAGCTCAAGACGCTGACCAAGCACGTCCAGTCCGCCGTCGCCGAGGGCGACGCCGAGAAGGCCCAGGCTGCCCTCAAGACCGTCACCAAGCGTCTCGACATGGCTGCCGCCAAGCATGTTATCCACAAGAACCAGGCTTCCAACCGCAAGTCCGGTCTTGCCAAGCTCGTGAACAGCATCAACGCCTAAGTTGTAAATTTCACACCACACAGATTACGCGCATAAATGGAGCCTGTTTTATGGAACAGGCTCCATTTTTTGTACCGCTCGGGTAAGATAGTCCGCATGAATACTTCAATTGACATTTCCCACATCCGCAACTTCTCAATCGTTGCGCACATCGACCATGGCAAGTCCACGATCAGCGACCGCATCCTCGAGCTCACCCATACCGTCGACGAACGCGACATGGAGTCGCAGCTGCTCGACACCATGGATATCGAGCGCGAGCGCGGCATCACGATCAAGTCCAATGCCGTTCGCGTGTCCTATGACGCCGACGATGGCGAGACGTATCAGTTCAATCTGATCGATACGCCGGGCCACGTGGACTTTACCTATGAGGTCTCGCGCTCGCTGGCAGCCTGTGAGGGCGCGGTGCTCGTTGTCGACGCCACGCAGGGCGTCGAGGCGCAGACCGTCTCCAACGCGACGCTTGCCATGAACGCCAATCTGGACATTGTGCCGGCCATCAACAAGATCGACCTGCCCTCGGCCCATCCCGATGAGGTTAAGACCGAGATCGAGGATGACCTGGCGATTCCTGCCGATGATGCCGTGTGTGTCTCGGGCAAGACCGGCGAGGGCATTCACGATCTGCTGGAGTCCATTGTCTTTTTGATCTCTCCGCCCAAGGGCGATGCGAACGCGCCGCTCAAGGCACTCATCCTGGATTCGTACTTCGACGAGTATCGTGGCGTCGTCGCCACGGTGCGCATCTTTGACGGCTCCATCAAAAAGGGTGATACCCTGCGCATGATGCAGGCAAAGGGCGACTTTTTGGTCGATGGCGTGGGCGTCAAGCGTCCCGCCGAGACTCCGGTCGATGCGCTGACGGTCGGCGAGGTCGGATACGTGGTCACGGGCCTGAAGGATCCCGAGGCCGTTCGCGTGGGCGATACCCTCACGTGGGCGTCGAATCCCTGCCCCGAGCCGCTTCCCGGTTACCGCGAGGCCAAGCCCATGGTCTATACGGGCCTGTTCCCGATCGATAACAAGGACTACGAGAACCTGCGCGACGCGCTCGATAAGCTGCACGTCAACGACCCCTCGTTGGTGTGGGAGCCCGAGACCTCGGTGGCGCTCGGCTTTGGCTTCCGCGTTGGCTTCCTGGGCCTGCTGCACATGGAAGTCGTCAAGGAACGTCTGGAGCGCGAGTTCAACTTGGACCTCATTGCCACGAGTCCCTCGGTCGACTATCACGTCTACAAGACTGACGGCGAAATGATCGATGTCCGCAGCCCGCAGGACCTTCCCGAGGCCACGCGCATCGAGCGTATCGAGGAACCCTACCTCAAGGCAAAGATCATCTGCCCGCCTGAGTACACGGGCGCCGTCATGCAGCTCGCCATCGATCACCGCGGCGTCACGACCGACATGATCCACCTGACGAGCAAATCGGTCGAGATGCGCTTCGATATGCCGCTTGCCGAGCTCATCTTGGACTTCTTTGACCAGCTCAAGAGTCGCACCAAGGGCTATGCCTCGCTCGACTACGAGTTCAATGAGTATCGTCCATCCGAGCTTGTGAAGCTCGACATCTTGCTTTCGGGCGACGAGGTGGACGCGCTGTCGTTTATCGTCCACAAGGACAAGGCCTACGGTCTTGCCCGCGGCCTATGCGACAAGCTCAAGGAGATTATTCCGCGTCAGCTGTTCGAGGTGCCCATCCAGGGTGCCATTGGCAACAAGATCATTGCCCGCTCCACCGTCAAGGCGCGTCGCAAGGACGTGCTTGCCAAGTGCTACGGCGGCGATATCTCGCGTAAGCGCAAGCTGCTCGAGAAGCAGAAAGAGGGCAAGAAGCGCATGAAGGCCATCGGATCGGTCGAGGTCCCGCAGGAGGCCTTTATGGCGATCCTCAAGGTGGACGAGTAGGTCTATGGCGCTTTCCGAATATAGTCTGCGGCTGCTGGGCGCCTATGCCGAGCAGCCGTTCCTTATGGCCCCCATGGCAGGCGTGACCGATCCTGCCTACCGCATCATGTGCCGCCGCCGCGGTGCTCAGCTTGCTTATAGCGAGATGGTGAGTGTCGCTGGCCTTGCCTACGCCAGTAACAAGACGTGGCGTCTGGTGCTGCCGGCCGACGAGGAGCAGCAGATCTGCGTGCAGCTCTTTGGCTCTAAGCCCGATCAGTTTGCGAGCGCCGTCGCTGCCGTCGAGGAGCGCGTGGGCGATCGCCTGTCGTTGATCGATATCAACATGGCCTGCCCGGCTCGCAAGGTCGTTACCAAGGGCGAGGGCTCGGCGCTCATGCGCACGCCCGACCTGGCCGAGAAGATTGTCGAGGCCGCGGTGGGCGCGGCGCATGTGCCCGTGACCGTCAAGATCCGCAAGGGCTTTTATGCCGAAGACCGCAATGCCGCGACGTTTGCCCAGATGCTCGAGGGGGCAGGGGCCGCTGCGGTGGCGGTGCATGGCCGCTGTGCCACGCAGCTCTATACGGGCCAGGCCGATTGGTCGGTCGTTGATGAGGTCGCAGATGCCGTCGAGATTCCCGTGATCGGTTCGGGCGATGTGTTCTCGGCCGAGGACGCTGCTGAGCATCTGCAAGATTCGGGTGCCAGTGCGGTGTTTATCGCGCGCGGCATCTACGGCAATCCGTGGGTGTTCGGCGATGCCCGAGCCCTTGCGCTCGATGGCACGCCGGTTCCTTCTCGCTCCTCGGTCGAGCGCCTGGACGCCCTGCGTGAGCACCTAACGCTGACGCATGAGCTCCTGCCGCTCATGTCGCGCGCCCGTACGTACGCAAGCTGGTACTTAAAAGGCATGCCCCATGCCGCCGCCTGGCGCGCTCAGGTGGTGCGCTGCTCCACGTACGAGGAGTTTATGGCACTGGTCGATGATATCGAGCGCGATGTGGTGACCTGCGAGGCCGCTCTTGCCGCCGGTGAGTCGGTGCCCGCTCATCCGCTGGAGGCTTAAGGGTGGCCGTTACCGCGCTGTACGTGCACGTGCCGTTTTGCGCTCAAAAATGCCGCTATTGCGACTTTGACTCGCGCAGCTTTTCCCCGTGCGCCCTGGACGCTGCACTCGATGCCTATTTTGAGCAGCTGTATGCGCGCCTCGATGCTTTTGGCAGGGCTGGGGCCCTTGACCAGATCAGCACCGTCTATGTTGGTGGCGGCACGCCGTCGCTGGCAGGGGAGCGCCTGGTGGAGCTGGCGCGGCGTATTCGTGCGTGGTGCGCCCCCGTTGAGTTTACCTGCGAGGCCAATCCCGAGTCGCTGACCGCCGAGCTTGCCACTGCGCTTGCCAAGGTTGGTGTCACACGCGTCTCTCTGGGCGTGCAAACGCTCGATAACACCGAACTTACCGCCATCGGCCGTATTCACGATGCCGATCGGGCGCTCGCCGCCATCGCGACGGTCAAGAACGCTGGGATTGACGTGTCGTGCGACCTTATGTGCGGACTTCCCGGGCAGACCGTAGCGAGTTGGAAGCGCACACTCGATGGCGTGCTGGCGGCGGCTCCGCATCATGTGTCGATCTACCCGCTCACGCTTGAGGAGGGGACGCCCCTTTATTGCATGGCGTGTCGCGATGAGTCGCTCGTGCCCGACGAGGATTTTCAAGCTTCGTGCATGGATGTGGCGCGTGAGCGCCTGGTTGCGGCCGGCTATCATCCGTATGAGGTGGCAAGCTACGCGCTCGACGGCCATGAGTGCGCCCATAACATTGCCTACTGGACCGGCCAGGGCTACCTGGGCCTGGGCCGTTCTGCCGCGGGCATGCTCGACGCCGAGGATTTCGACCGTCTTGCAGGTTTGTTCCCCGGCGTGTCTTCTCGAGGCGATTCGTACCGCGTGCGTCTGGTGCAACGTGACGATGACGCGACGGCGTTTGAGGCCGAATATCTGTCGCAGCGTGAGGCTGCGGCTGAAGACCTGATGCTGTCTTGTCGCATGACGGGCGGTGTTGCGTCCGACCTGTTGGTTCGTGCAGCTTGCGTCATCCCGGCCGATGAGCTGGCAGCTGCCTGCGATCGCGCGCTCGAATTGGGTCTTGCCACTTGGGTGCCCGAGACGCTCGAGGTCCATGAGGGACCCTTCACTTCGGCAGATGTCGTCGCGGGTCATGTTCGCGCTCGTCTGGCGCCCACCCACCTGGGCTGGCTCGATGGAAATGTTCTGTTCGAGCTGTTTTGGGGTCTAGCTTAGGTCGCTCGGGTAGAATTACCGGAATATATACGCTGCTGTGAGCAGGAGGTTGCCGCGCATGGCGACGATGAACGAAAAAGATTACTACGAGATTCTGGGCGTCTCCAAGGACGCCACCTCGCGTGATATTCAAAAGGCCTTTCAGCAAAAGGCCCGCAAGCTCCATCCGGACGTCAACAAAGAGCCGGATGCCGAGGAAAAGTTTAAAGAGGTTTCCGAGGCCTACGCCGTGCTTTCGGATGAGCAAAAACGTGCGCGCTACGACGCCATGCGTTCGGGCAATCCCTTTGCCGGTGCTCCTACGGCTTCGCCCTATGGTGGCGGCTACGCCGGCAACACGGGCTATGGCAATCCCTTTGAGGGCGGCTTTCCCTTTGGTGGCGCCTGGGGCCAGCAGCGTCGCGGCCAGGCTGCCTACAATCCCGAGAACGGCGCCAACGTGGTCGTCGATATCAAACTGGACGCCAAGGAGGCCAAGGGCGGTGCCCGCAAGACCGTCCGCTATACGCGTTTCGATACGTGCGGACATTGCGGCGGCTCGGGCTCCGTTTCGTCTGAGCATGCCCATACCTGCCCGAGCTGCGGTGGCCGCGGCCATATCGATGTGGACCTGTCCTTCCTGTTTGGTGCGGGCACGTTCCAGACGGTTTGTCCCGAGTGCGGCGGTTCCGGCAAGGTCGTTGCCGACCCCTGCCCCGATTGCGGTGGCAGCGGCCGTACCCGCGTAACCTCCGAGCAGACGATTGAGTTTCCTGCCGGCACGCACGATGGCGACGAGGTCCGCATTGGCGGCATGGGTCATGCTGGCACCAACGGTGCCGCGGGCGGCGACCTGGTCGGCCGCGCCCATGTTGAGGCCGAGCGCTTGGAAGGCAAAGCTCGTACCGGTTTTTACCTGATGGGCATCGTAGCGCCGTTTTTGGTACTCTCGGCCATCTCGGGTGTGTTCTCGGCCTTTGCCGTGATGTGCTTTATTCCGTTTACCATGGGCCTGTTCATGGTGCTTTCGGACGGTGTGCTTCATCGCAGCCTGCTGTGGTGGAAGCGCGGTGCGATGCAGTTTGCCAACGGTTTTGCCAATGGCTTCATGTTCGCGCTCGTGTCGGTTTGGTTCGCAAGCTGCTCGCAACGGGCCATGCTTTCGCCGTACCAAATGCAATAACATCAAACCCTCTGTTTGCGGTCGGCCCAGCTTGGGTATAGGACGCACTGTGACAATATTGAAAGTCGGAAGGATTCGGTCGTGTCGGAAAATAGGGATTACTACGAGGTGCTTGGCGTCGACAGGGATGCCGACGCGCGGACGATTAAGCGTGCGTTTCTAAAGAAGGCCCGTACCGTACATCCGGATGTTTCGGACGACCCCGAGGCCGAGGCCAAGTTCAAGGAGCTCAACGAGGCCTATTCCGTTCTTTCCGATGAGCAGAAGCGTGCTAACTACGACCGTTACGGCACTGCCGACGGCCCTGGTGGTTCGGGCTACGTCGATATCAACGATATCTTTGGTGGCATGGGCATGGACGACTTGTTCTCGTCGTTCTTTGGCGGCGGTGCCGGCGGTGGCGCCCGCAGCCGTCGTGAGCGTCGTCGCGGACGTGATATGGCCATCTCGCTTTCGGTGACGCTCGAGGAGGCGGCGCTCGGCTGCAAAAAGACGATCAGCTATGACCGCCTTGCTCCCTGCGAGGACTGCAACGGCACCGGTAGGGCAGAGGGCGCACAGGAAAAGCAGTGCGGCCGCTGCCACGGCACGGGCTATGTCACGACGGTTCAGCGTTCGTTCCTGGGCCAGGTTCAGTCCTCTTCGCCTTGCCCCGACTGCCATGGCGAGGGCACGGTCATCGACCATCCCTGCGAGACCTGCGACGGTCAGGGCCGCACGCCTTCGTACGAAAAGATCGACATCGATATTCCCGCCGGCGTTTCGACCGGTCGCCAGCTGCGTGTGAGCGGCTTTGGCGAGGCCGGCCTTCGCGGCGAGCCCTCGGGCGACCTGATTGTCAACGTGCGCGTTGCCGACCATGAGCGCTTTAAGCGCAACGGTGACGACCTGTACCTGGTGAGCGATATCTCGATTGCGCAGGCTGCGCTCGGCTGCGAGATCGAGGTCGAGGGCATTATGCCCGACGAGGTCGTTAAGGTGACGGTTCCCGCCGGCGCCCAGTACGGCGACACCGTGAGCGTCAATAATTACGGCATGCCGCGCATTGGCGGTGGCGGTTCGCGTGGCCGCCTGATCGTGCAACTGCGCGTGGTCGTTCCCACCAATCTTTCCAATAAGCAACGCGAACTGCTCCGTGCTTTTGCCGATGAGATGGGCGATGACGTCGCTTCCGGTAAGAAGTCGGTGACCGACCGTATCAAGAGTGCCCTCGACGATATCCTCGATTAAGGAGCCCGCGTGCTCGCACCCCATATTTCCGTCGTCAACCTCGGCTGCCGTGTCAACCGGGTTGAGTCTGACCGTATCACTGCCGACCTTATGCGCCTGGGCTTTGCTATTGTGGAGCCCCAGGATGCCGATCTGATCGTCATTAACACCTGTGCCGTTACGGGCGAGGCCGAGGCCAAGACCCGTAAGGCCGTCCGTCATGCGCTGGCCTATCCAAACGAGCCCTATGTGGTCGTGACCGGATGCGTGGTCAATTTGCATCCCGAGGAGCTGCTGGAGCTTTCGGATCGCGTTATCGCCGAGCCGTCCAAGATCGATGTCGCCGAACGTGTCTGCGAGGTGCTGGGCGTTGAGTCCGATAACGTTCCCGCCTGCAGCGATGGCGAGGTGGTCGATGTGCTCGGTCGCTCTCGCCTGGGCGTGAAGATTCAGGACGGCTGCAACCATCGCTGCACCTATTGCATTGTGTGGAAGGCACGCGGTCCCGAGCGCTCCGTGCCCGTCGAGTCCGTGCTCGAGCAAGTTCGCGAGGCCCAGGAGGCCGGCGTGCCCGAGGTGGTGCTGACCGGTGTGAACCTGGGTGCCTACGATGGCAAGAGCGCGACCGACGAGCATGTCGAAATCGATGAGCTGCTCGAGGCCATCATGGAGCGCACGTCTATTCCGCATGTGCGCATTTCCTCGGTCGAGCCCATGGATATCTCTGAGCGCCTGCTTAAGGTTATGGCGCGCTATCCGCAGCGTATCGCCCCGTTTTTGCACCTGCCCGTGCAGTCCGGCTGCACAGCGACTCTGCATCGCATGGGCCGTCCCTATAGCGCCGAGACCTTTGAGGACACGGTGCGTATGATTCGCGCCAACTTGCCCCAGGCGTCTCTTTCGTGCGATGTCATCGTCGGTTTTCCTGGTGAGACGGACGAGGAGTTCGAGGAGTCGCTGGCGCTGTGCCGTCGTGTGGGTTTCTCGCGTATGCACGTGTTCCGCTATAGCAAGCGTCCCGGTACCCTTGCTGCCGATATGCCCGACCAGGTGCCGCCCGAGGTTATGGCCGAGCGCAGCCGTCGTATGCGAGCCGCGGCGCAGGAACTCACCATTGCCGACGCTCGTCGTCGCGTGGGCACCGTCGAGCGTGCCGTCCTCGAGTACGGCGACAACCTGACGCTCGGTTCGTTCCATCATGCCCGTCTTGACGATACCTGTGGACTTACAGCCCCGTGCCTGCTCGATGTTGCTATCATCGGAGTCGATGATTCCGGCTTGGTCCATGCGCGCAGGGAGGTTCATGGAAGCCTCGAAGATTAGACTTACCGTTCCCGAGGGAATTGATCCCTCGTGCGTTTTGGGCGCCGGCGACGGCGTCCTTCGTGCGCTCGAGAGCTTGGTTCGCGCCCATGTGGTCGCCCGTGGCGATAGCATCGCCGTGAGCGGTGACCCGGATGAGGTCGAACTCGTGGCGCGTTTTTTCGAACATGCTTTTCGCGAGGCGGCCGCCGGGCGCACGCTGTCTGCTGACGACGTCTCGCGCTGCCTGGCTGTTTTGCGCGACGGCGAGCATGATGCCTCGTCGCTGCGCGATGACGTGCTTTTGTCGTATCGCGGCCGCGTCATCCGCCCTAAGACACTCGGCCAAAAGCGCTATGTGGATGCCATTCGCTCTCATACCATCACGTTTGGCCTCGGTCCCGCCGGCACCGGTAAAACCTATCTGGCCATGGCGCTCGCCGTCGCCGCGCTTAAGCGTCACGAGGTGGGCCGTTTGATTCTGACGCGCCCAGTTGTCGAGGCGGGGGAGAACCTGGGCTTTTTGCCTGGTACCCTCGAGGAAAAGATCGACCCCTATATGCGTCCGCTCTACGATGCCCTCTTTGACATGATGGATCGCGAGCGCACCGATGAGCTTATGGAGCGTGGCGTGATTGAGATCGCCCCGCTCGCCTACATGCGCGGCCGCACACTGAGTGATGCCTTCGTGGTGCTCGACGAGGCGCAAAACACGACGCCTGAGCAGATGAAGATGTTCCTGACGCGTCTGGGCTTTAATTCCAAGTTCGTGATCACCGGCGACCTGAGCCAGCGCGACCTGGTGGGTCGTCGCGGCGGCCTGGCCGATGTCGAGAGGATTTTGGGCCGCGTCGACGATGTGGCGTTTTCGCACCTGGAACGCGCCGATGTGGTGCGCCATGCCCTGGTGGGCCGTATCGTTGAGGCCTATGATGCATACGACGATGCACGCGAGCAGCGTGCATGCGACCGAAAGGAGTCCCGTTGAGTGTATTGATCAGCAACGATGCCGAGCTCGATACGCTGCTCGAAGTTCCCGAGGTGGAGCATATCTGCGAGGTTGTGCTTGCCGCCGAGGGCGTTGAGCGAGAGGTCGAGATCTCCCTTTCGTATGTCGATGAGGACGAGATGCATGAGCTCAACCACGAGTGGCGCGGTATCGATCGCACCACCGACGTGCTCTCGTTTGAGTGCGACTCGGCTTTTGACAAGGATATCCCTGCCGATGAGACGCTTGAGCTCGGCGATATTATCCTGGCCCCGCAGGTCATTGCCCGCCAGGCCCCCGGCTTTGGCAACAGCCCCGCCGACGAGTGCCGCCTGATGCTCGTGCACGGCATGCTGCACCTGCTGGGCTACGATCATATCGAAGACGACGAGGCTGAGGTCATGGAAGCTCGCGAGGACGTCATTCTGCGCGATCTGGCGCTCGAGCGCGGCGAGGATCCTAAGCTTGTTCACGTCGGTCCCATCACCAACCATGCCCACGACTAGGAGCCGTCTATGATTCCCGGATCGAACAAGGACCATCCGTCCTTTTTAAAGTCGTTCTCCTACGCCATGGAGGGCTTCGTCACCGCCGTCAAGACTGAGCGCAACATTAAGGTCATGCTCGTGGCCGGTGTGTGTACCGTCATTGCCGGGTGCATCGTGGGACTCGACATTGCCGAGTGGGCCACGATTATCATCTGCTGCGGCCTGGTGATTCACGGCGAGCTGTGCAATACCGCCATGGAGGCGATTGTCGACCTGGCAACCCAGGAGCTCCATCCGTTGGCCAAGCGTGCGAAGGACATCGCCGCCGCCTCTGTATACGTTCTTTCCATCACCGCCGCGATTGTGGGCGTACTGGTATTTGCCCACGCGCTCGACTTTATTTAGAAAGGGATTCCCATGTCCGACAATATGCAGCCTACTGATGAGATTTTGGACGACGAGTCCCTGGACGCGGTGGATACCGAGGAGCTCGAGGATGTCGAGGAGTTCGACCCGTTTGAGGGTATGAGCGACGAGGAACTCGACGCCCTGTGCGACGAGGACGACAACCTCGCGGGCTTTGGTGACGTTGAGCCCGGTTTCCGCAGCGGCTTTGTGGCCCTGGTCGGTCGTCCCAACGCTGGCAAGTCTACGCTGCTTAATGCCTGCTATGGCAAAAAGGTCGCCATCACCTCACCGGTGGCCCAGACGACCCGCCGCCGCATGCGCGCCGTCGTCAACCGCCCCGGCTACCAGCTGGTCTTTGTCGATACCCCCGGTATTCATAAGCCCAAGGACGGCTTGGGATCCGAGCTCAACAAGAGCGCGTTGTTCGAGCTGAACGATGTTGATGTTGTCGCGTTTTTGATTGATGCCACCAAACCGATCGGCAGGGGAGACGCCTGGGTTGCCGAGCGCGTCAAGAACGCTCGTTCCAAGAAGGTCCTGGTGCTCACCAAGGCCGATGAGGCCGACCCCGCACAGGTCATGGAGCAGCTTAAGGCAGCCCACGAACTCATGGAATATGACGACGAGATCGTGACGTCGTCGGTCAAGAATTTCAACGTCGATGCATTTATCGAGACCGTTGCGCACTTTTTGCCTGAGGGTCCGCGTTGGTTCCCCGAGGACATGGGTACCGACGCTTCCGATGAGACGCTCGTTGCCGAGTTTGTGCGCGAGAAGGTCTTGCGCCGCACCCGTGATGAGATTCCGCACTCCGTTGGCGTGATCTGCGATGCGCTCGAGCAGACCAAGAAGGTGCTGCGCGTGCACGCCACCATTTTCGTCGAGCGCGAGGGCCAAAAGGGCATCATCATCGGTAAGGGCGGCGAGATGATCAAGCATATCGGTATCGACGCCCGCCGCGATCTTGAGCGCATCTTTGGCACGCAGGTCTTTTTGGAGCTGGGCGTGAAGGTAAAGGCCGGCTGGCGTGACGACGAGGCCCAGATTCGCCGCTTTGGCTACAACGCCGAGGATTAGTCCGCGTCAATGGCAGGCTCTCGCACATATCGCACGAAGGTGCTCGTCCTCGACAAGACCAAGCTCAAGGAAACCGACCTGATCTTGACGATGCTTGACGAGCGGGGACGGCAGGTTCGCGCCGTGGCAAAGGGCGCCCGCAAACCCGGCGGACGCCTGGCTGCGCGCTGCGAGCTGTTCTGTACGGTCGATATGCTGCTCGCACATGGACGGTCACTCGACGTGGTTTCTCAGGCCGAGCTTATGGAGGCGCCGCTCGGCGCTGCGCCCGATTACGAGACGACCTGCGCCGCAAGCGCGATCGCCGAGGTCGCGCGCGTATGCTCGTTCGAGGACGCCGAGGACCCGTTTACCTTTGCCATAACGCAGCGAGCGCTTGCCCTGGTGGGCAGCGGGCTTGACACGGCACATATGGACCTACTTGTGGCGGCATATGTCTTTAAGCTGCTATCGCACGTTGGCTATTGTCCCGATTTTTCGGCCTGTGTGCTGTGCGGAGACCCCATGCTGTCGTATTTTTCAGCCCAGGCGGGCGGTCTCATGTGCGGGTCGTGCGCGTCGAGCGTTCCAGGTGCCGAACTGGTGTCGACCGGTGAGACCGCATGGCTGCGCGCCCTCATGTCCATGACCTTCGATGCGCTCATGGCCGAGCGAATCGACCAGCATACGGCGGCATTCCTGCTCGGGCTTTCGCATGTTTGGGCTGCGACGCACACCGATCAGCGCCTCCGCGCGATGGAATTCATGTTGGGTCGGTGATGATGCGCAGGCGCGGGCTGCTTGTGGTAACATACCGACCTGTTGGTACCTCGACCTTGGTTGTTCGCTCCACCGGCGGCTTCCCAGTCCGAGGCGAATAGCGTCGCCTGCGGGCGACAAGAAACGAAAGGTGAAACAATGACTGTTTCCAAAGAGCGCAAGGCGGAGCTGACCGCCCAGTTCGGTAACTCCCCGGTCGACACCGGTAACCCCAAGGTTCAGGTCGCCATCCTGTCCGAGCGCATCAAGGAGCTGACCGAGCACATGAAGTCCCACCAGAAGGACTTCCACACCCGTCGTGGCCTGCTCATGCTCGTCGGCCGTCGTCGTCGTCTTCTCTCCTACATCAAGAAGAACGACATCGTCGAGTACCGTGAGCTCATCAAGGCTCTGGGCATTCGCGACAATATTCAGTAGCGAACTTGTACATGCTAAGAGCGTCCTGCATGCGGGACGCTCTTTTTGTGTAAGGGCGTGAACAATCACGCTCTGAAGCGTGGCGGGGGCAGGGGGCCCGCGTCACATGAGAAGCCCGCAGGCAAGGGGCCTGTGGGGTAAAGGAGAACAATGACACTCGTATCCAAGACCTTTGAGCTGTACGGCAAGACCTACACCTTCGAGTCCGGCGAGCTTGCCAAGCAGGCCACCGGCGCCTGCCTGGTCAAGCAGGGCGACACCACGATGCTCGACACCGTGGTCGTCTCCAAGGAGCGCAAGAACTACGACTTCTTCCCGCTGACCGTCGACTTCAACGAGAAGATGTACGCTGCCGGTCGCATCCCGGGTGGCTACCTCAAGCGTGAGGGCCGCCCCAGCGAGAAGGCCACGCTTACGGCCCGCATGATCGACCGTCCGATCCGCCCGAGCTTCCCGGACGGCTTCCGCAACGAGGTGCACATCGTCGCCACCTCGCTCGTTGCCGATCAGGTCAACCCCTTCGACGTCATCAACGTCATGGGCGCCTCCCTGGCAATGACGCTCGGCGGCGTGCCCTTCGAGGGCCCGCTCGCCTGCGTGCGCATCGGCCGCAACGTGGAGACTGGCGAGTTTATCGTCAACCCCACCTATGAGGAGCGCGAGAACTCCGACCTGGACCTTGAGCTGGGCGGTTCTGCCGACTTCATCTCGATGGTCGAGGCCGGCGCCGAGGAGATCTCCGAGGACGACATGCTCGCCGCTATGAAGTTTGGCCAGGAGGCCCTCGCTGCCTTCTGCCAGGCCCAGGACGAGTTCGTCGCCGAGTGGGAGCAGGTCAACGGTGCCATCGTTAAGAAGGAGTACCCGCTCGACCAGCCCGTCGAGGAGGTCCAGGAGCGTATCTTTGCCCACTACGACGAGATGGCCGCTGCCCTGCGCGATGCCGACAAGCTCTCCCGCATCGGTAAGGTCGAGGCTCTGAAGGAGTCCATCCGCGCCGAGTTCACCGACGAGGAGCAGGCCGCTTGGGAGCGCGAGATCCCCGTGGCACTCAAGAAGCTCGAGAAGAAGGCCATGCGCACCATGGTCGTCGAGACCGGCGAGCGCGTTGACGGCCGTGCCGCCGACGAGATCCGTCCCATCATGGTGAAGGACAACTACCTGCCGCTCGTTCACGGTTCCGGTTTGTTCCAGCGTGGCCAGACCCAGGTGCTCTCCGTCCTGTCGCTTGGCATGCTCAACGAGGGCCAGCGTCTGGATACCATCGAGCCCACCGAGGGCAAGCGCTACATGCACCACTACAACTTCCCGCCTTTCTGCACCGGCGAGACCGGCCGCATGGGCAGCCCCAAGCGCCGCGAGATCGGCCATGGCAATCTGGCCGAGCGCGCTCTGCTTCCGGTGCTTCCCGACGAGAACGAGTTCCCCTACGCCATCCGCGTCGTCTCCGAGGTCATGGAGTCCAACGGCTCCTCTTCGATGGCTTCGACCTGCGGCTCCACGCTCGCCCTTATGGACGGCGGCGTGCCCATTAAGCGCCCGGTCTCCGGTATCGCCATGGGCCTGATCCAGGAGGAGGGCAAGACCGTGGTACTGTCCGACATCCAGGGTCTCGAGGACTTCCTGGGCGACATGGACTTTAAGGTCACCGGCACCACCGAGGGCATCACCGCCCTGCAGATGGACAACAAGGCCACCGGCCTCACCTTCGACATCCTGGCCCGCGCTCTGCAGCAGGCCAAGGAGGGTCGCGCCTTCATCCTGCAGAAGATGCTCGATGTGATCCCCGAGCCGCGCCACACCACGCGCAGCACCGCTCCGCGCATCGTTTCCATCCAGGTTCCGACCGACAAGATCCGCGACGTCATCGGTTCCGGCGGTAAGGTCATCCGCGGTATCCAGGACGAGACCGGCGCCTCGGTCGACATCCAGGAGGACGGCACCGTCTTTGTCGGCGGCACCGGCGAGTCCGTCGACCAGGCCGTCGAGCGTATCAAGCTCATCATCAAGGTTCCCGAGCCGGGCGAGGAGTACACCGGTCGCGTGGTCTCCATCCAGCCCTTCGGCGCCTTCGTCAACCTGCTGCCCGGTAAGGACGGCCTGCTGCACATCTCCCGCGTCGCCAAGGGCCGCGTGGAGAAGGTCGAGGACGTCCTCAACGTGGGCGACGAGGTCAAGGTCGTCGTCATCGAGGTCGACGATCGCGGCAAGATCTCGCTCGATCGTCTTGACAAGCCCGAGGCCCCGGCTCGCGCCGAGGGTGCTTCCGAGGGCGACGGCGAGCACTTCCAGCGCCGTGAGCGTCCGCGTCGCGAGCGCTCCGAGCGCAGCGACCGTCCGCGCCGTCCCGGCGACAACGGAGGCCGCAAGCCCCGCCGTCACCACGACGCCGAGTAACAGCTAAACATAAGCAGCTCAACAAGGGCGACTCCGTACAGGGGTCGCCCTTTTGCTTGCGCCCGGGAGGGCCGCATATGAAGTTTCCTGCTCTACAGTCCTGCGCAAGACGGAAAGCACATTAAGTGCTTTCCTTTG
>CALDBJ010000115.1 GCA_937937835.1 uncultured Collinsella sp.
TTCGTTAAACGGGCGCTAGGGCGTCACCCTTACACCAACATTTTCGACGCGATCTTCTGAGTCAAACCGAGCACATAAGCGAACCAATTTAATTAATACGGCCACCTAAAAAATCCTGACACACGTTTTCGATATGACAAGAGCTACTTGAACGAGGAGTACTTGAACCCCACCGCTCTTGCAGCTCTTGAGAAAACTTTGCCGGATCTTGGAATTACTTCGCTCTAAAGCGAGAAATACTCACTGTCGGAGGATAGGTTTGGTCCGAGCCACGGGTCGCCATCGAGGAAGAGCTCAGGCCAGCGCTGCATGAACAGCGCCTGCTCACGCTTCCAGCGGCGCAGCTTTTCCTCGTTGGCCTCTTCCCTGCCGCGCGAGGTGAACTCGTAGTGGTACAGCTCGGCATGGGGCGTAAAGATGGCGCGGTAGCCGGCCTCCCACACGCGCAGGCAAAAGTCAGCGTCGTTAAAACCGACGGCGAATTCCTCGTTATAGCCTCCGACCTGTTCAAATACGTCGCGTCGCACCATCTGGCAGGCGCCCGTTACGGCGCTAAAGTTGCCCGGGCGCACAGCGCGGGCAAGATAGCCCTCGCGCTTTGCCGAGAAGTCCTGGTTGGCATGGGCAAGTGCTCCACGCACGCCAACCAAAATGCCGGCATGCTGCACCAGATGATCGGCAAAGTAGAGTTTGGCGCCCACCACGCCCGCATCGGGACGCTGCAGATAGCCCATCATCTCTTCGATAAAGTCGGGGCTTATGACCTCGGTATCGTTGTTGAGCAGCAGCAGGTAGTCGCCCTTGGCATGCTCCACGCCAAAGTTAATGATCTGGGAGTAATTGAACTCACCCGGCCAGTACACAACGCGCGCGATACCCTTGCCTTCGGATGCCGCAGCCACGCGCTCTGGCAGGGTTTCGTAATACGCAAACGTCTCCGGGGCTTCGCTGTTGTTCTCCACCAAGACGATCTCGTAATTGGCATACGTTGCCTTCTGAGCGATCGACATCACGCAGGCATCGAGCGTCTCAATGTGATCCTTGGTGGGAATCACAATGCTCACCAGCGGCGCAGGCTCCGGCAGCGCATAGCGCATGCGGTAGACAAACGGCGTCTCGGTCTCCTCGACCGTTCCGCAAATGCCCAGCGTGTTAAAGTGGCGCTGAAGCGCAAGGCGCCCGGCTTCAATAGCATACGGCTTGCTATCGGCAGAGCCATCGGCGGTCGATCCCGGATGAACGCGCCAGTGATACAGCACGTGCGCAACATGCTCAAAGCGCGCGCCCGCTGCAAGACAGCGAAGCGTCAGGTCGTAGTCCTGGGCACCCGCAACGTCTTCTGGGGACATGCCAATACGATCGATAAGCGCCTTCTCCACCATCAGGAAATGCGTCACACAGTTATGGCTATAGAGCAGGTCGGCGTTGAGCTTGGTCTTAAAGACCGGCTGACCCCACTCCCCCGTTTTCTGAAACATGTCCTCGTCGCAGAACAGGACCTGGGGGCGCTCGCCCTCGGCCGCCTTATTCAGCGCGGAAACATACTGGAATAACGCGTCCGGTTCCAGAATGTCGTCATGGTCCAAGAACGCGATGTAGTCTCCAGCCGCCTGCTGAATACCAGCGTTGGTGTTGAGCACAATGCCGCCGTTGCCGGGCAGCTCAATGCGACGAACGCGCTCATCGTTGGCACTTGCTGCAAGATTGGCCACCGCGTCCCATTCGGGCGAGGCGTCCATAAGCAGCAATTCCCAGTTGTCATAGCTCTGGGCTAGCACCGAGTCCAGCAGCTCGCGCAGGTAGACCCGATCAGTCTTGTAGCACGGCACCACAATGCTCACGAGCGGTCTATAGGCAAAGGCCGCCGAAGCGACACGCTGGCACGCCAAATCGCCCGGCTTTGCGCGATGTTGCTCAAACCAACGTCGATAAGCTGCGTCGTCTGCACGCGCGTCCTTCATGCGGTTCCAGCTGTCATCGAACATGCCGTTGTACAGGCGACCATCCATGGCGCAAAACCCGCTTTGGATCCGCTCTGTGGGATCGTTCACGATCGCGACAAAATCTCGTATATCCTGAGGCATCTCAACACTCAGATACGTTTTATTGACGCGGCAACCGTTGCGCTGGGGAACATCGACCTGCGATTCAAACACATGCACGGTGACATCGATGGCATTCATATGCGTATCAAAGATCTGGAGCTCAGGTGCGCACTGGGGGTCTCCAGCCCAGGTAACCTCATAGCGCCACACCGCGCCGGCGTCTGCCGGCAAATAGCGAATGGCATCGATCTCGTAGCGACCGCAGCATTCGCCACGCTGCGCATCGCGGATAAGCGCGCACAGCGAAGGCTTTGCTTTGTAGTTAATCTTGGATTCCAGCTTGGCCACGCGGCTACCAAGGCGAATGGAGCCCAACCTTTGGCCATCGGATGCAAAAACGACATCCATCGACGAGTCATCCAAAAACGGAAGCACCAAGACAGCGAGCTCGCGCTCGTAATCGGAAACGGAAGGGCAAAGCGCCAGCACACGGCCATGATCGACCGGGAGCACCAGCGACGGCACACAAGAACCGCTCGTCGTCGCATGGGCAAACGCTTGAGAACCCTCCTGCTCAATAAGCGCAGCGACATCCTGACCGGCAAAACGAAGCAGCACAAACAGACGGCCCTGACTGCGGCAAAGTGCCAAACGCTTGATACTCATCTACACTTCTCGCTTTCCCAGGGCGTTCGCCGCCATGCGCTTGCAGGCACCCAGACGCCCAAACCTCAAGACGTCGTAATCGAACATGAGCTTTTTGCACGCACGGGCATTGGGGGCCTTACTGGTAAGCGCCGCGCGCACCATAGCGGCAACAGACGGGGCACATTGTGCAAGCGCAGCATCGCTACCCACAGCAGAACCGGCAAGCGCTGTGGCAACGGCAGCAAACACCTTGCCGCAGTCCGAACCCAGCAACCTGAGCGCATCGTACAGCACCAGATCGCATAGGAAGTACGCCAGGTCCTCGGCATGCTGGACATCGAGACCGTCGCGCTGCCAGTCAGCCAGCACCGCGGAGTAAATCTTCACGTGCTCCAGCAGGCGCGTCTCGTCGTCGTAGCGCATGGTGTCCATGAGCGAACCCTTGCGCGCCACGCGGTAGTCATACAGCTTGTTCGAGATAAGCGCGGTCTTGTGCGAACGACCGTACACGGCAAAATCGAAGACCTGGTCCTCGCCGTACTTAACGGTTTCGTCGAACACGATCCCGTTGCCCAGCAAAAACTCACGCTTGCAGGCGGTGCGCCATGCAAAGGGGCGAGATGCTTCCTTAAACAGCAAGTCAGAGTTATAGCCTTCAAACGACACATCGCGCGGGCTCAGCACATAGTTAAGCCACGGATACCCCGCCTCCAGCGGATACGGGTTCGCGCCAAAGGTCAAAACGTCGCAGCCCTCGCGCTCAAAGGCATCTACGATCACACGGCACGCATCGGGCGTAAATCGGTCGTCGGAATCCAAGAACGCGACGATAGGCGCCGTGGACGCGGCGATGCCTGCATTACGTGCACTCGACAGGCCGCCGTTGAGCTTATCGACCAGCATAAAGCGCGCGTCCTTTTCGCAATAGGCAGCCGCAATATCGCGCGAACCGTCTGGCGAGCCATCGTTAACCAGCACGCCTTCCCAATCGGGCATGTCCTGCGCAAGCAGGGAGTCCAAGCACCAGGCCAGACACTCCTCCACTTTATAGATGGGAACGACAACGGAAATCTTGGGGGTAGCCATAGTCACTCGCTCCTACTGTGCGGCCGGAACGTCATCGGGGTGCGGGTTGTCGCCGTAGGCGCGCTGATACGTCAGCACGCGCCAGACCAGCGGCAGGCCGCCAATCTTAAAGTAATGCTTAAACGTATTGAGCTTGCCCGGCTTCTTAAAGTCAAAGCGCGAATCGATATAGGCGCGGGGCGACTTGACCATCAGGCGCAAATCGGTCTCGCCGCGTGGATCAAACAGCGACAGGTCAAAGCGACCGGCATCCCAGTCGGCCTTGAGCTCGGGTGAAGCCTTCTCCCAAAACTGCCCACGCAGCTCATCGACCAGGCGCTCATCATTCCAACGGTACGTATCGACCTTCATGCGCATTAAAATGCCCTGGAGCTGAGCCTTGAGCTCGGGACGCTCGTCCAAAAAGCGCTGCATCTCGGCATATTCGTCGCATACGCAAAACACCTTGTTGGGCGAATTAACGGAGCTCTTCTCGTTATCCTGGCGATAGCACAAAATGGGGTCCGCAATAAACGCGGCACGCTCGGCGCAAGCCCAAACCTTAAAGTTAAAGCCTGCGTCCTGATACGAGGCGCCCGGCGTGGAGAGAAAGCGAACCTGATTGTCGTTGAGGAACTCGCGTCGATAGATAGCCGACCAAATGGAAGGTTTGCGGTAGAAAATTCCCGGGCGATCGACGGGGCGATACGCGGCGCCCGTCATATGCTCGTCGATAATCCCAAACAGCTCACGGCGTTCGCTGGGCGTGGACCAATACAGGTAAAAGTCGCCCTTTACCACATCGGCATGCTCAGCATCGGCCTTGGCGACCAGCTTTTGGAGTGAATCCTCAAACATAAAGTCGTCGGACTCAAGGATGCCCACGTACTCGCCACGCGCCATCTCCAGGCCGCGGTTCATCGAGTCGCCGTAGCCGCTGTTGGCTTTGTCGATCATCTTTACACGGGGGTCGCGCTCCATGTACTCGCGGATGATATCCGGCGAGCTATCGGTGGAGCCGTCATTGATGCAGATGATCTCGATGTCCTTGAGCGTCTGAGTCACGGCAGAATCGAGGCACTCGCGCAGGTAGCGTTCGACATTGCAAATAGGGACAAGCAGCGAA
The DNA here is from genome assembly GCA_937937835.1 of uncultured Collinsella sp. Classification (GTDB taxonomy): domain Bacteria; phylum Actinomycetota; class Coriobacteriia; order Coriobacteriales; family Coriobacteriaceae; genus Collinsella. The sequence continues at coordinate 4,885 of CALDBJ010000115.1, forward strand.
ACTTTAGGGGTATCAGAGTTCTGCAAGAGAACCTCCTGTTGGATAGCGTGTAACAGGGTTATTTTAGCAGCCGAGTTGCGGCGGGCGGCAGCGCTTGGAATTAGATAAAGCGCTCCAGGCAGGCTTTGAAACCGCGAGTCGAAAGATAGAATAGTGTGGCGTCTGCCATCGAAACGCCCAAGGTCGCCGCAACGAGCTTGTGGGCAACACGGCGAACGGCGCCCTTAGCAGGCATATCCGTCCACGCCGTTCCCAAAAACGTCGTGAGATCCATGTTGACGCGAGCGGCTACACGGCGGTAGTCGTTAGCGTCCAAGCGTGCCAAATCAAACACGATAAGGTCCAGGAACCAGGTGATCAGCTCGCCGGGACACAGGTCCAAAAGATCGTAGGCCGCCCAGTCTTCCAAGATCTCCTCGAGCATCCTCATGTGGGCGTCAAGCTTTTTGGCGCGAGCCTCGGCACTGTTGAACTCGTGCGTCGCCGATTCGCTCTCCATCACGTAGTGGTAGAACTCGTCCGGCATGACGACGGTCTTGCGGGCAAGCGCATAAGCCGCAAATTGGAAGACGACATCCTCGCCCAAAGCCAAACCGGGGGCGAAGCGTATGCCTTCGCGATTGAGCAGCTCGCGCGAAAAGGCCGCACGGCAAGCATAGGGCTGCGCATTTGAATGGAACAGCAGTTGGGGATCACGGGCGCCGAAGGTACCAGCTTTGGGGCTCATGAGTTGCTGAACGCGTTTGGGGGCAGCATCGGCAGGTTCACAGACGCCGCCAAAAACGGCGGCCTCGGCACCCGCAGACTCCATGGCATGCAGCACGCGCTCGACCGTCTGGGCATCGATGTAATCGTCGGCGTCCACAAAAAAGACGGTCTCGCCCTCGGCGGCATCGATGCCGGCGTTTCGAGCGCACGAGACACCCTCGCTTTTCTGGTCAATCACCAGCACACGTCCGTCGGTCTGTGCCATTTGATGCAAGACGCTCAGGGAATCATCAGTCGATCCGTCATTGACACAAACGACCTGAATCGAGCGCTCGGACTGTGCCAACAGCGAGTCGAGGCATCGCTGAATCGAGCGTGCCGAGTTGTATACGGGAACGACGATGGTCGCTTTGGGGGTCGAAGCCTCTCCCATGTCGACCTACCCCCTCAGCGATTCGATGAGGAAGGCGGCGACCACGCCTGGGCCTCCAACCGAGGCGTAGTATTTGGCGCGTCCCAGGGCGCCGTCCGTCGCAAAGTGCGGGTGCTCGTCCACCCAAGCTTCAGGGTCTTTGAGGATCGCAGCAAGATTCGCGCGCTTCCACGGCTTAAGGTCGTCCAGCGAAAAGTCTCCTGCGTCCAAGGAGGCCTGGAACTCCTTGGTCATCTGGACCAGGAACTCCTTATAGAACTTAGGCGCCAGGCGCACGTAGTTCCACATGTACGAATCGTACTTAATAAGTTGATTGAACTTGAGCATGCGCGCGACGTCATCACTTGCGTGATTGCGAGCGTAATCCTCTCGGATCCAGCGCTCGATCTCGGCATATTCGGCATTGACGCAAAAGACCTTGGCCGAAGAATTGACCGAGGAGTTCTCGTTGTCCTGGCGATACGAAAGTACGGCATCGTGCAGGTAGACGGCCTTGTCGGCGCACGCGATCACCTTAAAGGCAAACGACGTGTCCTGGAAAGAGGCGCCCGGGGTCGGCAAGAACTTGATGCCGTTGCGCTCAAGAAAATCGCGACGGTACACGGCCGACCAAATCGACGGCTTTTGCTTAAAGAACTGCGTCGTGTCGCTCGGGTGCACCGGCTTGTCGCAGTCCTTGGCCTCAAACATCTCGTGCAGCGAACGGCGCTCCTCGGGCTTAGACCAGTAGAAATCAAAGTTCGCCTTCGCAAAGTCGGCATTATTGCTATCGGCGGCCGAGACAAGCTTTTCGAGTGCGTCGGGCGCCATAAAGTCATCGGACTCCAAGATGCCAACGTACTTGCCACGCGCCATCTCCAGGCCGTGGTTCATCGAGTCGCCGTAGCCGCTGTTGGCCTTGTCGATCATCTTGACGCGCCCATCGCGCTCCATATACTCGCGGATAATCGCCGGCGAGTTGTCGGTCGACCCGTCGTTAATGCAGATGATCTCAATATCCTTGAGCGTCTGCGCCAGGGCGGAATCGAGGCACTCGCGCAGGTAGCGCTGAACATTGTAAATGGGAATAAGCAGCGACAGAACAGGGCTGCCAGAGGCGTTAGTAGACAAATGTGCTCCTTAGGAAATACCTGTCGATAATGGTATCAAAGGGTCGTCCCGCTCGTGGGCGTTTATATAATCTATGGAGCCCGCAGAGGCAAACCAATAAGAAAGGACGTCATGCAGCCCAAAGCCGCACGCAACATACCCACCGAAGCGCTGCGTTTGGTCGCGGTCGCCGGCATCGCGGTGTTCCACACCTTTCAGTGGACCTTCCAAGCCGTCTGCGTCGGCGCCGTGGAATATGCCCCACTTGCGATGTTCCCCTATTCCGGCGTACTCGGTTTTATTAACTTGCTTGGCTGCTGGGCCAACGAGGTCTTCTTTATGATCTCGGGCTATTTTCTCATCGCTTCGGCCGCGCGTGCTTGGGACGGTGGAGCAACGTGGAAGTCGCAAATGCAACGGACGGCGCAGCGCCTTGGCAAGGTCATTATGCCCACTGCGTTTTATTGCCTCGTGGCGCTCGCGTGGTCCACGGTCGTCTCACCCATTCCCGATGTTACCCTCAATACGCACTATTGGTACACGCTTGGGCTTGAGTTTATCTGGGTCTATGCCGCCACAGTTTTCATGGCGCCATGGTTTGGACTGGCCAAGAGCCGACTCTCCCAGAAAACCTACACGACGACGGTCATCGCCGTTGGAATCCTCGTATTCGTTGTTAACGGGTATTTGGCCGCCATGAGTGCGACAAGCGCCGGCGAGTTTTCTTGGCTCCAAAAGCTCATGAGCGCTACCACGTACGTAGTCGCGTTTTTGATCGGCGGACTGCTCCGCGACGTAACCGACGCCATGGATTCGGACAGGGCGGGCGCCTTGGGCATGCGCTCGCTCGTAACGGTTTTGGCGCTCGCCACCATCCTGGAAGGAGCACTCTCCTTCACCGGCAACCTCACGGCGATGGCAGTCCTCTCCTACAAATCAACCTCGTTGATCTCGTTTGCCCTCGCTGCCGCCTCTCTGCTCTTTGCGGCGACCCGGCGCAGGGCCTCAGGCAATCCACGGACCGCAGGTGTCATCGTCACCTTATCGACCGCCACGCTTGGTTTCTATGTGATGCAGTCGCTCACCAGTAGCCTGTGGCGTCCCGTCTTCAATACGTTGCTCGCAAACATACTGATCAGCCAAAACAGCCCGGCAGCTATATGTATCGTCACGGGTATCGTCATTAGCATCGTCTTTGCTCTGGCACTTCTCATCATCGATGCAACTAGAAGTCTTATTGAACGCAAGCTCAAGAGGCAATAGACACGCTGCCGTCAGACGCTAAAGCCGCTACAGCCGTGGCAGGTTCCTGCGTTTTATTCAAAGCTTGCCGCCAAGGTGCGCCGAGCCTTTACAATAGGACAGTCCCAAGGACGTATTCGATAGCTTCCGCGCTGCACTCACCCGCCGCGCGTGAAAGGATATATTGCCCCATGCCTTCAACCCTTCCCGCTCCCATCGATAAGCTCGCCATTGTCGTCGTTACGTACAAGCGCCAGGAACTCCTGGCCAATTTGTTCGACTCCATGACCGAGCTCACGGCAACGCCCTGGCGCATCGTGATTGTCGATAACGAGAATTCGCGCGAGACCGAGGCCATGTGCACCGCATTCAACGAGCGCCTGGCCAACCTGTGGGGCATCGACACCGAGCAGCCCGACGCGCAGGGCGGCACCGACCGTGTCATCTACGCCCCGCAGCTCGAAAACGGCGGCGGTGCGGGCGGCTTCTCCGCCGGCACTAAATGCGCCTACGACTTGGGGGCCCAGTGGTTCTGGGTCATGGACGACGACGTGCTCGTCATCCCCGAAGGCATCGAGCGCTTGGCCAAGTGGACCGACCGCTACGACGTCATCCAGGGTTCGCGCCTAGACTTTGACGGCGGCGCTTTCTTTTGGCAGTACCAACTCATCCTTTCACTCGGCATTCCCAACCCTGTCGCCAAGTGGGACCTGGGACCCGAGGGCTACCGCGCCATGAACCAGCTGTGCTTTGAGGGCGGCATGTTCTCGCGCCGCGTGGTCGACAAGATCGGCCTGCCCGATGCGCGATTCTTCATCTACGGCGACGATGCCTGCTACGGCTATGTAGCCAGCCAGCACTTCCCCGCCGCCGTTGTTGCCGACGTTGTACTCAAGCGCGCCCGCGCCGTCTCTAATTGGGACATTGCCGGCAAGCGCCAGCTCAACTCTACGAGCGACACCAACCGCTACTACATCATGCGCAACCGCGGCTTCCTCGCTCGCTATATGCAGATCTACGGTGACTACCACCCCATGCTGTTCCGCCTGGGCAATGCCGCGACCTTCTGCAAGGAATTCATTCGCCTGGCTGCGGTCGATAAGTGCTTTAAGACCGGCATTCCGGCGCTGCGCCGCGGCATGAAGGACGCCCGCAAGATCATCAAGGATCCCAACTGGAAGCCCATGCCGCCCATGAAGGACACCGAGTAACGGAAGCCGGAAACACCTCAGCTCTTAAAGCCGCTGGTACACCGTAGCCACATGCTGTCCATCAAACCCAAACCCCCAGCGCATGCGGCCAACGCCGGGGCGTGGTACACGAATTTCGTCGATGCCGTCGCGCTCTATGTCGAGTAGCGACTGCACGGCCAGCAATTCCAACCCCAGCGCATCCACATCGGGGTCATACATCATATTGATCGTTATAAGCGGGCGCTCGTCCAGCATGCCGATCGTGTCAGCTACGTCGAACACAGCGCCCGTAGGAAAAACCTGGATGTCCCAGCGACCCGCGCCACACTTTCGCCTCGAAGCAGGATTGGCATAGCCCGGCAAGCCAAAGCAGAGCCCCTGCAAGAGCAGATGATATGGCAGCGGCTTATCTGGGTCGGTCTCACCGATACCCGCATCCCCCAGGATGCGGCTTAGCGCCCGCCTCACGGTATCCTCGTTCCCACGGCACAGCCCGTCGCGAAACGCATCGACATCTCGAGTGTCTTCGGCAGCGTACTCAAACCACTCAACAATCACTAGACGCAAGGCCTGGCGAAGCTCTTTATTGGGCAATCGCAAAGCACGGAGGCGATCGCCACGCTCTGGCTCCTCAGTCATATCCGTCGTGAGAAAACCAGACAGATACAGCGCTGTCCACATGCCATCGTCAGGCGAGACATCTGGCTCTGCAGCGCCCAAACAAAGCGGGACCTCAGCGCACCCATGGGCCTCGAGCAAATCAAACAAGACCGAAAGGCGGTCGAGATTCCACCCGGCAACTACCCTACTCAGGCAATCCGCATACCCATACAGATCGGCGCGCACAGGCGCCGTGCAGCCTCGGTCCAGAAAACCGATCACACGCGCTGGACTCGAGCAATAGGCCCTGCCAAACCGATACCCCTCGAGCCATTCACGCGCATCATCCAGGTATTCCTCGCGCCCAGCATGATTCAAAAGAGCCTCGACCTCGGCATCCGAAAAACCGAAACATCGGTCACACCACTCCGACAGCGGCGTCGTCAGACAATACGAGCAGCCGCGCGAAGAAAGCGCCGCTTCGGCAGGACCGGGACGCTCCCCCATCAGACACGTCAGCCGCAACGAATCGCGCGCAGTGGCAATGGCGTCAAACAGCACACGGTCAAGTAGTTCTGCCGGATCGGCACCGGAAGCGCCCCTCGCGCTTGCACGGCCCAACCATGCCGCATCGTACCCATCAACGAGCAATACAACTTGCTCATCGCAGGCAATCTCCAGCAGCTCTATGAGCACACCGAGCACCGAGTCAACCTCGTCCGCGCTCGCCACGCCACGCGCGACACGTTCGATGTGACGTACCTTATCTCGAGCTAAATCCGGAGCCTCCAAGAGCGCCAGCAGGCGGGCGCACTCGCCCGAAAGAGCATCGCGCAGGACGTCGGCAACAGCGGCGCCACGCCTCGCAGCGCCAGAAAAGTCCAGCGATATCACCGGATAGCAAGCGTACTCATCCCGATAACGCCCGCCGTCCGCATCCCAAATCTGAGCATCGGCAAACGAGCTCCGACCGGTGCGACCGACCGCGGGACGCTCCAGAAAAGCCCTGAGCATCGACAAGTTCATGCTCTTGCCAAAACCCTCGGGTCGACAGCACACCACAACGGACGCGTCGCAGTCCAACACATCGGCAATAAACATGGTCTTATCGATCAGCATGCAACGACCAATGGCATCGGCAAAATCATGTACACCGACCGGCATAACCGCATCATCGACATGGTTGACAAGCCGTACGCCAAAAGTATCGGCACTGTTGCAATACTCCTGTTCAGACACTGTAACTTCTCCCTAAAACGTAGCACGAGGCCCATTGTAGCGAGCAGTTCAAGCACAACGCTGCATCCGCGCAAAGGCATCGGGCAACGGTAGGAACAAAGGCCTTGAGGGGGCATAACAAATCGTTGTGCAACAAAAATGGGGCCCGATGCAACTGCACCGGCCCCCATTGCGAATCTTTAGCTGTCGGGCAACCGAAAGGGACTACTCCTCGGAGTCGTTCTGCCCAGCAGCCTTCTTTTGCTGATCGAGCTTATGCTTACCACTTACGATAGACGTAGCGCCCAGTGTGGCCAAGCTTGCACTGGCAAGGCTCGCCATCACGATCAAGTCGCCCGTCTTGGGCATATTGCCGCCAGATGACTTGGTAGTTGTAGTCGTCGTGGTAGTAGTGGTCACCGTTTTGGAGCCATTTTGCTCTTGGCTCTGGTTGTCGACACCGCTCTTGTCGTCGTCTTCGGACTGTTTCTTTTCGTCCTCGCCCTGCTGCTTTTCGCCCTCGGTCTTGCTCTTGTCCTTCTCCTCAGATTC
>CALDBJ010000116.1 GCA_937937835.1 uncultured Collinsella sp.
CGGGCTCCGGCCGCCGCGGCCAGAGGTAGGCAACCTCACCCACATGGCCACGTGTGACGCGGCCATGCCGCATGTGACCATGAGCGGGTGAGATTTGGATGTACGAAGGCTGACAGAGTTTTTACTTGTAGCGGTAAACGATACGACCGCGAGAGAGGTCGTATGGAGAAAGCTCGACTACAACGCGGTCCTCAGGAAGGATGCGGATGTAGTGCTGGCGCATCTTGCCAGAGATGTGTGCGAGCACCTTGTGCCCGTTATCCAGCTCGACTCGGAACATTGCATTCGGCAGGGGCTCGATAATGCGGCCCTCAACCTCAATGGCACCTTCTTTGGCCATATCCTCCACATTTCCCCGATGAACATGCTGGTCATCGGCTATTTGTGCGTGTATCGCTACGATGGTGCGGTCTAATTTGCTCCCCGTTTTTGGGGTGCGTCACCTGCACCATCGGTCTATGGTACACGTGACCTGGGGCTTTAACAACTGCAGGCCGGTGCGGGGACGAGCGGCGTGGAGCAAGGTTGCGAAGCGCCCCCGCGGGACCGGGCGAGGCCGCGAAGCTCCCCCGCCCCCAAAATGGGCCGAGGGTTTAGCGGCGCGGGGTGAGGATGCGCGGGCCGCCGGCGGTGGCGGCAACGGTGTGCTCCCAGTGGGAGGAGTAGCTGCCGTCAACGGTGACCACTCCCCAATCGTCATCGAGGACGGCGGTGTCGATGGTGCCCAGCGAGAGCATCGGCTCGATCGCGAGCACGGAGCCCTCCTGGATCACCGGCCCGCGGTCCGGGCGACCTTCGTTCGCGAGGAACGGGTCCTCGTGCATGCTGCGGCCAATACCGTGCCCGCCGTAGCCGTCGATGATGTGCAGCGGTACACCGAACTTGTCCTCGGCCTTGCGGGTGGCGAGCTCGAGGGCGTGGGAAACGTCGGTGAGGTGGTTACCCGGGCGCATTGCCTTAAGGCCCTCCATGAGGACCCATTCGGTGGCCTGGTTGAGCAGCTC
>CALDBJ010000117.1 GCA_937937835.1 uncultured Collinsella sp.
AATCGTAGCCCGAGATGGTCCCGGGCTGACAATTTCGACTGTAATGGACGTTCTTGAATGACTAGTCGTTTAAGAACGTCCCCAACGACTAAGGAGTGTCCCCAGGTGCCGGCACTAAAGGAACGTCCCCAAGTGCCGGCCCGGCAACGCCGATGTTTTGGCAATGTCAGCGAAAGCCCGCCAGAGCGAGCAAGGTGCCTTGAAACGAGGCGGCATTGACCTTCTGGTCATGCCGCCGAAGTTGAAAGGCAGATTGCCGCTCTGGCGGGCTTGCAGCGTCGACCGATCCGCCGTTCGTTAGAACGGCGGAACCAACCCTACATCACCATAACGTAGCGCGATCCCACGTAGTACTGCTTACCCATCAAAACCGGCTCGTCATCGGGACCGGTAAAGCCGGCACGCAGGTTGAGCAGCGGATCGTGCGGAGCAATGCCCAGCTCGGCCGCCTGCTCGGCGTTAGCTCGAACGGCCTCGACCGTACGGTAGCCAACCGAGACAATCGGCGTTCCGCCAACACGCTCGACCTCGGCAAAAATCGACTTGTCCTCAAGATCGGCCGTCAACAGCTCACGGTAGGCGTCAAACGGCACAAAGATGTTCTCCTCAAAGATGGGCTCGCCGTCGGCCGTGCGCACGCGCTTGATATGCAGCAACAGCGCATCCTTCTGCAGGCCAAAGAACTCCATCTCGTTTTGGCGCGCCGGAACGATCTGGCGATCGATCACGTGCGCACCGGCCTTCATGCCGTTGCCGGCACACAGCGCGGTAAACGTCTGCAGCGTCGAGGCGTGAAACTGGCGGTTGATGTGCGGCGTGGAGACAAAGGTGCCGCGGCCCTGCTGCTTAACCAGGTAACCATCGGAGCACAGCTCCTCGACAGCGCGGCGCACCGTAATACGGCTCACCTCGTACTGCTCGGCTAGTTCAAGCTCGGACGGAATACGCTCCTTGGGTGCATAAACACCTTTCTCGATCGCATCCTTGATTTCGTCATAAATCTGCTGGTAAAGCGGTGCATTTTTGGGTGCAGGCATATCTGATCACTCTTATCGAAATATCGAAATAACTAATACGTATATAACGTCTAGTTTCATATTATCTCATATTGATAAAACGATACACCATCCCTACCAAAAAGCGACAGCTTCATTTTGGTAGGTTTTATCTGGGCAAACGAAAGTCCCTCGAAAGCAACGGGGCTTTCGAGGGGCTCATGCGGAAGGGTTGCGCCGGGCCGGCAAAATGCCAATACCCTACTTGCCGTCGTCCTGCTGCAGGCTGTCCTGCTCGCTGAGGCGCGCCTGCCTGCTGGCCATGCGCGCGGGCTTGTCGGGATCGGGTACGGCCGTGGGCATGGGCTCGTCGACATGACCGCCCCACCAGCCGCCCACAAAGTTGAGCGTGTGGAACACGTTGATCACGGCACCGGGATCAATGTCGCACACCAGCTTGATAATGTCCTGGCTCTCGTAGGTCGAGACAACGGCGTGCAGCAGGTACATCTTTTCGCGGCTGTATCCGCCGATGACCTCGGCACAGCTAATGCCGTGCTGAAAATGGTCAACATAGGCGGTCATGACCTCGTCTGCCTTGCGCGTCGTGATCTGCAGCGTCACGCGGTCGTAGCGACGATAGAAACTGTCGATGGTCTTGGTCGAAATAAACTGGAACACGATGGAGTACGCCGCATTGTCCCAGCCAAACATAAAGCCAAAGATCGCCAGGATAAAGCAGTTGAAACCAAAGATGACACCCCAGATAGTCTTGCCCGTGTGGTTGGAGACCCACAGCGCGATAAAGTCGGTGCCGCCGGTGGATGCGCCGGACTTTAGCGCGATGGCAGCGCCCAGACCCGAGACCACGCCGCCAAAAATGATGAGCATAATCTTGTCGCCCAAAAACGGGGCAAAGTGAAAGATGTTGAGGAACAGCGATGAGAGCACGACCTGCATCATCGAGAAGATGACGAAGCGCTTGCTAATGCCGCTCCAGCATAGGAGTGCCACGGGGATGTTGAGCGCGAGCATACCGAGCGAGATGTCGATGTGGACGCCGCCGAGCGAGGTAACGCGATCGAGTAGGACCGCGACGCCGGTGAGACCGCTCGGAAGCAGGTCGGCGGGTTGAATGAACGCCTGGATCAGAAATGTCTGGAGAACGGCAGAAATGGTGACCGCCACGGCAGTAATGGCACGGCGGACGATGGTGAGGCGGCCGAGCACGAGCACTCGGTCCGTGAGCTGTTCGATGGCGTTCGCCACGCAGGCTCCTTTCGAAGGCAGATGTAGTTGTGGGGCATGCCCGCGATTGTAGCATGAGCGTGCGGGGGCGCTTCAATTCACCCTCTCTCGACAACCAAAACGGGACCAGCAACCCCCACGACCAAAGGGCTAAATTCCAAGTGAGTAGACTTTTTACGATCTGCCGAGCACACCCAAAACAGCCACCTCTGTGACCTGCGGTTTTACAAAGGAAGATATGCATTGTGCTCGGCCTGCGCCAAAAAGTCTACTCACTTAGCCCGAATCGAAGCCAAACGGATCAAAATCGAAACCAAATTGAGCCAGTCCACCGCAAAAAACGTTTGAACCCGTGCTTCTCGCGGCGGATTGACATTACAAAGCGGCCAAAATGTCGGTCAGATTATCGATAACGGCATCGGCTCGCGATTGGTCGAGGTTGACGCCCTCGTGCGGACGCAGTGCCAGGACACGGGCGCCGGAGCGCTTGCCGGCCTCGATGCCCAAAGGCGAGTCCTCGATAACCAGGCACTCGGCAGGCTCCACGCCCAGCGCCTCCATGGCACGCAGGTAGATCTCGGGATCGGGCTTAAACGCACTGCACTCGTGACCGCTGATGGTGTAATCCAGTACGTCGGCGATACCGGCGATCTCCACCAGCTCGTCAATAAGCTCGCGATAGGACGAGCTTGCGATGGCACACTTCACGCCACGCTCATGCAGCTCGCGCATCACCGGCTCCGTCTGCTCGTTGAGAAGCTCGGCATACGGAACGGGGTGGTCCGGGCTATAAACCTGCTTGTACTCCACGCGCAGGCGCTCGCGCAGCTCAACATCGTCGGGCACCAGCGCCTTCCAGATGGCGGGCTCGTTAGACCCCGAAAGATCGGGGATCTCGTCAAAGTGGAAGCCCTTCTCTTCCATAAATGCCACGCGGCGACGGTTGTAGAACCACTCGGTATCGACCAGCACGCCGTCCATGTCAAACAGCACTGCCTTGATCATACGCATCTCCTTTCGATAGCAAAAAAGGGGACGGGGCGCAAACCCCATCCCCTCTCAATCAACCCGTAAGGTCTACTTACTTGTGATTAGTAGGAAAGCTTCCACATGTAGCGACGCATGGTCAGCGGGTGCTGACGGGCCTCGGCGATCTGGTTGCCGTACTCGCGCATAACGGCGAGGTGCAGCAGCGGGTTGAAGTAGGTGACGACGCTCGCGGGCACGGCGTCAGCCAGGCCGTAGTCCTTGGAGTCGATCAGAGCGACCTTGGCGCCCATGCGCTTAAGGAAGGTGAGGGCGCGGGCGTCCATCGGACGGGTAGCGCCATCGGACATGAAGAAGACGTAGGGCTTACCCTCGGTGGAAACCTCGAACGGGCCGTGGAAGTACTCACCGGTGTTGTAGGCGGCGGCGTCGATCCACTGCATCTCGGTGAACAGGAAGGCGGCGTGAGAATAAGCCATCTTCTCGGAGGCACCGGAAGCCATGAAGTAGATCATCTTGTCGTCCTTGAAGTCCTCGGCGAACTTCTTGGCGAGCTTCTTGCAGGACTGAGCAGCGTTCTCGCAGAGCTCAAAGACGTTGGTGAGGCCGGTGATCATGTCCTCGTAGTGGTCATAGCCCTCGGTCTGCTGAAGGATCTCGACAGCAAGAGCGATGGCGTAGCCGGGCTTCTCGCACTTGGCAGCGAAGTTGGCGTGGAAGCCGTGAACGATGACGTAGTCAGCGTCGACGGTCAGAGCGGAGCCAGCCTTGTTGGTGAGGGAGACGACCGGGCAGTTGTGCTTCTTGGCGGTCTTGTTGGCCTCGACGGTCTCGGGCGTGGAGCCACCGAGGGAGCAGGTGATCACGAAGGTGTGCTCGTTGACCCAGGAAGGCGTGTCGTAGTTGAACTCGTTGGCGGTGAAGATCTGAACGTTCAGCTTGTCCGTGTTGTTGGCCAGGAAGTACTTGGCGGGGTAAAGGTCGGACATGGAGGCGCCGCAGCCGACGAAAGCGACGCTGTGGATCTCGTGGTTGGACAGGACGTCAGCGACGATCTGCTTAGGGAGGTTAAGGTCGATCTCGTACATCTGACACATTCCTTTCGATTTTTGCGGCGCCACATTGCCGGGCGCTCGCAGGGTTACCGTGATTTGGACCGAGTCGCCGGCCCGTTGAGGATGTGACAAAGGAACTGTCCCTTTGACACATTTAGGGATGGAAGCCTGCCTGGGGTATGGGATGCCAGGCAGGCCCCCGGGGGAAAGCGATTAGGCGCTTGGTCGCGACTAGGCCAGGATGCCGGCCGCGGAGAGGGCGATGCCGCCCACGATGGCGATCACGAGAAGCCAACCGGTGTTGACGTTCTTCTTGATGAGCCAGTACATAAGGCCAGTGAGGCCAAGGGAAATCATCTGGGGCATCATGCCATCCAGGATGTCCTGAATCACGACGGTGCCGTCAACGAACTGCAGCGGGGTGGTGGCGCCGATCAGCGTGGCGATCATGCCGCCCACGGACATAAGACCCACGATGCCGCAGACATACATGAGCTTCTCCATGAGGTCGCCGCCCTGAAGCTTGCTCAGGTACTCGTGGCCGCCCTGATAGCCCATCTTGGCTGCGAACCAAGTAATCAGCACGGAGGGGACGATGGAGATGAGAAGGGCCAGGATTGGGCCCATGATGGAGCCCTGCTGAGCCAGCTGAACGCCCAAGCCAAAGGCGATAACGCGGATGGTGCCCTGGAAGAAGGAGTCACCGATGCCGGAAAGCGGGCCCATAAGGGAGGTCTTGACCGCGTTAATCGAATCGGGGTTGAAGTTCTCGGGATCCTTGGCGTACTCCTCCTCCATGGAGGCAGCGAGGCCCAGGATGAAAGCGCTCGTCTGCGGGGTGCAGTTGTAGAACGCCATGTGACGGTGGTAAGCCTCTTTCTTAGCAGCAAGCTGCTTGGGGTCGGACTCGTCCGGATAGAGGCGATCGAGCGTGGGAACCATTCCGTAGAGGAAGCCCATGTTCATCTGACGCTCGTAGTTCCAAGAGGCCTGGATGGCCCAGGAGCGCCAGAAGAACTGGCTGACCTTCTTGTTCAGGGACACGTCCTTGGTTGCGGTTGCCATAGTGTGTTCCTCCTTAGTCTTCGTCGTCTTCGAGCGGATCGTAGTCGGAATCGACACCGGCGGCTGCATGGGAACCGTTGAACTTGAAGCCCATGAAGACGACAGCCAGGCACACACCGATCAGAGCGACCGCAATGACGGACAGGTTGAGGTAAGCGGCGAGCAGGAAACCGATGAACAGGAACGGAGTCATACCCTTCTTGATCATCATGGTGAGCAGCAGGGCCAAGCCGTAGGCGGTCATGATCTTGGTCGAAACGTTAAGACCAGTGGACAGCCACTCGGGAACCATGTTGACGATGGCCTGAACCAGGTCGGTGCCAACAAAGACGGCGAGGAAGATCGGCAGGAAGTACATGATGGCGTACAAACCGGAGCCGGCGCAGATGTGCATACGGTAGGCGGTCTTGAACTTTCCGTTATCAATCGCGTTATCTGCCACATGGGTGAGGACGGCGATGATGGAACGGAACACGATGCCGAGGAGCTGACCCAGGACGGCGACCGGGATGGCGATCGTCATGGCGGTCTCGGCGGAAGCATCGGTCAGGCACGCAAAGGCAGCGGCCACGATGCCGCCCAGGACCATATCGGGCGGAACGGCGGCGCCGACCTGCACCAGGCCCATGGACACGAGCTCGACGGCGGCACCGACGGCAAGACCGGTGGGCACATCGCCCAGCAGCAGACCGACGAGCGTAGCGCCAACGAGGGGCTGCTCGAAGTTAAGACGACCGAGCAGGCGAGAGTCCCACATGCAGAACACGCCGACGAGGCCGACGAGCACCGCACTGATGAACGTATTCATACCCTTCTCCTTTCAGTCAGGCAAAAGCCTGGTTGATTACAGCTTGGCGTCGATGTCGACGCTCTGATACGTAGGGGTCTGCTGGACGTAGAGCTTGATGCCCATATCGAGCAGCTGGTTGACGTCGGCCTTCTGGGTGGCGTCGAGGAAGACGGAGCTGTCCTTGCCGCCAATCTGATCGGCACCGTCGTGGTTGGCGGTGGCGCCCAGGTTGATGGCGTCGAGCTTGTAGCCCTGGCAGAACTGCAGCATCTCGGCCGTGTTGCCAAAGACGAACATGACGCGCTCGCCGAGGGTGTTGAGCTTGTCCATCTTGGCGAGGGCACGCTCGACGGTGAAGACGTTCAGGCGCACGCCCTGGGGCTTGGCCAGCTTAAGAGCGCCCTTCTTGATGTCATCGTTGGCGGCAGCGTTGTCGACGACGATGATGCGCTCGGCCTGGACCTTGGTGGTCCAGGTAAAGACGACCTGGCCGTGCAGCAGACGGTAGTCAAGACGTGCGAGGACGATCTTGGCGGGACCGGAGCTGTGACGGGACGCCTTGGCCTTCTTAGCGGGAGGCGCGGCGGCCTCGACCGGTGCGTTGGGGTTGGTCAGACCGGTGCGAGCCTCGTTGATGAGGGCCGCGAGCTCGGCGCCCTTGACGGGGACGGGGCTCATAGCGAGCGTGAGCGCCAGCGGGATGTTGAAACCGCTGACAACCGTGAACTTCGTGCCGTTCTTGGAAAGCTCGACCATGTTGTTGTTGACCGAGCTGCCGAGCATATCGGTCAGCACATAGACGGTGTCGTCCGCGTTGAACGTGGCGATCATGGCGTCCACCTTATTGGTGATGGGCTCCTTGTCGTCACGAGCAAGCGACACGACGTGGACGTTCGACACGTCGCCGAGAACCATCTCGAGCGTGTCTTTGGCGCCTGCGGCCAGGCCGCCATGAGATGCGAGAATGATCTGATTCATCTTGCCTCCTCCTTTTCGTTATGGTCATTATAACGTCTTATACGTTGTGGATATTGCTAATTAGTATAAAGACCGTTCGCGGGTGAAAAACGACCGTTGACGGGTTTAACGTACTCGTAACGTTGGCGCAGGGAAGGCCGGCGCTGGCCAGGCGGTGCCCGATCAGACGCCGCGCCAATCCCTTATCGCACGAAGTACCAGGGGCTTTCCTGCACGGTGGGCTCCAGCGCGATGCCGGTGCGCTCCTTAAACAGATCCATGTCCTGCGATTTTTCGGTCCACCACGCATTGGGCTTAAAGGTCATGCTCTCAATGACATGACCGACAAACACACTGTTGCGCAGCTTGGAGAAGTCGGTGTTCATAATCAGGATGGACGCGAGCACCAGCACGATGCCCAGGACTTTGATCGCGCCGGCGGGCTCGGCATAGACACCAATGCCCACCAGTACGGTGACGACCGTCTCGAATGACATTACGACGGGAACTTTCGACGTCTCGAGCCCCATGGATAGACCCTGCATATATAAGATATAAGCCACGGCCGTGGGGATGAGTCCAAAGCCAAGGAACAGCAGCAGCAGCTGTGGCGACATTGCCGCGGCGACATCCGGCCACGGAGCCGCGATAGCCGCCATAACCGCACCGCCAAAAACAAAGCCCCAAAACGTGACAGCCAGCGGGTGGACCGTCTTGGTTGCTATTCGGCTAAACACCGCGAGCGACGCACCGCAAAGGCCTGCAATCACGCCCGACGTGACGCCCCAAACCGAAAAATGAAAACCGGAAAGGTCGCCATTAGTCACTGCAAGCACGCAGCCTACGATGTTAAAGACAATGGCAACGAGCTTGTTGGGGGTCACGTCCTCGCGATAAAGCACGCGGCCGAGCATGACGCCAAACACCGGCGAGGTGTAGAGCAGCACCGAGGCCGTGGACATGCCCACCTCGCCCATGCACTCGTAATAGCAGGTGTTGGCGGCGGCCAAACCGACGATGCCGACAAGCGCACAGGGAACAAGCTCTTTAGGGCTTGCCTTGAACAGGGCCAGCGGACCCTGAGCCACGGTAGACCCCTCACCCGGACGGCAGCCCATAAACATCAGGACCGGCGCCAAGATAAGCGCTCCGACCAACAAGCGAAAGGCAGCCATGCTCTGGGACGAAACGCCCATGGCCGAGATGCCGTTTACAAAGATTCCGATGCTGCCCCACATAAGCGCGGCGATCAGCACCAGCACATAGCCCAGATTGCTCTTCTTCAACGCAGCCTCCTCGGTATTGTTTCCAATATGTTTCGTACTACGTTATAGTCGTTATATACATTTTTCAAGACACAAATCGCCGAACGGAAAAATCTGCTCGCCCACACACTCATTGGGTAGTCATTGGGGACGCACTTAAATGACTGGTCATTCAAGAACGCCCCCAACGACTAGGACTGCCAAGTGCCACATCTGGACCAAGGCAACGCCGACGCTTTGACAACGTCAGCGAAAACCCGCCAGAGCGAGCAAGGTGCCTTGAAGCGAAGCGGCATTGACCTTCTGGTCATGCCGCTGAAGCTGAAAGGCAGATTGCCGCTCTGGCGGGTTTGCAGCGTCGAGCCGTTACGCCGTTCGGTAGAACGGCGTAACTAATACTCAAGCTTCCACATGTAGCGGCGCGTCATGTAGTCCTTGTGGGTGACGACAGAGAGCGCACGCATGTACACGTTGTTGAGGATCGGGGCAAAGATCAGGTGGTTGAAGTACTCGCTCACGCTGTCCTTGATGTCGTTGAGGCCGAGCTCCTTGGCGTCGAGCTGATAGACGCGCTCGCCACCGTACTGGTTGACGAAGCGGATACCGCGCTCGTCGTTGCAGCGGCTGCGGCCGACGCTGATGAGCTGGAACAGCGAGGTGCGCTTGTCCAGGATCTCGAAGGGGCCGTGGAAGAAGTCACAGGTGTTGATGGTGCAGGAGTCGATCTGCAGCATCTCCTGCACGTTGCAGATGCTAAAGACGTAGGCGGCACCAAAGAGCGGACCCTGAGCCATCACGTTGATGCAGGGCTTGTCGGCGTTTTGCTCGGCCCACTTGGCGGCGAGCGGACGGGTGTACTCGACGGCCTTGCGATAGATGGGGTCAACCAGGTCGAAGGCGGCCATAGCGGTCTCATACTCGGCATAGCCCTCGGTCTGCTGCGTAAGCTCCATGGCGATCATGGTCACGACGGCGGAGTTGGTACGGCCCATGCAAGACTCGTCGACGGCCAGGCTGTCATACTGAATCTTGTAGTCGCAGACCTCGGTGAGGCCGGACTCGTCGACATAGATGGCGATGGTGCTGGCGCCGTGGTCCTTGGCGACCTGGGCGGCGACGATGGTCTCCTTGGTGCCGCGCATGGATACGACGACGGCCAGGGTGTTCTCGTTGACATAGGCGGGCGTGGCGTGCACGAACTCATTGCTGGTGTAGCTGGAGCTCACGACCTGCGTGGCCTCGTGCTCCATAAAGTACTGGGCAGGATAGTTGCCGCCGTTGGATCCGCCGGCGCCAATCCACACGACGCGCTTGATGCCGCCCTTGTCTGCCTTGTCGGCCAAAACCTGGGAGACGACGTCCTTAACCTGTTCCTGAGTAGTCATCGTACATCAGCCTTTCTTCTCGTTTGATGCTCTCGATGGCATACAAGTTACATACATGTTTTGGTTATGTCGACTAGTTGTATGCTATATTTGTCTTAGATAATTTGCTGATACGGTTTTCGATAACTTGCTACCAGCGGTTTTGTTGTTGTATTGAATACATGCTTGATTAGATACGCATACAGGTTAGATACAGGTTGATCGCATGAACGCTTCATCTAAAAAGAGACTGACCCAATACGAGCGCTTGGCGGGCATGCTGCGCGACCGCATCGCCTCCGGCACCTACGCTCGCGGAGACAAGCTGCCGTCCGAGATGGAACTCATGGACGAATCGGGGCTGTCGCGTAGCACCGTACGCCACGCCCTTAAGGTGCTCGTTGATGAGGGCCTGGTGCGCACCGAGCGCGGGCGTGGCGCCTTTGTGGCCGACACGCCGGCGCTCCACGAGAACAACCTGGTGTTTTCGAGCTACACGACACAGGTCCAGGGTCAGGGTATGAAGCCCACCACGCGCACGGTGGACTCGGGCTTTGCCAAGGCCGCGGGCAATGCGGCCAAGTTCTTCGATGTCGCCGTGGGCAGCAAGCTCGTCAAACTTGTCCGCCTGCGTTATCTGGACGATGCGCCGCTGTGCCTGGAGACCACCTATCTACCACCGAGCTTCGAAGCACTCATCGATCGCGATATCAACGGTTCGCTCTACGCCACGCTGCGCCAGGAATTCCATCGCGCGCCGGCACAGGGACATAAGACCTTTGAGGTGTGCTATGCCTCGCAAAACGAGGCGTTTTTGCTCAACGTTGGGCGCGGGCAGGCGCTGATCCTGATCACCGACTACGTGTACGACACCGACGGCCGACCGCTCCATGTCTCCAAGCGCATCCAGCGCACCGACCGTGCCAAATACACCGAGCCCATCGGCTAACCTGCCAAAATAAACCTGTCCCTAAATGGTAGGTTTGGGGAGGTCGGGGAACCAGGTTGGTTTGGGTTGGTTGGGGACGCGCTCGGCTAGGACCAACTCCATCCAGCACATGTCGTACCAGCGGCCGAACTTTTGGGCGCAGCGGTCAAAGGCGCCCACCAGGCGATACCCCATATGGGCATGGAAGTCCTGGCTGTTGTGCGTCAGGTACTCATCGTCCTTGTCGTGCGGCACGGCGATGAGGGCGCACATGTTGGTGATACCCATCGCGATCAGGCATTGCTTGAGCGCGTCATGCAGCTTGCGGCCCAGCCCGCCGTGGCGCACATCACGCGCCAGGTAGATCGATGTCTCGACCGACCAGTCGTATGCCTCGCGGCTGTTGAGCGGACTCACATAGGCATAGCCTACCGGACGCCCGTCCAGTTCCATCACCAGATACGGATAGCGCTTGAGCGTGCGCTCGATGCGCCCGGCGAACTCCTCAACGCTCGGCACCTCGTATTCGCAGGTAATCGCCGTCTGGCGCACATACGGCTCATAGATGGCAAGCAACGCCGGCGCATCATCGGGCGTCGCCAGACGAATCGTCGGATCGGACATCTCGGTCATACAACCCTTCTCCCTCAAAAACAAAGGCCGCCTTGCGCCAAACCCAAGCGCAAGGCGGCCCCTCGTCATTACATCAGGCTACAGAACCGCCGCCAACGCGTCGATATCCTCCTGCGTCGTGGCCCAGCTGGTGCAAAAGCGCACCACCGTGTGGGTCTCGTCGTACTTTTCCCAGTACTCGATCGCCGCATGCTCGCGAATGCGCGCCATGTCCTCGTTGGGCAGAATCACGAACTGCTGGTTAGTCGGCGTCTCCAAGAAGAACCGGTAGCCGTGCTCGTGCAGCACGCGACGAAGCGCCTGCGCGGTTTCGATCGCCTGTCGACCAATCTCAAAATACAAGCCATCGGTAAAGAGTGCCTCAAACTGCACGCCCGTCAGGCGGCCCTTGGCCAACAGCGCGCCGTGCTGCTTAATGCGCGGAATGGGATGTGCCGGAGCGTGCATGCCGCAGAACACCACAGCCTCGCCGCAGAGCGCGCCGCACTTGGTGCCGCCGATGTAGAACACGTCGCACAGCTGCGCCAGCTCGGGCAGGGTAATGTCGCACTCATCGGCCGCCAGTGCATAGGCCAGGCGAGCGCCGTCCACAAATAGCGGAATCTCGCGCTTCTGGCACACCGCGTGAATCGCCGCGAGCTCGGCCCTGGAATACAGCGTGCCGTACTCGGTCGATAGACTCACGTACACGGCGCCCGGGAACACCATGTGCTCATGGCTCTCGTTTTCGTAGAACACCTGGAAATAGTTTTCGAGATCCTCGACGTGCATCTTGCCCTCGTAGCCGGGGATAGTGAGCACCTTGTGACCACCAAACTCGATAGCGCCCGCCTCGTGCCCGGCGACGTGGCCGGTCTCGGCGGCAACGACGCCCTCGTAGGGCGCAAGCAGCATGTCGATCACCGTCGCGTTGGCCTGCGTGCCGCCCACCAGAAAAAACACGTCGGCATCGGGGGCCTGACAGGCCTCGCGGATAAGCTGCTTGGCACGCTCGGTGTGCGCATCGGTACCGTAGCCGGGCTGCGGCTCCATGTTGGTGTCGACGAGCGCCTGCAGCACTGCCGGATGTGCGCCGTGGGAATAGTCGTTGTTAAACGCGAGCATGGCAATCCTCTCTTACCGGGTATCGGCCAGATGATTCAAACGGAGCTATTGTACGCCGTTGGGATAGGCAATGCGCGCGGCAAGGCACTCAAGCGCCAGCACCAGGGCAAAGCCGCAGCTCACGTCACTCAAAAAATGCGCGCCGATCACGATGCGGCCAAAGGCGACGAGCGCCGCGACCACAGCCGCCGTCCAAAAGACCACCCGACGGCGCGAGGGCTTTTCCTTAAAGGCCACCGCGGGAAGTCCGGCGAGCATAAGACCCATCGCCGCATGCGCGGTGTGCCCGCTCGCGAACGACTTAAAGCCGTCCTTGATTACGCCGGCGGCGATATAGGTCCACTTGTCGGGATTGCCGATCACCCACCACGGCTGAAAATTGAGCCCCGGCGTGACCTCGATCACGCGCATGCGCGGGCGCGACCACAGCGGCTTGACGATCACGTTGAGGATGATGGCCTGAGCGATCCACACGGCAAGCACCATCAACGCCCAGCGCGTGAGTTCGTCGGGCTCGGTCGTGCGCGTGAGGCGATAGACGATAAGGTTGGCAGCGATGACCAGCACAAACGTCAGCACCAACTGAGCCGCAATGAGTTTACCGCCAACCCTCAGGGACGAAACGATCTCGTAGCCGGTCAGGCCAACGTTGACGAGGATGCCGAGCGCGGCAAGCCATTTGCTGCCCCTGGAGTCGGGACGCACCGCGCGCACGAGCATAACGCCCGCGATGCTCGCCGTCAGCTCAAACGGCAACTCGCCAGCGGCCTCGATAAAGCGGCCGTACATGCTGCCGATGTTGAACAGCGCGCTCGAGATCTGATAATCGAAGAAACTGCCCACGCCCAGACAAAGACACAGGACAACCGCGATAATGGCGACATCTTTCTTATAGATGTATCCGAACATGCTTTCCTTTCGGTCGGGCGAAGGGCGGTCAACCTGCAATGTGGGTGAGACGAAGATGGCTTTGTCCCGTAAATACCCTTACAGGTTGAGCATAAGTAAGCGAAAACGTTCCATTTGTGGCAAGGTGGCCCGAAGGAGGAGGGAAGCGTACTTGCGTACGCGACCGACGAGTGAGGGTCAGATTGCCCAAATGGGGCGTTTGCAGCGTCGACCCGTTAGTCGTCGTCGCTCGCACCCAACTGTTGCAGCAGCATGAGCGCCGCGGCCACCGGGCCGGTGCCGTCGTTGGCGTCGAGACCGCGACCCAGGCCGCTGCCCGCACCGGCGCCTGCCTTGTAGGGTACCGACAGCTTGCGGCTCTTGGGGAAGTTCACCGCGCCATAGCGGGTCTTAAGCTCAAAGGCCACCTTCTTAGGCACGTCGACGCCCAAAAACGTGATGCGACCGCCACTGAGCGTGACGCTCTCGAGCCCCAGACGCTCGCCGCGAATGCGGATGCGCGCGCGATTGAACAGGTTGAGTCCCGCCAACGGCAGCTCGCCATGCGCGGCCTCGGTCTCTTCCTGCACCTCGTCGATGCTCTCCAGGTCCTCGGCCGCTGCGAGCTTACGGTACACGAGCACGCGCTGGTCCACCGCCGGCAGGTACTCCTCGGACAAGAAGTAGTCGGCCGGCAGGTTAATACCCACGCTCGCCGCCTCCACGCCGGCGTCATCATCGCCGCGCGCCTCGGCCACGGCCTGGCCCAGCATCTGCGTAAACAGGTCAAAGCCCACGCTCGACAGGTTGCCGTGCTGCTCGGCTCCCATAAGCGAGCCGGCGCCGCGAATCTCCAGGTCGCGCATGGCGATGCGCATGCCGCTGCCCAGGTCCTGAAACTCGGAAAGTGCGGTCAGGCGCGCCGTTGCCTCCTCGGTGAGCGGCAGCTCGCCCGGGAACATAAAGTACGCGTAGGCCTGCGTGGCAGAGCGACCCACACGACCCTTGAGCTGGTAGAGCTGCGCCAGACCCAAGCGTTGCGAATCCTCGATGATCAGCGTGTTGGCAGTCGCGTTGTCGATGCCGCTCTCCACGATGGTCGTGGCAATGAGCACGTCGATCTTTTTGGTCGCGAACTCGATCATCACGTCCTCGACCTCGCGCGGGCTCATCTTGCCGTGCGCCACGCCCACGCGCGCCTCGGGCGCGGCCTCGTGCACGCGCGCCGCGGCGTCGTCGATGGTCTTGACGCGGTTGGACACGTAGTACACCTGACCGCCGCGGCCCACCTCCAGGCGAATCGCCGCACTCACCACGTCGGGGTCGTACTCTCCCACGTGCACGATCACGGGGCGGCGCCCGGTCGGCGGCGTGGTGATCAGGCTCATGTCGCGCACGCCGCTCGTGGCCATCTGCATGGTTCGCGGAATCGGCGTTGCCGAAAGCGTGAGCACGTCAATCTGCTCACGCAGGTTCTTGAGCTGCTCCTTGTGCTGCACGCCAAAGCGCTGCTCCTCGTCGATGATCACCAGGCCCAGGTTCTTGGGGTTCACATCGGCCGAAAGCAGGCGGTGGGTGCCGATGAGCACATCGATCGTGCCCTCGGCAAACGCCTTGAGCGCGCGCTTCTGCTGCGCCGGGGTGCGGAAGCGGCTGAGCACTTCGACCTCGAGGCCAAACGGGGCAAAACGCTCAAAGAAGGTCTCGTAGTGCTGCTGGGCCAGAATGGTCGTGGGGCAGAGCACCATGACTTGGCGGCCGGAGTCCACGCACTTAAACGCCGCGCGCAGGGCAACCTCGGTCTTGCCGAAACCCACGTCGCCGCACAGCAGGCGGTCCATGGGCTTGGGCGCCTCCATGTCGGCCTTAATGTCGGCGATGGCCTCCAGCTGATCACGCGTCTCGTCGTAGGGAAAGCTCTCCTCCATCTCGATCTGCTCGGGCGTGTCGGGCGGGCAGGCGATGCCTGCGATCGACGAGCGGCGCGTATACAGGTCGACCAGGTCAAACGCCAGCTTTTTGGCGTTCTTGCGCGCCTTATTGGTGGCACGCGTCCAGTCGGCAGTGTTGAGCCTGGTCAGGCGCGGCCTGTCGCCGTCGGGGCCAACATAGCGTGTGATGCGGTCGACCTGCTCGAGCGGCACGTAGAGCTTGTCGCCGTCGGCATATTCCAGCAAAAAGTAGTCGCGCTCCTTGCCACCCACTTCCTGGCGCGCGATCTCGCTAAAGAGCGCGATGCCGTGGGTGGCGTGCACCACGTAGTCTCCCGGCTTAAACGGGAAGGTGATCTGCGTAATGTCAACCTTGCGGCGGCTGCGGGCCCGGTTGGCGTCCATGCGGGCGTTGAGGTCGGCGATCGAGAACACGGCCAGGTTGGCATCGGGCACCACCACGCCCTGCGGCAGGGCAGCGTCCACAAAGGTCACGCGTCCGCGCGAGATGGTGGGCACGGCGACACCGGCGGCAGCCTGGGCAGCACCCGCCTCGAGCGAGCGGGCGTTGAGCGCGTCGGCCTTACGCTCGCGAATGGAAGCATGGGCCTCCTGGCGTGCGGCACGATCGGCGGAATCCGCCGCTGCCACGCGAACGCGGTCGCCGATAGCGCCGACATTTTCGGGCGCCGCGGTCAGCGATTCCTCAAAGGTAATGCCCTCGTCGCCAAAGGTGAGCTCCATCGACTCGCGCGCACCGCGGTCGGGGATGGCAAACACGCAGGCATAGCGCTTGCCCACGACCTCCTGGATGCGCGTCATAAAACGGTTGTCCGAGCCTGCGATGGCCGGCTGCTCAATCTTGAGCTCGGCCGTCACCGCACCGCCGGCACGGATGAGGCTCACGTAGTTCAGGCGCTGCTGGGCACCAAAATCGAGCTGTTGGGCGCGCACGTACAGACCATCCAGGCGGTCAATCCCTGCCTCGCCGGCACGGGCCTCAATATCCTCGTAGGCGCGCAGGCAGTCGTCGAACAGCGAGCGCGGCTCGGACAGAACCACGAGTGCCTTGCCGCTCACGTGCGCCAACGGGCTTACGGTCTGGCCGTACATCACCGGCAAAAAGCGGTCGAGCTCGGGCGTGACGATGCGCGTATCCACCATCTCGAGCAGCGCCGCCAGCTTGCTGTCGTCCTGGCTGGCACGGTAGAGCGCCACGTGCATGTTGTGGACGGCATCGTCGGTAAGCGCCAGCTCGCGGCAGGGGAAGATCTCGATACTGTCCTCGTTGCCGATGGTTTGGCCCGTGGAGCTCACCATACGGCGGATGCGGTCAATCTCATCGCCGAAAAACTCAATGCGCACGGGCGCCTTTTCCTGCGCGGGAAACACCTCGACGGTGTCACCGTGCACGCGGAACAGACCGGGCGCATCGGCGGCACCGGCATTGGTGTAGCCCATGCCCACCAGGCGCTGCGGCACCTCGTCAAAGGGAATCTCCTCGCCCACCGCAAAGGTCGTGGACTCCCAATAGTGGCTCTCGACCGGCGGCACACAACGCAGCAGCGCGCGAGCCGAGGCGACCATGATGCAATTGTCTCCGCGCACGATGCGTCCCAGTGCCTCGCAGCGCTGCGCCACCACGGCATCGTCGGGCGCCTGCTCGCGCCACGGATAGTCCTTGCGCTCGGGAAAACGGCACACGTGCGCTAGGCCCACGTAGGCGGCAAGGCTGCGCGCGGCGCGATCGGCCGCATCCTCGCCACTCACAATGTAGACCGTGGGACGCGGGCGGCGCGCAAACTGGGCGGCCGCCATAAGCGTGCGGCCCGACTGCGACACAGCCAGCGTCACGTCCTCGCCGGCATCGAGTCCGGCCTCGACGGTCTGCAGCGCCTCGGCAGTGTAGAGCTGCGCGGCTATACGGTGAATGAGCATGCTGTTCCTCCGGCATTGCAACGCCAAAAGCCCGCCGGGGCAAGCTCGGCGGGTCGTACGTCAAATACATTGTCTGTCATGGTAGCGCATGGAGAGGACTCCGGCTCAAGGGCAAACCCAGCCCCGCAAAAAACGCCAGACGAAGATGCGTTCCGCCCTACCCCGCTACGCGCACGCTGGGGCACAAATCTGCCAGCGGGCACTCGTCACACTTGGGTTTGCGGGCGTCGCAGATCTCGCGACCGAAGGTGATCCACTGATGGTTAACCGACTCCCAATACTCGTGCGGCAAAATCTTGAGCAAATCCTGCTCGGTCTTGAGCGGCTCCTTTGCATGCGTCTTGGGACTCAGCATCAGGCGGTGCGCAATGCGGTTGACATGCGTGTCCACCGCAATGCCCTCCACGATGCCATACCCCACGTTGAGCACGATGTTCGCCGTCTTGCGTCCCACGCCCGGCAGCTTCACGAGTTCCTTCATGTCGGCCGGCACCTCGCCGCCATAGTCGGCGACGATCATCTGCGCGGCCTCGACGGCATGCTTGGCTTTGCTCTTGTAGAAGCCGAGTGACTTGATGGTGTCTGCCACGTCAGCCACGCTCGCCCCGGCCATGGCCTCGGGCGTGGGCCACTGGGCAAACAGCCGCGGCGTCACCTTGTTGACCTGCGCATCGGTCGTTTGCGCCGAGAGCAGCACCGCGATCAGCAGGCGGAAGGGATTCTCGTGGTCCAAAAAGCACTCGACCGGGCCATAGCGACGGTTGAGGCGCTCACACACCTCGATGGCGCGCTCGCGCTTGGCGGCATTGGTCTCGCGTGGCATAACGACTCCTCGGCTCAACGGCACAATAAACTTATGGGCACAATTGTCCCACGTCCGAGACGCTTACGCCTCCAAGAATGCGCCGGTCTGACGGCTCCACAGGCTCGCGTACTCGCCACCCGCCTCGACGAGCTGCGCATGCGTGCCGTCCTCGACGATCTCGCCATCGGCCAGCACCACAATGCGGTCGAGCGCCGCCACGGTGGACAGGCGGTGCGCCACCACAATGGAGGTACGTCCACGCATCAGGTTTTCGAGCGCCTCCTGCACCAGCGCCTCGGACTCGCTGTCGAGGGCAGAGGTCGCCTCGTCGAGCACCAGAATCGGCGCGTCGGTTAGGATGGCGCGGGCGATAGCCACGCGCTGACGCTGGCCGCCCGAGAGCTTGACGCCGCGCTCGCCCACCATGGTGTCAAAGCCACGGGGCAAGCGGTCGATAAACTCCAGGGCGTTGGCCAGGCGCGCGGCCTCGCGAATCTGCTCATCAGTGGCGTCGGGGCGGCCGTAGGCAATATTCTCTCGAATGGAGCGGTGGAACAGCAGCGCCTCCTGCGGCACGTAGGCAACCTGGCGGCGCAGGCTCTGCTGCGTACAGCGCGAGACATCCTGACCGTCCACGAGCACGCGGCCGCCCTGAACATCGTCCAGGCGCAGCAGCAGCTTGGTGAGCGTCGTCTTACCCGAACCCGATTTGCCCACCAGGCCCACGCGCTGGCCCGCCGCCACATGAAGTGTCAGGTCATCGAACACGCTCTCGCCCGCCGCAGCGTCACGGTACGCAAAGCTCAGGTGCTCAAAATCAATCGCGCCCTCGGTCACTTTGAGCTCAGGGGCGTCCGGGTCATCTGCCACCAAACGTGGCTCGTCCAGCACGCGCGTCATCTCGGCCGCATCGCCCAGCGCGCGGTTAATGCGCTGCATCATGGAGCTTACGTAGTTCAGGCGCATGGTGAGGTTATAGGTGTAGGTAAAGATCATGACGAGCGAGCCGGCCGAAATGCCAAACCACGCGTTGCCGCCCGCCACGAACACACTCACCACGGCCATGGTGATGACGATGAGGCCCGAGGTCGTAAAGTTGCGCTGCATCATGGCGTGCATCGAGACCGTCTCGGCGTCGCGCGCGGCACGATCGGCGGCGTCGAACAGATCGCGTTCAAAGTCCTCGCGCCCGCAGGTCTTGACGGCCAAGATGTTCGTGACCGCGTCGGAGAGCACGCCCGAGAGCTTGTTCTGCGCGGCGGACGTCGCGGCCGAAAGCGGCATGATGCGCTTGTACATAAGCCAGACAAACGCGATGTAGACGGCCATGATGCACACCAGGATCACGGTAAACGTCGGCACCACCGGGGCGAGCGCCGCCACCGTGCAGATGACCGAGGTGATGGTGGGGATGAGCGAATACACCGTCACGTCGACCAGCCCCGTATAGCCGCTCATAAAACGGCTCGTCTGGCTCACGAGCGATCCGCCAAAGCGGCTGGTGTGAAATGTCATGGATTGATTGGAGAGCGTGTCGAAGCACAGGCGCGCCAGGTGATAGTTGCCCGCAATCTCGAGCTTGTAGACGGTGTAGTCCTGCAGCTTGGAGAGGATTTGGCCCACCAGGTTAACGAGTACGAGCGCCAGGATATAGGGGCCGAAGACCTCAAACACCTGATCACCCGCCACGGGACCGGCTTGAACGCGGTCGACAATGAGGGCCATCACATAGGTATTGGCAAACGTCAGCAAAAAGATGTAGCCCGCCGACGAGAACACCGAGAGAAAGACAATCAGCGGCTGCGTGCGCGTGACACCCCAAAACCGCTGCAGCGTGCGGCGCACGGTGGAGCGTTTCAGCGGACTGGTGTTTCTCTGAGACATGGGCTTCCTTTCGCGTCTGATAGGGCGAAACGCCATTGTTGCACACTAAAGCGCACTTCAGGCAAGCGCGATGTGAAAGGCAGCGGGGTGCCCGCGTTTGCGCCGGTGCCCCGCTGCCTTGTTGCAATTAGTCCTCGTCTTCTTGGTCTGTGGAAAGGCCCGCGGGCGTGAGTCCCAAGATCTCATCGGCTTGGTCGGCGTCTTCCAGCGCGTCGATATCCTTGAGTTTGCGCTCCATGACGTTGGTGCGCGTGGTGATAATGCCCTCGACCGTTTTACCCGCGGTCTCGATCTGCTGCTGGGCGCGGCGCAGCGCCTTTTGATAGCGCGGCAGCTCGGCCTTGACGGCGGAGAGCACTCGCAGTACATCGTCGGTGCGTTTTTGCAGCCTAAACGTCTGGTAGCTCATCTGCAGGCTGTTGAGAATGGCCGCCATGGTGCTGGGGCCGGCAACGTTGACGTGATAGTCGCGGCCCAGGGTCTCGATAAGCCCGGAGCGGCTGACGACCTCGGCGTACAGCCCTTCAAACGGCACGAACATGATGCCAAAGTTGGTCGTTGCCGGCACACTCAGGTACTTTTCGCAAATGTCCTTTGCCTCGCGCTTGACCATGGTGTCGAGCGTCTTGCGCGCAGCCGCCACGGTCTCCGCATCGCCCGACTCCTGCGCGTCGAGCAAGTGCTCGTACGCGTCGCCCGGGAATTTGGAGTCGATCGGCAGCAGCACGGGATCGCCCTCGTCCACCGGCAGCTTGACGGCAAACTCAACGCGCTCCGAGGCGCCGGGCTTGGTGGCGACGTTTTCCAGATACTGGTCGGGCGTAAGGATGTCCGCCAGAATTGCACCCAGCTGCACCTCGCCCAAAATGCCACGCGCCTTCACGTTGCCCAGCACGCGCTTAAGGTCGCCCACGCCGGTGGCGATGGACTGCATGTCGCCCAGGCCCTTGTACACGGCCTCGAGCTGGTCGCTCACCTGCTTAAACGATGCCGACAGTCGGTCGTTGAGCGTGCGGGAGAGCTTCTCGTCCACCGTCGCACGCATTTGATCGAGCTGCACGTTGTTGTCTTTGCGGATGGCGCCCAGCTGAGCATCGACCGTTTCGCGCACCTTGTCCAGGCGATGCTCGATACCCTCGCGGTTGGCACCGAGCTGTTGGGCCGTCTCGCGGCGCAGGTCATCCATCCGGTCACCAACTTGCGAAAACTCACGTGCGATGGTCAGGTAACGTTGCTGCTCCACGGCCGCATCTGTCGTCTGCTGCTGCGCGATGGCATTGGCCGTGCGGCGAGTTTCGGCCAGCGCGACGTTCAGGGCATCGAGCGCGTTGTTGGCCTGCTCGAGTGCTGCCAGCGTTTCCGCGCTACTGTCGCCACGCTCCCGCAACTCGGCACGCAGGCTCTTGAGCTGGAGGGCGCAAGCCACAGCAACCCCCACCGCCACCAAGGCGATCACAACAAGCACAATATCAATAGCAGACATAAACTCCGCCCAACAAACCCAATCGAGCACCAATCAAAACCGCGATCAATCTTACCCCGCCATACGCACCGGGCGCCCGGCCCCTTCTTGGGCGCCCCTCTCCTCCGCATATTCCATAATGCGGCGCGCCGTCTCCCTGCTCACCTTTGAGTCATCACCGGCTAAATATGCGTACACGTTTCCCTTATTCAGATTCAAATCGCGGCAGAGACCGTAGCGCGTTACACCCGATTCCTCTAGCGCTCCCAACGTTCTTTTTCGCATCAGGGCGTTGATTCTTCTGTCCGCCACTGGCTTTTCCTTCACCGCTCTATACGCACGCCAAACGTTGGCATAACGATTAGGAAGTTTGTCCTCGGCGCATAGAGATGCCAGGCTACCCGTTTGGGCGTACAAGGACAAAACGCCTCGGTAACCCTCTTCCATCCACGAACCCTCGGATAAGCCCAGAACGTATTCGGCTTTACCCTGTGCCAAAGCGAGCAAAAACAGGGGCTCCGCCACGCGCGGCGCAACCGTCGTCGCTTGCTTAACCAGTTTTCTAAAACTGAGCGACTGCTGTCCGGATAGCTCTCGGCAATAGCCTTTTAAGAATCCCTCAAAGGTCAGATTCAACCGAGCACCTCCTTTTTGTATTGGCTGTATGCGCAGACCATCTCTTGATAACTCCGCTCCGAAGGCGACGACGCCAGCGCCTCGCCCTCGTCGAATATAAGCCGTTCGAGCAGTCCCCAATCAAGTCGGTCGACGAATGCCTGGCTATGAAGATCGATGATGTCGTTCGGACGACAGGCATAGAGCTTCATTACCGCCAGGTCCTCCAAGGATGGCGTAAAGTACCTGATAAAGCGCGCCCCAATATCCAAGGGAATCAAACGATCTTCGTAATTGAACGGCATCTGATTACAATATGCCACCGCCATACCATTCACCTCGGGGTATCGAGCTATGATCTCGCGGAGGCACCTATCTGCCTCAAACACATCAATGTCATGTGTAACCGAACGATTCGTCACATCGTTTAGCATGAAGGCGCTTCCTCCCACCAATACAACGTTCGGCCTGTCGTCTCTTGGACCTATTTCCAGCTCCGCCTCTTCGTCAATGCCCAAAAGAGTCTGCTCTAAATCCTGCTTATACATAGCAAATCCTATTATTATTTATCTTCAATAATACTATTCAGTCGCACGACAGGACCCACAGGATGCAAGAATTCTGCTCGTGGCGATAATTCGTACACCCTGGAAGTCCTAATGTGACAAACGCTAACTCTCCCAGCCGGCGCGGATGGTTGTTGCGACATCGCCTAGGCGCTGGCCCAGGGCCGCTAGATGCTGGAGCACCTCATTGGGCGAGGCACCGTTGAGAATGCACGTGAGGGCATATGAGGCCAAGAAGATTGCCGCAAGTCCTAGCGGAATGAGCACGATCATCGCCAATGTGCGCAGGCGCTGGCCCACGCGGCGACAACGCGCACGACGCTTGTCGAACGCGAGCTCCTGCGCATATGAATCTTGCTGTACGGAATAGGCCTCTGGTGCCGATTCGCACCCGGGCACGGCTGCAGGTACAGCAGCGGGCACGACGTTTTGCACGGGCGCCTGGTTGGCAACCCCTTGCATTTGCATCTCTATAAGCCGCCGCTGCTGCCGCAGCATGCGCTCGGCTTGTTGCTGTGGGGTCTCAAGAAACAGGTCCATGTTGGCCTCCAAAATCGGAGCGTTCGACGCTTACGACCAGCATCCCGCACCGCCATGACCGCGACAACGCAATCGCCGGCAATAGCCACAAAGTTTCTTCTGCTCAAAAGCTGTCGAAAAGCTCAACAACTCCCCTACCAGCACTTTCTCTGAGCTTTTTTCGCCAACAATCTTTTGGCCTTCCACCCTTACGCCAACTGACCAAAATCTAACCAATAGCTTGACGAAAATTGTGGAGACCGGGACCCCACACAAAAAGTGCCGCCCCAAAGGGCGGCACACAAACTTATTATCAGCTTTTCTGTAACGAGCACGCGACGACTCAACGCCGGAGCGCAGGGCGGGAAACCTTTGCCTCGCGCGACCCTGCGAAGCCGTGAGCGAGAGGGAAAGGTTTCCCCGCCCTGCGCTCCGTGGTCGGTGAGGACAGACTACATGCCTGCGAGACCTCGGGCGGCGGTGGCGCACATAAACGCCAAGGCTAGAATCACGAGCGAGCCCGCGATGTCTGCCAGCACGCCCATTGCACGGCGTTCAAACAACCAGCTCTCAAAGTGCGGGGCGACGTTGCGCCAAACACGCCACAGCAAGATGCCCATACCGATGACGCCCGGGATATTGAGCAGTAGGATCTCGGAGCACAAAAGACCGATCAGGTTACCGGCGGCAAAGCCCGCATCACCCTCGCAGTATTTGCGGTAGACCATATACAGCATGTACGCCACAAACGGCTGCAAGCACGCAGAAATAAACGAGACCACCATCGAGGGGTCCTGCGAAAAGACCTCGGTGAGTTTATCGACACTCGTGGCGTCCTTCGAAGCCAAGAATAAACCGATAACCACAAGGGGCACCACGCCCAAAATTACCTCGACCAGAGTAAACAACTTGGCAGTCAAATCCTCACTAGCCGAATTCAAATGAGGCGCCCACTCAGGATGAGCATGCGCGCCGACTTTCTTGTCCTTCTCAGCACGATCGGCCTTTTTACCCTCGGCAACCCGACGAGCAGGATCCTTGCGAGTTCCCGCCGCAGCAACCCGAGCCCGAGACTTCTTACCCATAACCAACACCTCACAAGAGGAAACGAATAGCCAACGCTACCCAGTGTACCCTCTAAGCAACGTCACCGCCCCAACCGGCCCCCACAAAAACGTGCCGCCCCATAAGGGGCGGCACACAAACTTCTTATCAGCTTTTCTGTAACGAGCACGCGACGACCCAACGCCGGAGCGCAGGGCGGGAGGCCGGATCGCCTTCCCTCAACGCGACCCTGCGGAGCCGTGAGCGGGGAGGGAAGGCGA
>CALDBJ010000118.1 GCA_937937835.1 uncultured Collinsella sp.
CTTTCTCGACGCAGATGACGCGCTGCGCCCCGGCGCTTTGCAGGCGGCGCTTGACGCCCAGAACACTGCGCCGCAGAGCTTTGTGCTCTGGCACTACACCACTGACGAGCAGGACGCTGCAGCGGTAACTTCGGATACTGCCACCCGCCCGCAGAATATGCTGGCGCGGCTTTGGCTTGACTGTCTGCTGGCTATGCCGTGGAATAAGCTCTACCGCACCGCGCCGGCACAGCAGCTGGCATTTGACAGACAGTATACTTTAGGTGAAGATTTACAATTTGTATTGGATTATATCGACCTGCTTGGCAGGACTGCCCCCGATTTTGCCTACACTATCCTGACCGCACCGCTGACGTTTTACGATTGCAGCCGCGAGGGAACACTCTCGACGAAATACCACGCCGACTACTGCAAGATCTGGCCCGAGCATTTTGCCCGGCTGAATAAGGCGTGCTACGCGGCGCACTGCCCGCAGGAGGATATGCGCCCTCTGCACCGCGCCGAGCTGACCGTTTACGCCGAGGGCGTGGCGGACATCCTGCGCCGCGACCCCGCCAAGCGCAGGGCCGTGCGCCGGAACAAGGCTTATGCCGCCCTGCGCAGCCCGTGGCTGCACGCCCTTTTGGAGCGGATGCGCATTGAGGGCTGCTACAGCGCCTACTACCTGCCCTGCCGCTGGCGCAGCATCCGCCTTGTCTGGGTCATGGCCGAGGCCAGGCGGACCGGCTCTCCCCTGTTCGGCAAGCTGGACTGGGCCGGATATTATCTGCTGGGCAGGAGGCTGCGCAGGGATTGATGTGCTGTACCTATCGGAAACGGCTTGCAGGTGCGACGCAATCGCTGCCCCCTGCAATCTCTACACCTCATAACTTCAAGCGCGGCCTTTTCAATGGGCCGCGCTTTTCTTTGCGCACTAATCGTGCAAACTGCGCACAAATGTCCATGCGTTTTGCTCTGCTTTCCACTGTAAACCGCGCACTTCTTCGTACAGAACGAGTATTCTGTCCTTTTTGCGGATTGGTTCGTTGACTATGTTAAATTATTGTCGTATAATACAATCATACGCAAAGCGTGTAATGCTTAACATAGAGAAGGGTTCCTCATGGAGAAAAAACTCATCCTAGTCACCTCCCCGCCCGCCTGCGGCAAGACCTACGTGGCAAAGGCGCTGGCTAAAAATTTAAAGCACGTTGTCTACCTCGACAAGGACACGCTCATCGTCCTCTCCAAGCAGATCTTCAAGGTTGCCGGGCAGCCGTATGACCGCAGCAGCGCGTTTTTCCAGCAAAACATCCGCGATTATGAGTATGACTGCGTTCTGGCCCTGGCCATGGAGGCACTGGACTACGACGATATTGTCCTGATCAATGCGCCGTTCACCCAGGAGGTGCGCGACAACGCCTTTATCGCGAACCTGAAGGCCAAGCTGGCCGCCAAGGGCGCGACGCTGGCCGTCATCTGGGTCGAAACCTCGCCCGAGGTCGTCCACCAGCGAATGATCGAGCGCAACTCGGACCGCGACACTTGGAAGCTGGCTCACTGGGATGAGTATCTGCGCCGGTGCAACTTTGCCATTCCGGAGAACCTCGCCGACTCGCAGCACAAGGACAATCTGATTTTGTTCCAGAATAATAACGACGACGAATTTGACGCTTCGATGAAGCGCTGTGTTGCCATCTTAGAGGAATCCCTCGAGGATTGACTTTCCTGCCCGGCTCCCACCTGCTGCGGATGCCGGGTCTTTTTTGTGCCGTCCTCTGCCAG
>CALDBJ010000119.1 GCA_937937835.1 uncultured Collinsella sp.
GGCATGAGCTCGTTCACCCGCTCGACGATGCGGCGCTGCTCGGCGAGAGGCGGAACTGGGACCAGAATGACGTTCAATGACTTCTGATTAGTCTTTGGCATTTTGACACGCGTATCACCCTTAAGCGTCTCCTCAGTGAAGAAATTGCTGAGGAGAACCGTGAGGACATATTCAGGTTGCAGCTTGGTGTTGAGCGGATACATATCCGCACTACACAGCCCATCAAAAGGGGCGATAACCGCCTTTCGAAGAGCTGGACGAATCTTCGAATAGAGAATCTGTCCTGCAGAGAACAGGTGATTGGCGCTCTTAACCTCGTCGGCCTTAACACTATGACAGAACAAGAGCTTTCCGGTGCCTTTTTGGATGTTGTCAGGCGCGATATGAGGAAAGTCCTGATATTTCAACGGGTCGACCAAACGCGCTGCAATTCCAATGACTTCACTAAATCTCGCCCAGGCCCAGCTTTCCGGAATCCCAAACGGAACCTCGTCCGCGATGCACTTATCGCTAGTCACGCGACCCTTGGCATCCACCTTCTTCTCATAGGGGGAGCCATCGGAACCGATATAGATAATGCTCTCCCCGCCCTTCGGGAATTTAGCCTTACCCTCAGCAATAAGCTTATGCTTCTCTTCACGAATACGCTCAAGCAGGACGCTTGCAGGCTCATCACTCGGGTCTTGTGGAACGAGCTTTCCCTCAATCGCCATTTGCAGGATTGAGTTCTTCAGGTCTTTTGCCTTCATCTACGCCTCAATCCCAAGAATCTCGCAAATACGAGCAAGCTTCTGGTCAATCTCGGCATCGAGCTTAGCGCGCTCTTCTTTGTAGTTCCTGATCAGTTCGTCAGGCGGTAAGATCTCCTCTTCCTCGTGAGGATAGCCGCACACGTCAAAGTTAAAACCGCCGTCTCGCAACTCGTCAACCGTATAGTACTTGGCCTTGGGATTGCCGTCTTCCTCGATATCCCGACGGTTCTCCCACCATTCCTTTACAGGTGCAAAATGTTCGATCCTAATGGGCTTGGTCTTAGAGAAGTGTTTATACCCCTCGGGCATGTCCATGCGATAGAACCAAACGCCCTCAGAGGCCCCCGTATTATCGAAGAACAGAACGTTAGTAGTGATGCTCGTGTACGGAGCGAAAACACTCTGTGGAAGGCGCAAGACAGTATGCAAGTTCATGTCCTCAAGCAGGCGACGCTTGATCTCCGTCTTTGCACTATCCTGGCCAAAGAGAAAACCATCCGGAATGATAACAGCAGCGCGGCCGCCTCGCTTAAGACGATAAAGAATGAGTCCAAGGAATAGATCTGCGGTCTCGGAGCTACGGAGTGCAACAGGGAAGTTGTTTTGCACCGATGCACTCTCGGACCCGCCATAGGGCGGGTTCATAAGTACGACGTCAAACTGGCCGTCAGGCTTGTGCTTCCACTCGCGAACATCCTTCTCGAGAGAGTTATCGTGAAAGACTTCAGGATTATCGATATCGTGCAACAGCATGTTGGTCACGCACAGCAGGTAAGGGAGCTGCTTCTTCTCGATGCCGTAGACCGATCTTGCATAAAGTTCACGATCGGCTGGAGTCTGAACCTGGGAGTCGAGAATCTTGAGGGCGCTCGTCAAAAAGCCGCCCGTGCCACACGCGAAGTCAGCCACAGTCTCGCCGAGCTTGGGCGCAAGTGCCTGGGCCATAAAGTCAGTCACCGCTCGGGGCGTGTAAAACTCGCCGGCATTACCCGCGGACTGTAAGTCTTTCAGGATGGTCTCGTAAATTTCACCGAAGGCGTGGCGCTCTTTGTACTCGGTAAAATCAACCGACTCGTCAATCTCGTTGATGACTTGACGAAGTAGAATCCCATCCTTCATGTAGTTGTTGGCGTCAGTAAAAGCAGCCTTGACGACGACGTGTCGCAAAGGCGCATCAGGTGCAAGCTCAAGACTCTCAAGAGTCTTGAATAGATCATTGTTCACAAAGTCGAGAAGCTCATCGCCAGTAAGCGCCTTGCCGTCTTTCGCATCGTGCGCCCAGCTATACCAGCGCAGGCGCTCGGGGATGATGGACTGATAGGAGTCATCGTGAAACTCCCACTCCTGCTCCTTGGCATCGTAAATCTTGAGGAAGAAAAGCCAAGTCATCTGCTCAATGCGCTGCGCATCGCCATTGATGCCGGCGTCTTTGCGCATGATGTTCTGCAGGGTCTTTACGAGAGATCCCAGTGCCATTTGCTATCGTTACCTTTCTCTATGCGATGTAGAGCTCGTCCTCGAGCATCTGCGCTGCCTGAATGTACTGTTGTTTGCCGCCGAATGCGGCGACGATCTTCATTGGGCTGCCAAACCGACGGAATTCCTCGAGGTCGAGGACGTGGGTGTCGTCCAAGTCTACGAGGTTCGACGTCGCATATTTGTCGAGAAGCGCTTCAAGGACCTCACGCGCGACGCCGGCATACTCATAGAGCACGCCCTTTTTCTTGACACTATTGGCTCTCTCGCTGCGCGTAAGAGGTCTCTGGTCGTAAGCAATGTGGCAAATGAGGTCAAAGTCGCTCATTTGCTCCTGTCCAGTCTCGAGCCGCAGCTCATCCAGGAATACGCCACGCGCGCGCAGCTCATCGATAATCGCTTGTTTCTTATGTTCAGAGTTCCACGCCGCTAGGAAGTGGTCAAGAGTGTCGTATTCGCCGAGAATGTTTTTTCGCGTATAGTCCTTAAGGCTCTCAGTTACAAGAAGGCCATCGGAGGAGTAATACTGCACCATCTCCGACACTACATAGACGTCGGCCCCATGAACGTGATATTTCACATGGGAGGACGGATCGTCCGGCGGCAATACGGGTGGGTCTACGATCGGAGACGGAGGCGGAACGGGACTGCCGCCATTGCCGCCGGGACCCGGATCCGCAATGGGGTCACCCGGATTAGGCTCAAACACAACAACAGGTTCGCCATCAAACTCGGGATCTGCAAACAAACGCGATGCGTCACGAAAATCGAGGATGGTGAAATAGAGTTTGTCGTAGTCCTCACAGATACGGGTTCCGCGGCCGATAATCTGCTTGAACTCCGTCATTCCGTGCTCACCGAACTTGTTGTCGAGCACGACTACCTTACACGTCTTGCAATTAACACCAGTGGTGAGAAGCTTCGAAGTCGTAACGATGGTCGGGTATTTCTCGTCGGGGTCGATGAAGTTATCTAACTGAGCCTTACCTTCCCTGTCGTCACCCGTAATCTTCATGATGTAGGTGGGGTGATCTCTTACGATATCGGCGTTCTCGTTTACAAGGGCACGTCGCATATTTTCGGCATGCTCGATGTCAACGCAAAAGACTATGGTCTTGGAGTAACGATCCGTCTCCTTTAGAAATTGAGTTATCCGCTTGGCAACTTCCTCGTAGCGCTCTTTGATGACAATCTCGCTGTCGAAGTCTTGCTTCTCGAAAACACGTTTGGGCAGAGCTTCGCCGCGATCATCTATGGTGCCTTCCTCAGTACGGTATCCGTAAATGTCGACGTTCAGCTTAGGACGAATAACTTTATACGGGGCGAGAAAGCCATCCTCGATTCCCTGTTTAAGGGAGTAGGTGTAGACAGGTTCGCCGAAGTAGGTAATGTTTGAAACCTCTTCAGTCTCCTTTGGCGTAGCCGTCATACCGATTTGAATTGCACAATTGAAATACTCAAGTACCTTACGCCATGCGGAGTCCGCCGCGGCGCTTCCGCGATGGCACTCGTCGACGATAATCAAATCGAAGAATTCCGAGTCGAACTCGCGGAATATTTCTTCACCGTTTTCTCCAACAAGCTGTTGGTAGAGCGAGAAATAGACCTCGTAAGCAGAATCGAGCTTTCGACCTACGACCTTGGTTGTAACCCTCTTGAGAGGCTTGAAATCGCCGTCTATGGTCTGATCGACGAGAATATTGCGGTCCGCCAGATAGAGAACCTTACGAACCTCGGTAGTCTGTCGCAAGCGATGAACGATTTGAAAAGCCGTAAAAGTCTTTCCCGTTCCCGTTGCCATAACGAGCAAGATGCGATTCTTACCTCGCGCAATAGCTT
This sequence comes from uncultured Collinsella sp., assembly GCA_937937835.1. Classification (GTDB taxonomy): domain Bacteria; phylum Actinomycetota; class Coriobacteriia; order Coriobacteriales; family Coriobacteriaceae; genus Collinsella. The sequence goes on from CALDBJ010000119.1 coordinate 4,068, forward strand.
CAAGCGTACGATTGATGGCGATGCACTGATAGTAGCGAGGATGATTGCCGCCGTGCTCCTGGTAATACGGAGCGGTCACAATCTCCTGGCTATACGGATGTTCAAGCCCCTTAGCTTTTGAGTATCGTGTCCAAAGTTCCGCCGGAGTGGGAAACTCGTCCATGGCAAGAGCGCGCTCTTTCCCGGTAAGAAAATCGTGCTCAACAAAACCCTTTCCGTTTGAGCTGTACGCAAACGGAATATCGAGCAGCTGGGCATATCCCATCCCCTGTTGGAGACCGGCATCAACGGTGTGCTCCGTATCCTTAGCCTCGACGATTGCGATAGGGATGCCCGGAGCATACATCAGAAGGTAGTCAGCCTTCTTCTTGTCTTTACGGGTGACCATACTTCCGCGCACAACAATCTCGCCACTGGTAAAGAAATACTCAGTGAAGACTTGGGTATTGCGATCCCACGACTTCATAATCGCAGGATCAATGAGTTTAAGCCGTGTGTCAGACTCGTTCATACGTCTCGGAACCCCTCATTGCGCAAAGCGACAGCTATTGATGTTGAGTTGATTAATTTTATCATCACTATGCAATCTAGCAGCCGCTTTATACTAAATGAGACGAAGTAAAGTCAGCCCCGTGAGAAAGCTCCAAAGAAAGCAAAATGAGCCCCGTTGACTTGAGTCAGAGGTCATTCCCGGAGCCCCGCCTACCTCCCCTCCGCCTTCAGCTTCAGCAGCAGGTCGCCCAGCTCGGGGCACTTGTTGGAAAGGCGCATCTGGGCTCGATCGCCCATCCTCCACCGCTGGCGGATCTCCTGAGCACGCGGACTCACGCGATAGTCCCCGTCCATCACCTGCTTGAGCAACTTGGCGGTCACGCGCGCGTCGGCTAGGGCACTGTGGGCGTGACCCGTCGACTCGTCAAACTCGATGCCAAACCACGTCGCCGCATCACTCAAAGAGACGCACTCGTGGCTGCCCACGTCCATGATCGAAGTGTAAAAAGCCTGCAGGTCGGCCCAGACCGTAGGAAATACGGAAAGATCGATGTGCTTTGCCTGGCACTCGGTCAAAAGCTGTCGCCGGTCCGCCCCACTCCAGCAAACTATCTGGGCGGAGTAGCGACCGATCCAATCGCTGAGCCTTTTGATCACCATGTAGAGCGGATCGGCCATCGCGGTGTCCACGGCCGATATCCCTGTGAGCTCGCGGACGGGGAACGCAACGCCTTCGGTAAATTCCGTCTGCACAAGCTGCGAGAACTCGCCCATAACGTTGCCGTGGTAATCGAGCTTGACGGCGCCGACCTCGATAATCTCATTGCGCAGTCCACGGCGCTGGCACTGCTTTGGCACCGGCGCAAACTCAAAGTCCAGCACAATCTGGCGCGCAAAGTTCGTCGTATCGATAGCCGAGATACCCGGCGTCTTTTCAACTGACACGGTTAGGGCCTTTCTCCATTGCCTGCCGCTTGCTACATAGGCGGCTACATTGCCGTAAGGATAGGTGGCCGCGCGGACATGAAAGCTGGGCGCAATACCATGCGCCAGGCACACGTCATGCAGACGGCCCCAAGAGAGTTGCCCGCTCTATTCAAATGCATGAAAAAGATTTAGGCCCGGTGACTTGAATCAGCGGTCATCCCGGGCCCATCAATATGCAGTGTACCTACAGAGGGCTGGTTAATCAAACGGGCTTTCGGTGGCGAAGACCTGCGCGTCTAGCCCCAATCGCCCAGCGCCGTCTTCTGCCGCCCTTACGAAAGGCTGCTATTCGAGGGAATCACGTTGCTGTTATTATCGAACATATATTCGTATTTATGACCGCGCTTTGATAGAATGGCAGTTGTTGACGGCAGTTCCATGTGCCGGGCAGCGCCCTCCATGCGACGGGAGGTGATGCCCATGACCGATCTGATTGATTTCGTGAAGCTCCTGACCGCTTTGGTCTCGCTCCTCACGGCGCTTATCGGACTTTCCGAGGCACTTAAGCAGCGTACGAAGCAAAAGAAGAGGGGTCGACGCCGTTAAGGCATTGACCCCTTAATCGAAGTAACGGCGCTGCCCAGCTATCACCCTTGGGCTGCCGTCGACTTTATTCTACCTACGGTTGCCAGGTTTAACAAATGAATTTTCAGTAATGGAGCCCCGGAGCCCGCTCCTTGATTATCGACTTCATCCGAACACCTCCCACATTCATCCGCACATGTGCG
>CALDBJ010000120.1 GCA_937937835.1 uncultured Collinsella sp.
CCCGTATTGACGTAATCGTACGTACCGTTCGCATCGGAGAGCTTCACGTTGCCCGTGTACAGCACGCGAATGCGACCGTCCTCGGCAAGGGCCGAACCCGAGTACACACCATGGCAATCAAACGGCTCGTCGGGCAGCAGCGGCGCGCCCACGTAACCCCAGGTCATAAGATCGCAGCTCGTCGCATGGCCCCAAGCCTTAACGCCGCCCTCGACATCAAACGGTGCATACTGAAAATAGGCATGGAACACGCCATCTGCCTGGCAAAGGCCGTTGGGATCGTTGAGCCAACCCAACGGCGGCATAAGGTGAAAGCGCTGGCCATAGGCGCCGTGGCCACATTCGGTAGCAGCCGCCTCAACGGCGGCAACGAGCTTTGCCAGGTCGCGACCAAGTGCATTAGACATAGAACGCCCCTTTCAAATCTAAGATGCGGCGCCGCCGATCTGGGACGCCAAACACAAACGGGAAACCCGCAGGCACGCTAGCCCGCGGGCATCCCCCAATCAAAAGTTCTTAGGCCTGCTCGGAAGCCTTGGCTCGTCCTTGTACAGGACAAACGAGATGGCAAAAGACACGAGCGCAGCAACCGCGAACATGATCGCGTACTGCACGGGCTGAGCCAGGCACAGCAGGAAACCGAAGATGCCGGTAACGCCGGTGCCAGAGGCCGCGAGCGAGGTAAGCGCGCAGACCAGGGCGCCGCAGCCACCGCCGATACAGCCGGCGATGAAGGGCTTAAAGAAGCGCAGGTTCACACCAAAGATGGCCGGCTCGGTAATACCCATAAAGGCGGAAAGGGCCGAAGGAAGCGCCAAGCCCTTGATCTTGGCGTCGCGGGTCTTAAAGGCAGCGGCAAGCGCAGCACCACCCTGGGCGATTCGAGCGCAATAAAGCCGTTGGAAGCCATAAAGTTGAGGGCGCCCATAAAACCCAGCAGCAGGCCCGAGGCCACGATGGCGGGAATAATGGGGACGAAGATATATATAACTGCAACCATTACATATCGCCGCGAAAGATTGAACTCTCACGGCGAACGCTAAATATTCGTCAAATATGAACCCGCAGAAAACCAGAACAGAATCAAATTAGATACAAGGACTAAACACACATGAGTTGATGACCAAGTTTAAGAGCGCGCATGCCGCACTCCCCTTCCGTGCCGTCCAGCGCATCGAGCAACATGTTTGTCGCCTCCAAGCCACTGGTCAGGTAGCCATAATGCACGGTAGGAATACCGCCCGTCAGTGCGCGCAAAAAAGCGTTGTCACCAAATCCGCTCACGCTACGAACGCCCTCACCCGGCCCGCGGACTTCGTCGATAGCGCGCAGAGCGCCAGCAGCCATGGTATCGGTCGCACAGGCGATAAACGAAATATCGGGCGCAACCTCGAGCAGCTCACGCGCAGCAAGATAGCCCGAACCGAGCGTAAAGGAACCTTGACGAACCAGATCGGGATCGAACTCAACACCGGCATCGCGCAAGCCAACTTCTAGACCGCGGCGGCGATCGTAGCCGGCGGCCCGATCCTCATCGGTAACGCCAACGTAGCCGATCTTGCCTTCTACGCGCCCCGCGAGCGCCCTGCCCAGCTCAAAGGCGGCCTCGTAGTCATCGTGATACACGCAGGCGACGTCCTCAACGTTCTGACCAATCAGCACGATTGGCACGTGGCAAGACGCAATGGCCGCTCGATGCTCGTCGGTAATCATGGTAGCCACCAACAAGATGCCATCGACCGGGTGATTCTGGAACAGGTCCAGGTACTCTAGTTCGCGCGCCGGCGCATTGTCAGTGTTCGCCAACAGCATCTGATAGCCACGCCGATCGAGCACCTGACCAATACCAGCGGTAATGCGGCTTACCGATTCGGAGTTGATCTTAGGTACGATGACGCCAACGAGCTTGG
>CALDBJ010000121.1 GCA_937937835.1 uncultured Collinsella sp.
GTGTGGTCGGCAGCGCAGCGCTGAATCGCCAGGGACAGAATCTCCTGGGCGGTCTTGTGGCACTCGGCGCGAACCTGCTGCTCGGACTCGCGAATGATCGTGGCGGCCTCGTGGGTGACCTCGCCGCGAACCTTATCGAGGAGCTCCTTGTGGGCGTCCTCGCGGGTAAGGTCGGCAATACGCTCGAGCTCGGAGGTCTGCTTAGTGCAGAGCTCCTCAAGCTCGCGGGAGCGCTTCTCGACCTGACCGGCCTGGCTGGACAGCTGGTGCTCACGCTTGTCGAGAGCGTCGTTTCGGCGATCAAGGGACTCCTCGCGCTGCATCACGCGGTTCTCAAGCGTACGAATCTCGCTCTTACGCTGCTTGTCCTCGGCCTCGGCGGCCTGCTTGTTCTTGATGATCTCCTCTTTAGCCTCGAGCAGAGCCTCTTTTTTGAGGGTCTCGGCCTGACGCTTAGCATCACCGATCAGGGACTCAGCCTGTGCGTGTGCCGACTGGATCTTTTCGTCGGCCTCGTGAAGACTACCCTGCTTGGCGGTGCGCATGTAGGCAATGGCGGCGATGGCACCCAAAACGATGCCAACGAGCGCTGCGATGATAGGCATGCTCACTCCTTTTTATGGATTCGTTACACAACAAAGCGAACCGTCCTTACGAACGGCTCGCGACATTTGAGTAATATGGGCGCAGCTTATGCGGGTCGGATACAGATAAACATATAAACAAACTCATCACAGATGAGCACATATCACAAAGCAAATGACAGTGTTTATCGTACGTTGAACCACAACAACTGTCAAATAAATGGCCCCAGCACGGCGGCTAAAACGCGGTGAACGGCAGGGCAACAAAGCGCATACGCCTAAACTGCACATTCCTCGCGTTCGGCATCGAGACGTGCCTTAACGGCATCGGCGGCGATGTGATACGAGAAGCCCTTGCCCATCAAAAACCGAACCAGTTTTTCGAATCCGCGCGTCTCTGGAACACGACGCTTGGCGAGCAGGGCTGACGCACGCGTCAAATCGTCTTCGACGGCAAAATAATCCTCGGGATAACCGGGAATGTCATCGAGCACGACATGACGGCGCTTGAGCTCGGTCTCGATTTTGCGCTGTCCCCAACCGCGCCGCTTGCGCTCCTCGATAAAGTACGAGCAAAAGCGGCTCTCGTCTAAAAAGCGATACTCGGTGGCGCGCTCGACGGCGAAATCGATCGCAGGCTGGTGAAAGCCGTAGCGAGCCAGCTTGTCACGGACCTCACCCGTCGCATGGTCGCGGCGCGATAACATCTCGGTCACCATGGTAAGTGCACATTTACGCTCAATGAGCTGCACCGCCTCACGGAAGTTGTCCCAATCACAGGGAAGATCGGGGCGGTTTTTGACATACAGCCGCGCGACCCGCACGGGAATCCAAATGGACCGCTCAAAACCGCCCTCAAGCTCACAATCGATATGTGCGCAAGGCTTTTTGGACGCATACCCGCTCGAGAACGAGGAGGCCGCCTTCTTATCGGGAAAGACGACCGTGGCCTCGGTCACCGTATACGACATGAGCGTAACCGCTACTCGTCGTCATCATCGAGCATGGCGGAACCATCGATGGCGTAAAGCTCGTCAAACTCCTCAGGCGCAGGCTGATCGGTCAGCTCGACCTCGGACGGAGCATCGTCATCAAACTCAAGTCCGCAGGCAAGGCGGACCTTATGCTCAATCTCGTCAGCGCAATCGGGGTGTTCGCGCAGGAACGCCTTGGCGGCCTCGCGACCGTTGCCGAGCTTGTCCTCGCCATAGGCAAACCAGGAGCCCATCTTCTTGCAGATGCCGCACTCAACAGCCATGTCCAGAATCGAGCCCTCCTTAGAGATGCCCGTACCGTACATGATGTCGAACTCAGCAGAACGGAACGGAGCTGCCACCTTGTTCTTAACGACCTTGGCGCGCACGCGGTTACCGATAACCTCGTCCTTAAGCTTAATGCTGTCGATACGGCGAATGTCGATACGCACCGAAGAGAAAAACTTAAGGGCGCGGCCGCCCGTCGTAGTCTCGGGGTTGCCGAACATGACGCCGATCTTCTCACGCAGCTGATTAATGAAGATGCACGTCGTGTTGGACTTAGAAAGCGAGCCGGCGAGCTTACGGAGCGCCTGGCTCATCAGGCGAGCCTGAAGACCGACCGTAGTGTCGCCGATTTCTCCCTCGATCTCGGCACGCGGGGTCAGCGCGGCGACAGAGTCGACGACGATGGCATCGATGGCGCCGGAACGCACGAGCATGTCAACGATCTCGAGCGCCTGCTCACCCGTATCGGGCTGGGAAATCAGTACCTCGTCGATATCCACGCCAATGCGCGCGGCATACGTGGGATCGAGCGCATGCTCGGCATCGATAAATGCCACAACGCCACCCATTGCCTGGGCCTCTGCCAAAATCTCGAGCGAAAGCGTCGTCTTACCGGAGGACTCAGGACCGTAAATCTCGACGATACGGCCGCGCGGCACGCCGCCGATACCCAGCGCGGCATCGAGGGCCAGGGCGCCCGTGGGAATGGCCTCGACCTCGAGCTCGGGACCACCGTCGCCGTACCTCATGATGGAACCCTGGCCGAATTTCTTCTCGATCTCGGCCTTGGTGGTGGCGATCATCTCATCGCGCTCTTTACCCGTCGTGCGAGCATGAACGGTACGTACGGGACCTGAATTCTTGGCCATGAATAGCCCTCCTCTTAACAACCTGCATCGATAATAAACGAACGACTGTTCGTGGTCAACCGTTCAGGCCAATCATATGCAGGCGGTCTTTCCATAACCCAACCAAACGCCGACCAAACACTGACCAAATGCTTGACCACAAAGGACCAAATATGAACAAGGCAGGCAAAAATACATCTACAACCAGCACAAACGCCAAATGAGCCTAAGGTCCCCATCTCCACAATTAAGGGGCTCGAAGGCCCCTTAAAACACGTCTATTCCATAGAGTTGAGCGCAAGGGCAATGCGACCCAATGCCTCCGTGACCGCATGGGCACGAACACACGAACGGTCGCCCTCATAGTGGCAGCGCACAGAGTCCACAACCGGCGCGCCCCCATCGGCGGAACGATGCGCCCAGCCAATATAGAAAGTGCCCGCCGGATCGTCCTCAGTGCCACCGCCGGGGCCGGCATAACCCGTTGCGCTCACTGCAATATCGCTCTGGTACAGCTCCAGCGAACCCACCGCCATCTCGCGCGCGGTCTGATGCGACACCGCGGTATAGCGGTCAAGCGTCTCCTGCTCAACACCAAGAACACGATGCTTAATCTCATCGCAATAGGTCACCGCACCGCCACGAAGCACCGCCGAGGCGCCCGGGATATCGGCAATCGTCGAGGCGATCATACCCGCCGTCAGCGACTCAGCCGTCGAAACCGTCACGCCCCGAGCGCTCGCGCGCTCGACAATATCACGCGCCAGCTCCTCGTTATGTGCGGAAATCTGCTCAAAAGAGTCCGTCATACCCACCAGGACCTAGACCGAAAAGACGATCTTGCGGCAGTTCCAGAAGTACTGGGCGCCCGAGATAACGGTCAGGACAACGGCAACGGCGTACAGGAAGCGCGACACCGAGTAGATGCCGAGCGTCAGCGCCACCGGGCCAAGGTGCAAGCCGGCCATAGCAAAAACGCACAGGTAACCGCAAATGGAGACCATCGTGGTTGCCGTCTTGTACTTGCCGAGCTTATCGGCCGCAACGACCAAACCGGCCGCACTCGCAACCATGCGAAGGGCGCTCACCAGAAGCTCACGGAACAGGATAATGAACACGGACCACACGGTCACCGCGCCAAAATCCAAGAACAGCAGCAGGGCCGAGAACACGAGCAGCTTATCGGCGATGGGGTCCAAGAACTTACCGAAGTCGGTGATCTCGTTGCGCGAACGCGCCAGATAACCGTCGACCTTATCGGTGCACGACAGGATCACATACAGAATGAAGGCAGCAGCGGCGAGCGGGCCGTCGAAGGTGCTCCAATCCGTACCGGCAACACTCGTGTGAGAAAGCGCCGACACAATCATGAACACCGGGATAAAGACGATGCGAACGCACGTCACGATGTTGGCGGGCGTCCAGACACTCGTCAGTTCCTTATTGCTCTCGTTAGCCACGACGCTCTCCTACTCCACAACATGACCGATAAGCTCATAGCAGAAGCTATCGGTAAACTCGACGGTCAGAATATCGCCCACGGACGCCTCGCTGGCGTCCAGATGCACCGCGCCATCGGAATCGGGCGCCTGGAACCAGGCATGGCCGATCAGCTCGGCGCCATCCTCGGTCTCTTCGATACCGTCGACGATTACCTGGGCGCGCTCGCCCACATGTGCGGCGGTGGCGGCAAAACCGAGCGACTCGGCCAGGTCCATGGCCTCCTGGGCGCGCTCGAGCTTGACCTCTTCGTCGACCTGACCCTCCATCTTAGCGGCCAGGCTGCCCTCCTCCTGCGAGTAGGCAAAGACACTCGTGTAGTCAAAGCCGACGGTGTCCATAAAGTCGATAAGGTCGCGGAACTCGTCGTCGGTCTCGGTCGGGAAGCCGACCATGGCCGTGGAACGAATCACGATGCCGGGGATACGCTCGCGAAGGTCGCGGAACAGATCCTCAAGCTCCTGGCGCGAACCGGAGCGACGCATGGCCTTGAGAATGCGCGCGTCGCAGTGCTGCACGGGGATATCGATATAGGGCAGCACCTCGGGCGTATCGCGAATCGTCTCGATGAGTTCGTCAGTCATGCCCTCGGGCTGCAGATAGAGCACGCGGACCCAGACGTTGTGCGGGCGCACGGCCTCGGCGACGGCACGCAGCAGCTGCGCCAGATTGCGCGGCGAGCCATCGGCGACGTCCTCGTCGGCAAAGTCGGTACCCCAGATGCCCGTGTCCTGGCCGATCAGCACGATCTCGCGCACACCGCCGGCAACCAGGTCGCGCACCTCGGAGATGATGCTCTCGGCATTGCGCGAATGATAGCGACCGCGAATATAGGGGATCATGCAGAAGCTGCAGAAGCGGTTGCAGCCATCGGAAATCTTGACGTAGGCGACAGCACCCTCGACGGTACGTTTGACCTGCGGGATATAGGCAGCAATCTCGCGCTCGACGCCCAGCACGCCATCGATGACCGCCACGATGCCGTCTTCCTCGTCGGCCTTCACAAAGGCAGCGACCTCGGGCAGCTCGTCAGGCAGGTCATCGCCATAGCGCGACGGCACGCAGCCGCACATGACGATGGGGCAAGAACGAACGCCGTCCTGAACCTCGTTGGCGAGCTCGAGCGTGGTCTCGATGCTCTCGGACGTTGCGGAGGCGAGGAACGAGCAAGTATTGACGATGGCGATATCGGCATCCTGCGGGTCGAATGCCTCCTCGTAGCCCGCGGCGGTCAAAAGAGAACGCATGCGGTCGGTGTCAACCTCGTTCTTAGCGCACCCGAGGGTGATGTAGAGCACGGAGCCCAACGGTGTATCCATGTTGGAGAGCAGTCCTTTCGATTGATATTAGCGGTAGTTGGTGAACTGCAGCGGCTGGCCGTAGTCCTGGTCGCGCAGGAACTGGATCACGGTCTGCAACGCGTCCTTCGAAGCAGAGGAAACACGCAGCTTGTCGGCCTCGATGGTCACCTTGACCTTGAGCTTTTGATCCTTGATGTCCTTGTTGATCTTCTTGGCGGTCGCCTGGTCAATACCCTCGACGATATGGCCGAGCACGCGCACGGTGCCGCCCGATGCCGCCTGCGGAGCATCCCACGAGACGGCCTTGAGGTCGATGCCGCGCTTGATGAGCTTGGAGCTCAGCACGTCGACAATCTGTTTGGAGACAAAGTCGGCCGGGGCGTTTATCGTAAAGAGCTTGTCGCCCTTCGAAAGCTCGATCGTGGCGCCGGAATCCTTAAGGTCATAGCGCTGGGAAATCTCGCGCGTGGTCTGCTGGAAGGCGTTGTCGACCTCTTGCATGTTGACCTCAGACACGACGTCGAAGCTGGAATCTTTAGCCATGATGTTTCCTTTCGCGTACGAGCGGCCTAGTAGCTATCGTACGAATTGTCGGTAGAATCGGTGGGTGTCTGACCGTCAGTTGCGGTATCGGCGCCATCCGTGGACTGGGCATCGGTACCGTCGGTGGTATCGGTACCATCGGTGGTGTCGGTACCATCAGAACTTTCACCATTCTCGGAATCAGACGTCTCCTTCTTGGGAACGGTGATCGTCACGCGCGCCACGCCCGAGGTCTTGGTATCGTAACGGACCTTTTCACCGTTCTTGGTAACGGTGACATCGGAAGGCTTGGACGTGGTGATCTCGATCGAGGACTCGGGCGTATACTCCTGCTCAAAGGGGCCAGTCGCCTGGGCGCCATAGACCGACTTGCCGTCGACCTTGACCTCAATCCACGCGGTCTTTCCCTTGGCAACGGAGACCTTGACCTTCGTGACCTCGCTCTCTTCCTTCTTGGCCGTCGTCTTGGTAGCGTCCGAATCAGTCGACTCATCCGTCGCCTCATCGGTGTCTTCGTCCTCGTCGACCGTTTCGGTCTTCTTAGAAGACTTCTTAGTCGTCGTCTTGGTGGCAGCGGGCGTCTCGGGCGTGGTCTCGGGCGTCGAAGATGCGCAGCCGCGCAGAAGCACCACGATGAGCACAATCAGCAGCAATGCCACGGCGCCGATGCCGGCGTAGACGATACGCGGATCGAGCCCGTTGTTTTGAGGAGTACGGGATCCGCCGCGTCCACGACCGGAACTGCTGCGGCCGCCTCCCTGAGGCATACGACCGCGATTGCTATCGGAACGGCCGCGATAGCCGCCCTGGCCCTGAAGGCTGCGCTGACCCGAGCGGGGCGCAAGTTCACCGCGGCCTTGATAGCCACGCTGGCCCGAACGCGGAGCCGAAGAGCGCTGGTCATACGGCTGTGATTGAGAGCGAAGACGCGGCGTCACCTGCGTGGCATCGGCGTCCGCATAGCCACCGCGAGAGCGTCCGGTAGAGACACCACGGCAACCGCGATCGGAATAGCCGCCGTCGCCGTAGCCGGCACGAGGGTCACGCGCCACGCCACGGGCAGCGGGAAGTGCGCGGTCCTCGGGCATCGGCGTACTGCGGAACCGGTCACGCTGCAAGCGAATCTCCTCGCCCGAACCCGTCTCGGTAATATAACCGGCCTGCTGAGGACGCTGTCCATAGCGGGTCGAACGACCGCCCTGAACCATCAGAAAACGCCCGTTATCGACCGAGGAACGCGAATTAACGTAGCCGGCGGCGTCCTGAAAACGACCGCCCTGCTGCGACGTCTCGCGTTCGTATGCCATCAGGTCGTCAAAGTAGGCATTGACGACCTCGCGCGGATTGAGGCCCAAAAAGCGAGCATAGCTCGAAATCATGCCCTGCGCATAGCCGCGCGGCGGCATCGAAGCAAAGTTACCAGTCTCGAAAAACTCGATGATCTGCGGCCTGATTTTGATGGTGTTGGCGACCTGCTGAATGGATAGGCCCATTCGGCGACGCTGCTCGAGCAGCATGTCACCAAAGCGTGCGGCCATCAGAATCCTCCAAACTCACGATCTTCACGTGCCATCTCGGCGTCGACAGATTCCAGCGCGGCAAGCCCCTCCTCGTCCAACAGGACCTCGCGCGGCTTGGAACCGTCGGGCGGGCCGACGACACCCTTTTCTTCCAGCATATCCATAATACGCCCGGCACGCGCATAGCCAACCTTCAGACGACGTTGCAGGCCAGATGTGGAGCCAAGCTGCGATTCCACCACAATATGGGCGGCTTCCCAAATGAGCGGATCATCGTCTTGCGGCTCGGCGACTCCGGTACGGACAATGCCGCCGCCACCCGCCATGGACATGGAAGCGGGCGCCACGGCAGACAGGATCTCCTCGTGGTAGTCGGGCTCGCTCTGCGACTTGACAAACTCGACAATCTCGTTGATTTCGTCGTCCGAGACAAAGCAGCCCTGGATACGGCGAGGCTTGCCCCAGTCGACCTTGGAGAACAGCATGTCGCCCAAACCGGTAAGCTTTTCGGCACCCATCTGGTCGATAATGACGCGCGAGTCGATGCCCGTGGCGACGTTAAAGGCGATGCGGTTAGTGATGTTGGCCTTGATGAGGCCCGTCACCACGTTGGAGCTGGGGCGCTGCGTAGCCACGATAAGGTGAATACCGGCGGCACGGCCCAGCTGGGCGATACGAACGATCGAGGCCTCGACATCCTTACCGGCAACCATCATCAGATCCGAGAGCTCGTCAATGATGATGACCAGGTAGGGCATCTTTTGCGGCGGGTTGTCGTAATGCTCAAACTCGCCGGCGGCCTGCTTTTCGTTGTAGGTCGAGATCTTACGCACGTTGAGACGCTCGAAGACCTTCAGGCGACGCTCCATCTCGGACACGGCCCATTGCAGAGCGCTCGCGGCCTGCTTGGGCTCGGTCACTACAGGCACGTAAAGATGCGGCAGACCGTTATAGCCCGCAAGCTCGACGCGCTTGGGGTCGACCATGATCAGGCGAACGTCCTCGGGAAGGGCGCGCATGAGCAAGGTCGTGATGATGGAGTTGATCATGACCGACTTACCGGAACCCGTGGTACCGGCGATCAGCAGGTGGGGCATCTTGGCAAGGTCGGCGACGACCGGCGTACCCTCGGCATCTCGACCGATGGCGAGCTCGAGCGGACCGCCCTTCACATAGGGAAGCACGTCGCCCAGGTTGACGTTCTGGCGCTTGCGATTGGGGATCTCGATACCCACAAGCGAGGTGCCGGGGATCGGGGCAAAGATACGCACCGACTGGGCAGCAAGCGATAGCGCGATATCGTCCTCGAGGCTCGAAATCTTGCTCACGCGCTCGCCCTCGCCAGGTTGCAGCTTAAAGGTCGTCACCGTGGGGCCGGCGATCCAGCCGACCACGCGGGCTCTACGACCAAACTCCAGCAAGGTGGACTGAAGCGACTCGGCAGTCTGTTCCAGCTCCTTGTCAGAAGACGCGGAGGAAGCCGACTGCGGGTTGGCATGCAGAATCTCAAGTGGCGGAAGTTTGAGGCCGTCCTCTTCTTCGCCCTCGCTATCTGCGGCGCCGCCGTCCGCTCCCCCATCGCTAGCCGCAGCCGATTCGACAGCACTCAAGGCAGGCGCATCGGCAACCTTGGGATGCTTCAAGAAATCGGGGATCTGAGGTGCTGCCGAGACAGGATTCACGGCAAACGGCGGCTCGGACTCGTCGATCTTATCGGGGTCGTCTTCCATCGAAAGCTGACCGGTTACCTGGTCGCGCTTTGCATGGCGACGCGGCAGCAAAGTTGTCTTTGCGGTCTCAATCGGAGCCTCGTCGTCCTCGTCATCGCCCTCGGTGAGCTCAATCTCGCTCTCGGACCAAGACGGGTCGGGCTCACTCGTATTGAGTTTGGGCGCAGCCTTGCCCTTCTTGGCATGGCGGCGCGGTAGCAGCGTTGTCTTGGCCCGCTCGGCCTCCACGGCCTCAGACACGTCGACAAACGGATCTTCGTCCACGTCCTCATCGTCCAGAATCGGATCGACTTCGCTACCCATAACCGTAGTCACGTCCGCATCGGAGCCCTTTTGACGAAGAATGCTCAGATGCGGACTGGCGACACCAGGCACCGACAGGGCCTCATCGTCACCCCACGGACTCGCGTTGACGTCGGCACGACGGCGCTCGGCAAAATCTGCCGCACGGTCGCGGGCAGAGCGCAAAACGCCGCCCACCGAAAAGCCGATGATGACCAGGCCCACGACGACAAGGCCCAACAGGACCACCATCGCGATAGGCTTACCCAGGGCATTCTGCAGCGCACTCGCAATAAACGCACCAATGTAGCCACCCGAGGCGGACAGATTTTGCGGCGTGAACATAAGGTCGCACGAGTCGCTCGTACCTGGCACCATCAACGAAAGAATGGAGACGACGGCGATAAAGACCACGGCGCCGCCCGCAACAGAGCGCGCGTTGAGCGGCGAGTCCTCGCCTAAAAAGAGCGTGGCGGCAAACAGCAAAATGACGATCGGCAGCACGTAGGCGCCCAGACCAAAGCCTAAGTGGTAGAAACCGGCAACCGCAGCCGTAACGGGCGCAGTCGCCGGCGAAATCACGGCAATAAAGGACGCAATCGCCAAAACAGCAATGACCACGCCGGCGATATCGCGGTTGGCCGAGGGCTCGACCAAGGGCTCGAAATCATCGAACTCGGACTCGTGGCCCTTATTGGCACGCAGATGGGAACCGGCACCCTTAGCAGATGCCGGTTGGTTGTTGGCCTTATTGCCTTTGGCGTTTTGTGCAGATCCGCGCGCCAAACTAAACCTCCATGACGACCGGGATGATCATCGGACGAGTGCGCGTACGGCTCCAGATAAAGTTGGAGAGCGAGTCGCGCACGGCCTTGCGAATGGCATCGGAACCGCTGCTCGTAAAGCTGAACTTGCCCTTCTCTATCGTCTTCATGATGGACGCGGAGGCATCCTCGGAGAACTGGTCGTCGATGGCAAACGAGACGCCGCGGCCCGAGAACTCGATGGCCTCGATCTTCTTGTGCTTGAGCGAGACGATGGCAACAGCGGTAACCATACCGTCGTTGGCGAGCTTCTGGCGATCGCGCAAGACGATGGGGTCGGTATCGCCGATACGCAGGCCGTCGACGTAGACGACACCGGACTCGACGGGCGTACCGCGCTTGACAATACCGCCGCGCATCTCGAGCGTGTCGCCGTTATCGAGAATAAAGATATGATCGTCCTTGATGCCCATCTTGCGGGCCAGCTGGGCATGGGCGCGCAGATGCACGGCCTCACCGTGAACCGGCATAAAGTACGTGGGTTTGGCCATGGCCATCAGGAGCTTGAGCTCCTCCTGGCTGCCGTGGCCCGAGACGTGGACGAGAGCGCGGTTCTTATCCCACACGTCGCAGCCGAGCTTGGCCAGGCTGTTGACGACCTGCTGGACGGCTTTCTCATTGCCGGGAACAGGAGTTGCCGAGAGGATAACGGTATCGCCCTCATGGATGGAGAGCGTCTTGTGCTCGCCATTGGCCATGCGGGACAGGGCCGACAGCGGCTCGCCCTGCGAACCGGTGCACATGACGACAATCTTGTCGTCGGGCAGGTTATCAATGTCGAAGGCATCGATGATATCGGCATCGTCGATGTTGAGGTAGCCCAGCTCACGCGCCACGCGGGTGTTAGTGAGCATGGAGCGACCGGTCACAACGACCTTACGGCCGCACTTGCGGGCAGCATCGCAGATCTGCTGCAAACGATGGATGTGGCTCGAGAACGACGCGACGAACACGCGGCCCGGAGCATTCTTGATGGCATGCAGCAGGTTGGGACCAACCTCGGCCTCGGACTTGGTAAAGCCCGGAACCGTGGCGTTGGTGGAGTCGGAAAGCAGCAGGTCGATGCCCTGCTTGGCAAAGCGGCTGATAGCGGCATAGTCGGGCGTGACACCATCGATGGGCGTCTGGTCGAGCTTAAAGTCGCCGGTGTGCATAACGGTGCCCTGATTGGTGCGGATGAACACGCCCAGAGCGCCGGGGATAGAGTGCGTCATCGAGAAGAAATCGAGCGAGATGCCGCCGAGGTTGACATGGCTGCCACCCTTGACCTCGCGGAACTTGGGTGCGCGGATGCGGAACTCAGAAAGCTTGCCCTCGATAAAGCCAAGCGTCAGCTTGCTCGAGAAGATGGGCACCTTATTGTTGAGGTCCTGCAGCAGATACGGAAGCGAACCGGTGTGGTCCTCGTGGCCGTGGGTGACGACGATACCGCGAAGCTTCTCCTCGTTCTCCAGAACATAAGTGTAGTCGGGAAGCACCAGGTCGATACCGGGCTGGGAGTCATCCGGGAACATGAGACCGGCATCGACGAGCACCATGTCGTCGCCGCACTCGAAGACCGTCATGTTCTTACCGATGCCGTCAAGGCCGCCGAGCGGAATGATCTTCAAGGGAGATGATTTTTTAGCTGCCATAGGTGAGTGTTGTTTCCTTTCTTCGAAACGGGTCTGAAACAACCGACGGGGCGCTTCTGGCAAACCGACCGCCGGGAACGTACAAACAAGCATCACAGAGTCGATGCAATAACCACAGTATGATACCCATTTGCCCACCAACAGACCACCCATGCATCAAAGCCCCATCTGAACTGGTCTATCCCGCCGGTCTGGGGCCATCGGGGCCGGGGCGGGTTAAGTTTGCTGCTCTACAGTCCTGCTCACGACGGAGGCCACATTAAGTGGCCTCCTGTTCGTG
>CALDBJ010000122.1 GCA_937937835.1 uncultured Collinsella sp.
CGCACATGTGCGGATGAATGTGGGAGGTGTTCGGATGAAGTCGATAATCAAGGCTGCTCCCAGATGTGGATGTAGTAAAGCGAATGTATCTTCAGTATGATTAAGAAATGCTAAAGTAGGCGCGAAAAGCGCTGACAAAACGTTTTACGGCTGCATTGATGTGGAGGCACGATGACATCGCGGTATCAGATTGTTTGTATGGTGGTCGATCGCGGCAGTCTTAAGGGCGCGGCGGACGAGCTGGGTTATACGCAAAGTGCGGTGAGCCAGGCCGTCAAAGCGCTCGAGCGCGAGCTGGGTACCACGCTTATCGAGCGCGGAAAGCAGGGCGTTACGCTTACGCGCGACGGTAAACAATATCTGCCGTACCTGCGCCAGATCGTGACTGCCGAGGCCGAGCTCGAGGGCAAGCGCCAGGAGCTGCTGGGGCTTTCGTCGACCGATATTCGCATTGCGACGTTTACCAACGTGAGTCGAACCGTGTTGCCGCGCGTGATCCGCGACTTTGGGGCCCTGCATCCGGGCGTGCACTTTACCCTCAAGCAGGGCGATTACACGCGCAACGCCCAGTGGGTGCACGATGGCGTGGTTGACTTTTGCTTTACGGCACGCGGGTTTACCGCTGGTCTCGAGAAGCGCGTGGTCTATCACGACGAGTTGGTAGCATTATTGCCGGCCGCGCATCCACTGACGGCAAAGGAAAAAGGTGACACTCGCCGACCTGGCGTCCGAGCCGTTTGTGCTGCTGGATAAGGGCGAACAGAGCCTGGTGCTCGATGCATTTGCTGCGCATGGCCTGTCGCCGTATGTGACGAGTGAGGTGACCGACGACTACACCATCATGGCGATGGTGGAGGAGGGCCTAGGCGTGAGCATGCTATATCGCCGTACCGTTGAGGGCATGCGAGCCGATATTCGCGTGCGGCCCATCGTGCACGCCCCCTCGCGCGACGTAGTGGCAGCCTGGCGCAGTTGGGACACCATGCCTATCGCCACGAGGCGCTTTATCGACTACATGAGCTCACATATTGTCAATTAATGACTGGCGTGGCGTTGAGTGCGGTGTTTAGCGGGCTGTCGCTTTGGCTTGGGTGGCGCGATAGGTGCGTGCCGGGTGGCAGAGCAATACCGCTACGACCATAAAGAACGCCGTGGTGCCCAGGCTGATGGGGTAGACCATCATGATGTTCGCAAAGGTGCGGAAGTGCGGGAACACGCAGAACACCCAGTAGAAGCGGATGCCGCAGACGCAGATCATGGTGATGAGGGCGGGCGTGAGCGAGATACCAAAGCCGCGCAGGTAGCCCGACATGTTTTCGTAGAACATGCTAAAGGCGTACGCCGGGAAGATCGAACATACGCGGATATAGCCGATCGAGACGATGTTGGGATCGCTGTTGAACAGCGACAAGATCTCGCGCCCCAGGCCGACAATAACGATAATCGTGGTGAGCGCGACGATACCGCCTTCGACTAGGCAGACCTTGAGCGTCTTGGTGCAACGGTCGATCTGGCGGGCACCGTGGTTTTGTCCCACAAAGGTGGTGCAAGCCTGACTAAAGCTGTTGAGCAGGTTGTAGCACACGTACTCCAGGCTCATGGCGGCGCTCGATGCGGCCATGACTTCGGTGCCAAGGCTGTTGATGGCAGACTGGATGATGATGTTGGCGACGGCAAAGACAGCGCTTTGGATGCCGGCGGGCAGGCCAATCTTGACGATGCGCTTGAGGGCGACGGGGTCGATAGCCAGGTCGCGTGGGGTGACGCGGACGACGGAGTCGGTCTTGAGTAGGCGGATAAAGAGCGTAGCGGCGCTGACGGTGTAAGCGATGGCGGTGGCGATGGCGACGCCCGCGACGCCCCAGTGGAGTACAGGGACAAAGATGAGGTCCAGGCCAATGTTTAGGACGGTGGACACGGCAAGCGCCTGCAGCGGCATGCGGGTGATGCCGACGGAGCGGAAGATCGCGGCCTCAAAGTTGTAGAGCAAGATCGAGGGCATGCTGAGCAAAAAGACGCGCAGGTAGAGCGAAGCGAGCGGCATGGTCTCGGCAGGCACGTTGAGCGCAGCGAGCATGGGCTCGGCAAAGATCTCGCCCAGTGCGATGACGACAAAGCCCACGAGCGCCATTAAAATCGAGGTATGGACGGCGCGTTTGACCATGTTCTGATCGTTGCGGCCGATAGCGTTGGCGATGACCACGTTGGAGCCAAGCGACATGCCTATAAAAAGGTTGAGCATAAGACTGGTAAGCGGAACATTGGAGCCGACCGCCGCCATGGCGAGGGTTCCCTGGTCGCCCGAGAAGTTACCGATGATGACCGTGGCGATGAGGTTCGACAGCTGCTCCAAGATGCTCGTGGCGGCCACGGGGAAGGCGAACAGGGGAATATTGCGCCATAGCGAGCCGGTGGTCATGTCAATGTGCTTAGATGCGGTGTCTGCCATACGCTCTCAATCTCTAATATGCTCTTTCGTGCTTATTTGCGCAGACGATGATACTCCTAATGCAGCCAGCCGGCACTTAGGGACGTTCCTTTTCTGCCGGCAGCTGGGGACACTCCTTGTCTCTTCTATGACTAGGTGGGGAAGGCGTGCGACAATGGTGGGCGTTGTGTTGTTCGCGCTAAGGAGTTGCCATGTTGTTGTGTCCCGTTTGCCATGAACCGTTGGTGGACGACGAGCGCGGTGCTGCATGCGCGGGCGGACACCGGTTTGACCGTGCGCGCGAGGGCTATCTATATCTGCTGCGCTCGTCCAAGAGCGGCGACTCCATGGGCGATCCCAAGTCGCAAGCGCGCAGCCGTCGTGACTTTCTGAACCGTGGATACTACGCGCCGTTGCGCGACGCAATGGTTGAGTTGGCGCGCAAGCAGGTGTCTGGGCGCGCCGCGTCTGTGAACGGCCCCATGACGCTGCTCGATATTTGCTGTGGCGAGGGCTACTACACCAGCGCCATGGGCGCGGTGCCGGGCGTGGATGCTTACGGTTTCGACCTGGGCAAAGAGATGGTGCGCTTGGCGGCCAAGCGCGGCGATGCGACCTACTTCGTGGCCAACATGAAGGACATCCCTGTGGCCGATGGCGCCTTCGATATGGTGACCGAGCTCTTCGCTCCCTTTAACGAGCGCGAGTTTGCCCGCGTGCTGGCGCCGGAGGGTTCGCTCTACACCGTGGTGCCGGGTGCCCGTCATCTGTTTGGGCTCAAGGAGGTGCTCTACGACACGCCGTACCTTAACGATGAGAAGCTGCCGAAGACCACCGAGCTCGAGTTAGTCGGAACGCAGCGGGTATCTGCGAATATTACGCTTCAGACCCAGGCCGATATCGAGGCGGTGTTCCAGATGACGCCGTACTACTATCGCACACGCCCTGCCGACAAAGAGCGCCTGGCAAATTTGGATACCCTTCAAACCGACATCGACTTCATCATCGCCGAGTACCGCCACAGCTAACAACCTGCCAAAAAGGGACAGGTTTATTTTGGTAGGTTTTATCTGGGCAAACGTAAAGGGCCGACCGCGGAGATGCGCGATCGGCCCTTTTTAGTTGCTTGGCTGCAGAGGTTATGAGAAGCGAGCGCTTACAGGCGGTCCTTGTTCTCGGCCTTAACGGCGTGTGCCTGCTGGACAAAGAACAGGTCGTACACCACGATGACAAAGGCGCCAAAGTTGATGGCGTCGCCGCCAAACGCGGGAAGCGTGAGCACCGCTTGGGCAAGCGTGGCGACCGCGGCAACAATACCGAGCTTAAACGCGCCGTCCACCTGCGAAGGCTTGTTGGCGCCCTTGACACCGGCGACGCCTGCAGCAAGGTCGACGAGACCCTTGGCGATAAGCACGACCGCTGCGAGCGTGGCGTACGAACCGTACGTGGAATCGAGACCGCCCGTGGCGATACCGACGCCGGCGGTGACGAGGCTGGCGATGCCCAAAACGAAGTAGATGAGAGCAAGGATTTTGAGAGTCTTGCGAGTGAAGCTCATGGCTGGTCCTTTCGATACGAGTACGCCAACTTGGCGCACCCAATGTATTGCACATATGGTGAAGCACATTGTAGTTCAACGGGGCGATGCATGCGTTTGAAAGCGTCTCTTGCCTGTGCGGTCCAACCTTTCAAAAAGGAAAGCTGGGCGTAAGCCAAATCGATGGCAGCGTATGCGCGGCGCTGCGATGATGGGGCCATGGTAAGAGCTAGACCGAAGGAGGAACCATGATGTACGGAGCAGAGCAGGTACGTGAGGCGCGGTCGTTGGGAAGGCGCATGAGTGATTCCGTGATCGCTACTGTGTGCACGGGATTGATGGCGGTGCTTTGTATTGCGATGCTGTGGGCCATGTCGCATGTGGGACAATAGCGGACGGTTGGGTGCCGACACAAACGGCGCTCACGTATTCGTTTTGCTTGCTAAGGAGTACCCATGGGCGTCGTCGATCCCTTTTCTGTTGCTCGGTCCGCGGGGCTTGAGCTGATCGGGAAGTCCGAGGGCCTCACACTTACCGACGGCACGATGGAGCTGCGTGCCGATTTTGGCCGCATGCTTCCACGGCTCAAGCAGGGCCGTCTGCAGCAAGAACTGCTGGTAAAGGCTGCGCGCGCAAAAGGCATCGAGAGCCCATGGGCGATTGACGCCACGGCAGGCTTTGGCGAGGATTCGCTGCTGCTGGCGGCCGCGGGCTTTACCGTCGATCTGTATGAGCAGGATTGCGTGATCGCGGCGCTCCTCAAGGATGCTTTGGATCGCGCGGCAGATGATCCGGTGCTTGCGACAGCCGTGGCGCGCATGCGCTTACATGCGGGCGAGGACAGCATTGCCGGCCTTTACCATACAGCTGAGCTGATCGGGCGGGGCGAGCTCACCGCTCCCGACGTGGTGTATCTGGACCCCATGTTTCCCGGACGCACCAAGAGCGCGGCGGTTAAAAAGAAATTCCAACTCTTGCACCATCTGGAGCAGCCGTGCGCCGATGAGGAGACGCTGGTTGAGGCTGCGCTTGCGGTGCACCCGCGCAAGTTGGTTATCAAGCGGCCGGTGAAGGGGCCACTGCTTGCCGGTGTTAAGCCGAGCTATCAACTTGCGGGCAAGGCCGTTCGTTACGATGTCTTGGTGCCGCCGCGCCCGTAGCTTGCGTGCGATGGTTGGCGCTCCGTCGGTGCCGTGCCGATGCGGTGCCTATTTCCAAGGGTGCGATGTCAGGTGCCAGCCGCCGCAGTATTCGCATTTGTAGCAGGCCAAACCGCGCCGCCCGCGGCTTTCGCAGTCGGCCATAACTGCCTCGGCCTCGGCGCGCGTGTCGTAACGGTTTTTGCGTTCGCACGATTTGTAGCGCCAGGCCTCGTCGCGCTCGGCGTTCAGGGCGTCGCGGCGCTCGTCTTCGCGCGCAAACAGGTCGCTCATATCGCCGCCCGTGGCAGCGCCCAAAAACTCGCTTTTGGCTTTTGACCAAGCGGCTCGCTTTTTGCTCCCCATCTGCTTCGTGCCCCTCTCCAAACGCTGGTATCATTGCCCAATCAAAGTGATACCAATAAACGTGAGGTCGCCGCGTGATGATCAGAAAAACCCTCGATACCGACATTCCCGCCGTCATGGCTATCTATGACACGGCCCGCGCCTTTATGCGCGCGCATGGCAACGCCACGCAGTGGCCCGAGGGCACGCCTTCTGCCGAGCAGCTGGCTGCCGATATCGCCGCCGGTGGCAGCTATGTGTGTGAAGTCGACGGCCGCGTGGTGGCGACGTTTGCCTTTTTACCGGGCCCGGACGAGTGCTATGACGTAATTGAGGACGGGCAATGGCGCAGCGACACTCCGTACGCCGTGCTGCACCGTGTGGCGTCCGACGGCACCGCGCACGGTATCGCGGCCGCGATGTTTGCCTTTGCCAAAGAGCGTGCCGATCACCTGCGTATCGACACGCATCAGGATAACCTGCCCATGCAGGGTGCGAGTATTAAGGCGGGGTTTGAGCGCGCCGGCATCGTGTATGTGTCCGACGGCACCCCGCGCGTGGCGTTTGACTGGCTGCGTGAGGCATAAGAGCGGGGACGCGTGTCAACAATTTGCACGAACGAAAATGGCCCCGGGTGGGGCCATTTTCGTTCGCTGACTGTTTTGCAAGCCGGCTTTCGCAAGGCGCGAACCTACGAAAATCGCCGCGCGGCAACGCAGGGCGATGAGCTCGGTCGGGGGATAGGGCCCGCTTCGCCCACCGGCCCGTAAATTGTATCATCCAGTGTGGAATGAGGACGCCCGTTGCCGCGTGCGATGGGCTTGCAATAAGAGGAGAGCCATGTCGAAGCAAGCGGTCGTTGGAATCTTGGCGCATGTCGATGCCGGCAAGACCACGTTGGCCGAGGCCATGCTATTCAACGCGGGCCGCATTCGCAAGCGCGGCCGCGTGGACAATGGCGATTCGCATCTGGATACGAACGAGATTGAGCGCGAGCGCGGTATTACGATCTTCTCGTCGCAGGCTGTGCTCGACCATGGCGATACTCACGTCATGCTCGTGGATGCGCCGGGACATGTCGATTTTTCTGCCGAGGCGGAGCGCACGCTGCGCGCACTCGACTACGCGATTTTGGTTGTGGGCGCCAACGACGGCGTGCAGGGGCATACCGAAACCCTGTGGCGCCTGCTTGCGCGCTATGACATACCTACGTTCATTTTTATCAACAAGATCGATCTTGAGAACCCTGGTCGCGATGCGTTGCTGGCCCAGCTTGGGCAGCGTCTTTCCGAAGGCTGTCTGGATGCCGGCGAGCTGCTGGCGGGCGGGGCCGTTCAGGAGGACGCTGCCGCGTTAGACGAAGAAGCGCTCGAGGAGTTTCTTGAGGCGGGTGGGCTTTCCGTCGCGACGCTGTCGCGCATGGTTGCCGAGCGTAAGCTCTTTCCCTGCTTTGCCGGCTCGGCGCTCAAGGACCAAGGCGTGGACGAGCTGCTGGATGGTATATGCGCGCTGATGCGCGAACAGGCATGGCACCCGGAGTTTGCCGCGCGCGTCTACCGCGTGAGCCTCGGGGATCGCGGCGAGCGCTTGGCATGGGTTAAAGTAACCGGCGGCACACTGCATGCCAAGCAGATGATTGGCGGACGTTCCGGTGCCGAGGCATGGGAGCAGAAGGTCGATCAGGTACGCATCTATAACGGCGAGAAGTATGAGCTTGCCCAAGAAGTTGCTGCTGGCGGTATTTGTGCCGTGACGGGCCTTGCGCACGTTCGCCCGGGGGACGCCCTGGGCGCGGAGCCCGCGGGCGATGCACCTGTCATTGCGCCGGTCCTCACCTATACGGTGCTTCCAGGCGAACACGATGTCCATGCGGTGTTCAAAGCGCTGGCCGAGCTTGCCGACGAAGATCCCATGCTCGGCGTAAGCTGGAATACGCATCTTGAACAAATACATCTGCAGCTCATGGGAGCGGTGCAACTCGAGGTCGTGCAGCGGGTATTGGCCGATCGCTTTGGCCTTTCGGTTGCGTTTGAGTCTGGCGGCATTCTCTATAAGGAGACTATTTCGCAGCCGGTCGTGGGCGTGGGCCACTTTGAGCCGCTGCGCCACTATGCCGAGGTGCATCTGCGCCTGGAGCCGTTGCCAGCGGGTTCGGGCGTGCAGTTTGGCACCGTGACCTCGACCGACGAGCTCGATCTTAACTGGCAGCGTCTGGCGCTCACCAACGCCATGGAGCGCGATCACCTGGGCGCGCTGACCGGCTCGCCCATCACCGATGTGCGCATTACGCTCACGGGCGGCCGTGCGCATGCCAAACACACCGAGGGCGGCGATTTTCGCCAGGCCACGTACCGCGCGATTCGCCAGGGTTTGATGCAGGCGCGTGAGGCCGGCGCGGCGGTGCTGTTGGAGCCGTGGTACTGCTTTGAGCTCGAGGTGCCGGGGGAGTGCGTGGGCCGGGCGCTCTCGGATGCCACGCGCATGGGTGCCGAGTACGAGCCGCCGACGATGGCGGGCGACCGGGCGAAGCTTGTGGGTCGCGTACCGGCATCCGAGGTGCAGGATTACGCGCTGGAGGTGGCTGCCTACACGAGCGGTCGCGGACATCTGTACCTAGAGTTCGCCGGCTATGCGGCTTGCCATGATGCTGAGCGCGTAATTGAGGCGGCCGCCTATAAGCCCGAGGCCGATCTGCCCAATACGCCCGACTCGGTCTTCTGCTCTCATGGCGCCGGCTACACCGTCAAGTGGCACGACGTCCCCGCCACGGCGCACGTAAAGGTCGATCCCGCCACCTTTCGCCCCTGGCGAGCAGCAGACGCCGAGTTTTTCGGCCACATGTGACAAAGGGACAGTTCCTTTGTCACATGCTATTGGTATAACTCGGTACAAGTTGGTATAACTATTGCCAAGGTTTGCCAATCCGAGGAGGCCGACATGAATCCAAATCCCTTTAAGCCCACGGCTGGCAAGCGGCCTCCGATACTCATCGGTCGCGAGTCGGTCATCGAAGATTTCGAGGAAGGGCTCGATAACGGCGCCGGAGCGCCGGGCAGGCTCATGCTCATTACGGGAAACCGCGGTTGCGGCAAGACGGTTCTCCTGCGGGAGCTGCAACGTCTAGCCAATGAGCGCGGATGGGCGGTTGTCTCCGATTCCGCTTCGCTTGGCTTATGCGATCGCTTGGCCGATGCACTTCGCTCGAATAAACCCGTTGTGACGTCAATGGAACTCGGTCCATCATTCGGGCGCATGTCGGTCGAGGCGGCGCGTGCAAAGGGTGAAACGCTGCGCGGGCTGGTCAACGAGCGCCTTAAGAAGCTCGATCCAGGCAAAGGCATGCTGTTTGCGATTGACGAGGCACAATCGGCGTCTATCGAGGAGCTGGCGGCCCTTGCCGTTCTCTATCAGCAGGTGCTCGGAGACCAGGATGCCACGGGCTTGTCCGATAGCGACCAGCGCGGTCTCGCGCTGGTGTTTGCCGGCTTACCCAGTATGGTTGACGATCTGCTCGAAGAGCCGAGCGTGACGTTTTTGCGGCGTGCCCAGCAGCGTACGCTGGGGGCGATTTCTTTGCCCAAGGTGCGCGATTCATATATCCAGACGGTCAAAAACGCTGGTCTTTACGTTGACGCGGGGACGGCTGATCTTGCGGCACACAAGAGCATGGGGCATCCCTATATGGTTCAGCTGGTGGGATATTACATGTGGCGGTCTGCCATTCGGCGTGACTCGCAGGTCATTGAAGAGCGCGATGTTGAGGCTGGGCACGTGGATGCCATCTCCGAGTTCTATGAAGCGGTCGACGCGCCCCTGTATTACGGATTGCGCAGCCCACAGCGCCTCTTTATTGAAGCCATGGCGGCTGACGAGGGCAAGCCGACGCGCATGGCGGATATCATTGAGCGTTGCGATCGTACCCAAAGCTGGGCGAGTAAATATCGCGCAAGCTTGATTCGCGAGCGCGTCATCGAAGCTGCCGGATACGGCCTCGTCCGGTTTACCGTGCCCATGCTGGGCGCGTACATTCGCGATCGAGTTTTATGGCATGAGTAGGGTGATAAAGGTGACGGAACAGAAGATGAGCCCGCAGGCTATCGAGGTACGTGGCGCGCGCGTCCATAACCTCAAGGACATCGATATCGACATTCCGCTGGGAAAGCTCGTGGGTATTGCCGGCGTATCGGGTTCGGGCAAGAGTTCGCTGGCGCTGGGGGTTCTTTATGCCGAGGGCTCGCGTCGCTACTTGGAAGCACTCAGCACCTATACTCGCCGTCGCCTAACACAGGCCGAACACGCCCAGGTGGACGAGGTGCTGCACGTGCCGGCGGCGCTCGCATTGCATCAGCGCCCCAGCGTGCCGGGCGTGCGTTCTGCCTTTGGCACCATGACCGAGCTCAACAATAGCCTGCGTCTACTCTTTAGCCGCTGCGCCCATCATGTGTGCCCGCATTGCGGGGCGCGCGTGGAGCCGAGCCTTAACGTAGCGGCTGGCCTGTCGCTCACGTGCTCCGCATGCGGCCGCGAGTTCTACGCTCCGAGCGCCGAGGACCTTGCCTTTAACAGCGGCGGTGCATGCCCCACCTGTGGCGGCACCGGTGTCATGCGCGAGGTGGACGAGGCGAGCCTGGTGCCCGACGAGTCAAAGACCATCAACGAAGGCGCGGTGCTTCCCTGGGGCACGCTCATGTGGGATCTGATGAAACAGGTGGCTGGCGAGATGGGCGTGCGCACCGACGTGCCGTTTAACCAGCTCACACCTCAAGAGCGCGACATCGTGTTCCATGGCCCGGCGGTTAAGAAGCACATTCTTTACGTTCCCAAGAACGGCGAGGGCGCCACGCCGCTCGACTTTACCTATTACAACGCCGTCTATACCGTCGAGAATGCGCTCGCCAAGGTTAAGGACGATAAGGGTTTAAAACGCGTTGCGCGCTTTTTGCGCGAGGGGCCATGCCGCGATTGCGGCGGCACGCGTCTCTCCGAGGCTGCGCGCCTGCCTCAAGTGCGCGGTATCAATTTGGCGCAGGCCGCGGCCATGACGCTAGGCGAGGCGATTGAGTGGGTGCGCGGGGTGCCTGCATCCTTGCCGACTGAGATGCAGCCCATGGCAGCGGATATCTGCGATTCGTTTTTGGGCGCGGCCCGTCGTCTGGTCGATCTGGGCCTCGATTACCTTTCACTCGACCGCGCCGGTGCCACGCTCTCCACGGGTGAGCGCCAGCGCGTGCAGCTTGCTCGCGTGGTGCGCAATCGATCGACAGGCGTGCTTTATGTGCTGGACGAGCCTTCGATTGGCTTGCATCCTGCCAATGTCGACGGCCTGGTGGGCGTGATGCGCGATCTGGTGGATGACGGTAACACCGTGGTTGTTGTCGACCACGATACGCGCGTACTGGCGGATGCCGACTATCTGGTCGAGATGGGTCCCGTTGCTGGAGCAGGCGGCGGCAATGTGATTGCTGCAGGCACGGTAGACGAGGTCGAGCAATCGCGGGGCAGCCGCATCGCTCCGTTTTTGCGCGCAGAGCCCAAGCGCTTGCGTCCGCAGGTGACTGACGACGACATGTTCGATCAGGGCCATATCCGCATGGCAACCGAGGCCATCCATACCGTCAAACCGCTCGAAGTCGATATCCCGCGCGGCCGCCTTGTCGCGGTAACGGGTGTTTCGGGTTCGGGCAAGACGACACTGGTGCTCGAGACGCTCATCCCGGCACTCAAGGCGCAGGCAGCTGGCGAGCGCCTGCCGGGGCACGTGCGTTGGGTCGATGCCGAGGGTATTGCCCGCGCAAACCTGATTGACGCTACGCCCATCGGCGCCAACGTGCGCTCGACGGTAGCGACTTATGCCGACATCCATGACGAGCTGCGCCGCGCCTTCGCCCGTACGCCCGAGGCCAAGGCAGCCGGCTACAAGGCGGGCGCCTTTAGCTACAACACCGGCGCCTTGCGCTGCCCTACGTGTGACGGCACGGGCTCGATATCGCTCGACGTGCAGTTTTTGCCCGACGTCGAGATCATCTGCCCAGCATGCCGTGGTTCGCGCTACGCCGAGGCCGCCTCGCATATCCATCGCGAGGGTAAGGACGGGAGCTTGCTGACGTTGCCGCAGCTCATGGACATGAGTGTGGACGAGGCTATCGACACTACGGTGGGGCTCAAGAAAGTTCAGGCGCGCTTGCAGACCTTGCACGACCTGGGCTTGGGTTATCTCACGCTCGGTGAGCCTACGCCGGCGCTCTCAGGCGGCGAGGCGCAGCGCCTTAAGCTCGCGAGCGAGATGGGCCGCGTGCAGGATGATGCCGTATTCGTATTCGACGAGCCCACGATTGGCCTGCATCCGCTCGATGTTCAGGTGCTGCTGAGCGTGTTTGACGGCCTCGTTGCCAAGGGCGCCACAGTCGTCGTGATCGAGCACGACCTCGACCTTATCCGTAACGCCGATTATGTGATCGACATGGGTCCGGGCGGTGGCGACGCCGGCGGGCAAATCGTCTGCGCCGGCACGCCGGGCGACATCGCGGCCTGCCCCGCAAGCATCACCGGTCGCTACCTATAGCCAAATGTGATAAAGGGACTGCCTCTTTGTCACATTGATTTCTATTTCACGCATTGAGCCGCGAGATAGTCGCGGAAGAATGGCAATTCAAATGCGACGAGCCCTCGTCCTCGTTCTCCAATGATGCCGGCATCTATCATGCGGCGTCGGTAGCGGGAGACCTGCTGCGGCGAACGCTTAAGGCGCTCGATAAGGTCGGCGGTGGTGGACTCTTCTTCGTCATCGAGCATGGCGATGAGGAATCGCTTGTCCTCTGCAGTGAGTTCCCGATAGGTTGCCGCGAGGATTCGGTCGTCCATCTCGTCGCGCGCGATTTTGATTCCCAGGTCAAAGTCGCGTGACGAGATTTCCTTCGAATCGCTTGTGAGATCCCAGGCACGGTAGCCTACGAGTTGCAATAGGAAGGGAAAACCAGAGATCGAGCGAACGGCTCTATCGATTCCCTCAGCATCTGCCAGGCGATCGTTTTCCTGGATTGTGCGAATCAAGGCCTCGCGTACGTCATAGTCGGCAATGCGACCCAGATGATATTGTTGGGCGCGGCGAAGGAACGAGACCGTCTTGTGGTTCAGCAACGTCGAGACATTGTTGGGAAGTCCCGCCATGAGCAGGGCGACGCGTTTCCCATCGGTCACAAAGTGCTGATACGTCGCTGCGAGCTGAATCATCTCGTCGAGTGTCGGGTCCACCTCGTCAACCGTGACGAGCAGACCGGTGCCCGCCTCGTTGAGCTGGTCGATGATGTCGCTCATGCGATAACGCCAGGTTGAGGCATCGTGAACGCGATTGACCTCGATGCTGCCGAGCGGTGCAATTCCGAGACCGGTGACTTCGAAGTGGTTGGACGATTCGATGAGATGGGCTGCGGCGCGTTTCGTCCCGAACTCGATTTCCTCAAGCATTCCCGGGAGCGCGGTCGTCTTTACGGCTATCCAGCCGTGGGATTCCGCCCTTGTCGCGAGCGACGACATGAGAGCGGTTTTACCGGTTCCACGCGCGCCTGAGAAGATCGAGGTCAATTCTGGGCGCCTGCGCTGGCTCAAGAAGGCACGGTCCAAATCCCGAATAATCTGCTGTCTGCCAGCGAGATGGGCAGGAACCTCACCAAAACTGGGGGTAAACGGGTTTTCGAGGTATTCCACAATGCCCTCCTTTAGCGTCTCGGGTTAATTTCATTTTATTCTAGTTAATCTCAATTAAAAACGATTAATTTCATTTCAAAGCATAAGGTTGGCGCCGTGCGTTATCGAAGCGGTGCTTGAATAGCTTACGTTGGAGCCCGAAAATGGGTTCAACCCATTCGCGAAATTTGCACGCCCTATTGTGAGTGGGCTCTCAGATGAGCTGAAGCTGCCATCGTGCGGCTGATAGGGGCAATTATGAAAAACAGAATCTATGGGTATGCTCGAGTTTCGTCAGCAGATCAGAACCTGGATCGCCAACTGGATGCGCTGGAGCAGTTTCCGGTCCAAACGAATTTGATCTATGCTGACAAAGCGAGTGGAAAGGACTTCAGGCGTCCTCAGTACCGGCGTCTTCTTCGTCGTCTGCGCGAAGGGGACGTTCTGGTGATTAAGAGTATCGATCGATTGGGTCGCGACTACCGTGAAGTTATCGATGAATGGCGTCGCCTAACGACGGACAAACGCGTTGCCATCGTGGTGCTCGATATGCCATTGCTTGATACACGCGAACAACCCAATGGAATTACGGGGACTTTTATTGCCGATCTAGTGCTTCAGGTTTTGAGCTACGTGGCTCAGGTGGAGCGCGAAAACATAAAGCAAAGACAAGCTGAAGGTATTGCTTCGGCGCGATCGCGCGGCATTCGATTTGGACGCCCAATGATCGAGCGTCCAGAAAACTATCGTTCAGTTGTCCAATCATTTAAAGGAGGTGGGGTGACAAGGCGGGACGCTGCCGCACTATTGGGCGTTAGTCCGTCGACGTTTGATCGTTGGAGACGGGCGGATTCAGCTATTGTTGACCGCCCGCCGTTTAATCGTTCGCTTTAACTAGACAATTTGATGAGGGTAGTATTCTTACGCGGGCCCGCTCCTTCCCTCAGCATTTATCCAGTTCACGCCCTTAAACCAAATAGTGCCACCGCGTTGTCAATTCGTCTGCTTTTTGATGAGGGGCTATGAGTTGCAACGTCAATCGAAGGGAAATAGTCGTGAAACGAAATATTACTAAAAAGATGCCCATGATGGGTTTACTTGTACTACTCATCTGTTCTCTGGGGTTCATTTCGGCCTGTTCACAGAATGATGCAAACGCTGCAAAGTCGAAATATGTCGACGATAAGGCGATGAATGTTATCGCCGCCGGGTTTGAGAGAAGGTCCGACGTCATTGAATCTAATGCAAACGATGATGATCCTCATTCAACCGAGAATATCCAGGAAGCTATTGAGGCCGAAATCAAGAACGACAAGGAACTCAAGAACGCTAGGTTTAAGGATTCCAAGATGCAACAGGACGTAATCACGTATCTGAATCTGCTTGATGACCAGCTTAAAGTGACCGAGGATTACTCGCAATCGTCTTCGGATTATTACGAAGAGTGGAATAAGGTCTACGATAAGCGGTCTGCGCAGCTCAAAAAGCTTGTTGATAATTACGGGTTGGAAGTCGGGGAGAAATACGAGGATGATTTCAACGACTTAATTAAGAATGGAAAGTCCGTAGCAGAGAAGACCCGCTACGAGGATGCCATCAACAGTTTGATTCAGGGAGCAAATTTCGAAAAATCGGATGACGGTTACGGTCTGTATACGTATACGGCGGTAGTTGAGAACACCTCTGGTATATCGTTCTCTAACGTCAGCCTGACACTTGCTCTTTATGATGCAGATGACATCAAAGCGGAGGAGACCTATGCGGACACTTCTTCGTGGGCGCCGGGTGAGAAAGTCAAGTTCGAGGCAATGTCCGATGTTGACGCCGCGCGCGTTGTCGCATCTGTTTCCAGCTACGATGTAAATAAATAAGTTCTGCACGGAAGGGGCGGGTTAATCGGCAATGAATGGTTGACCTGCCCGTTTTATGCCAATTATTGAACAACAAGTGCTGCGAACGAATGCGTATTATTTCGGATTGCAAACAACTGCCCTCGTCTAAAGACATGCTGAAAACGACAATTAAGGCATGAGGTATAACCCACGGCAGTTTCTTAAATAACAGGGATTTTGAAAGGAATAGGGGATGGATGAGATAGAGGAAGGCATGGGGGCGCTGAAAGCGAAACTCGGGAGAATCCTGACAAAGCCCAAGGTATTCTTTGCGGGCCTGGCGCTTGGTGGAGTGATTGTGGCTGTACTTTTCATTACCATCTTTAATAACGGCAAAGCTGCGGGCGCGAAAGAAACGACCCCCAATACGCTTTCTCCGTCGGTCGTGTTTGAACGCATCGCTTCCCAGAACGAGATGGTTTCTGCATCGCAGAACTATGCGATTGTCGATAAGGTGACGGATACCAAGAGGTTTTTCGATTGGTTTGATATCCCGTTTACGGAAAACAGCTTTTGGTACCGCTATGTGGGAACCATTAAGGCGGGTGTGAATCTCGAGACGGCAGAGATACATACAAACAAGAAAAAGCTGACCATTACGATGGATGAGCCTTATGTAATCTCGAACACGCCGGATATGAATAAGTCGGGTGCTCTCGAGGAACGCAACAACATCCTCAATCCCATTGAGGTCAAAGACGTCACGGCGTTTGAAGCGCAGTGCAAGGAGCGGAGTGAAAGCGAGGCCATCAAGGATGGCAAGCTGCTCGAAGAGGCTCGAGTGAACGCCGAAGCAAATATCCGTGCGATGTTCAACTCGGCATTTGGCGATGAATATACGGTTGATTTCGACTATCGGAAATAGGAGGTCACTATGGAGGATAAAGACGATCTAGCTGTTGTCGAAAGGGAGGAGCTGTCGCGACATAAGCAGAGTTTTGATATCCGTAAGGCCGCTGCTGGGTTGGTTGATGGCGCCGGAAGCGCGATGGCGGGCGCGGTTGCAACCGTACAGAAAGTTGCCGATGGTGCAATGCGTGCTGCAACTCCGATGGTCGATGACGCCTTGGCGGCTATTGCTGATGCGGCCGATGGTGCGGCAGGTGCTGCTGCGGATATTGGTGACGCCGTCAACGATTGGGCATACCAGCAACGGCTCAATAGGTACAGGCCTGCAACCAAAGAGGTCTATCAGAGCCCTTCATTCCATTTGCCGAACATGATTCGAATTGTTGACGGAAATGAGCGTCGGGACATCGATGTCTGTAGGGATGCTATTGGTTGGTTGGATACTGTTAAGGGCACGCAGATTTTCAATTTGTACCGCGAAGCAATTGGGGATAGCGAGCTGTCTTTCTACCCTAAACCATCTCTTTATTCCACATATTACATAGATGCTTTTGATCGGTCTCGCTTTGTTGATCTTGACTCCTATTTCGCAACCATGCAACAAGACAAGATGGCCGAGTTGAGACGGATTGCGTTCATGCTTGGCGCGAAGCGCTGCAAGTTGGAGGTGACGGAGTACGAGGAAACTCGGAGAGGCCACCAGGTTAAGGGAAATGCCAAAGCGGGAAAGAAGGGCTCGACTCGAATCAACGGCTCTTTGAGCGATTTAACGAGAAATGAGAAGAAAATCCTGTTTACACAGGAATTCGAGGGAGACATGGTTCCACAGCGCCCTGAACTCCATTGGTATGCCCATGACTCTGACATTCTCTTGTTAATCGAAACGAGATGCGG
>CALDBJ010000123.1 GCA_937937835.1 uncultured Collinsella sp.
CTGAAACAATAACCCTATTTGGAAGTCCGATAGTCGCGATAAGCGTATACATGTTTTGATGTGGCAAAAATGAAATCACCGTGGCTTTGGGCCGTTCGGAAACAAAACGCCGTATTAGCTTGACCTGGTCGAGTGGCTTAAGCGAAGCGTCTGCAAACTCAGAACACACTTCAACTCCATCTGGCACTTCATATTCAATAACGTTACTTTTAGTCAAGAAATAGGTAAATCTAATACCATGAGAAACGAAGTACGATGCAAGCGCAAGAGAGACGCGCTCGGCACCGCCACCCATCAAGGAAGGATGAATAAAGACAATGTGCCCAGCTTCATGTGCTAACTTCTTTGAATTCAATTTAATCCTCTAATTACCGCTGACAGCATTGCAATAGATACCGAGTATTTCGCTCAAGAGCAAGTTGATATCAAATGAACTGAGTATCTTTTTTCGGGCCAAAGTTCCCATTTCTTTTCTAAGCTCGCTTGATTCGAGAAGATGATTCAATGCAACGGCCAGGGCTTGATAGTTATCTACCGGAATCAGAACGCCATTAACACCATCATTAATTACTTGAGGAATTCCGCCAACGGGAGTGGCAACAGTTGGAATTCCTCTGGCCATGGCTTCAAGAACGCTCATGGGGAGCCCCTCGTTTTTGGAGGGGAGGCAGTACACCGCGGCACGCTCAAAGAGCTCCTCACGTTCTGCGCCCGCGACCCAGCCGTGGAACTCGCAGCGGTCGGCAATACCGAGCTCTGCCGCAAGAGATTTATTCTTTTCGACCTCTCCGTCTCCGCCGAATACGACCTTGGTGTCGGGAAAACGCGACAGGATTTCTCTTGACGCGCGCAAGGTGCGCACGGCTGGTCTGGAACTTTGACACCGTTATGAACAACGTCAATCTTCTCCAGGTCGCAAACGTTTTTTGAAAAATAGTCGCGCCACTCTTCCGACAGAACCACAACTCGGTCGGCGATACTAAAGGTCTTTCTAACATCACGACGGTAGGATTCTCCACCCTCTTCGAAGGCCTTCTTAAACTCACCATCGTGGTCGTGGAGTATTACGTACTTGCCTGCTTTGTGGGCCATACGAGCCATAATTGACTTACGTTTGTAGGAGCCACGGGCGCTAATATGTAAATGAATAATGTCATAGGATGGCATGATCATCGCATAGCGAATCAACGCTCGGGAAAATGCGACGGTTTTACCGAGCGTTGAGGAACCGATGCCCGTCCCCAGGTACTCAAAGGCATCGCATGCCTCAGGGAGACCTGCGTCTAGATAACCTTTCACGACTGAGACGATTCCGCCGTGAAGAGAGAGATCAGGTCCGACCATCAACACCTTTGCATGGACGTGCGGATAACCTTTAGTCATTGATTTCCTCTTACCGAAAGCTTAGACGGCGAGCTGGAAGCCCCCCCAGATTGAAAACTCCGGGCCAACGTCTTTTGTCACTACCGTACCGGCTGCAATCACACAATGGTCGGCAATTCTAACGCCCTTAAGAATCGTTACGCCGCTGCCAATCCATACATCATTGCCGATGACGACATCTTGATCATTCTCTGGAAGCTTGTCCGACTCATCAAGCGTCATCATGG
Organism: uncultured Collinsella sp.; assembly: GCA_937937835.1. Classification (GTDB taxonomy): domain Bacteria; phylum Actinomycetota; class Coriobacteriia; order Coriobacteriales; family Coriobacteriaceae; genus Collinsella. The sequence continues at coordinate 1,611 of CALDBJ010000123.1, forward strand.
GTCGGTCGAGAACATCTGTACGATGGTCTCCAGTAATAATTGTAAGATGAGGGCCGCTCATGACGTAATTGCCGATATGAATCTTCGCACGGGTCGTCAGAAACGTTGCTCCTGGGCCAATATATACATTATGTCCCATGTAAATATTTTCAATCCCCTGAATTTCACTACGACGACCGATAGTTACGTTTTTACCGCATGATGCAAAGGAGCGACGTAGGGCAGGGAGCAAGAGCAATTTGTTATAAGCTCGCGAGATACCATCAAGCAATCTGTACCCAGCGCCCATGGCTAAGATTTCCTCCACACCATCTTGTTCACCACGCCGGTGTAGCTCTGGATGATCTTGACCACCTTTGTGGACACGGTCTCATCGGCGTAGTCGGGCACGGGAGCCTCGGGCAGCGATCCCTCCGCGTCGAGCTCGACGGCGGTGTGGACGGCCTGGAGCAGGCCGCGCTCGCTGATGCCGGCCAGCGTGAAGCAGGCCTTGTCCAGGGCTTCTGGGCGCTCGGTGGAGGTGCGGATGCACACCGCCGGGAACGGGCGGCCGATACTGGCGAAGAAGCTGGACTCCTCGGGCAGGGTGCCGGAGTCGGAGACCACCGCGAAGGCGTTCATCTGCAGGCAGTTGTAGTCGTGAAAGCCCATGGGCTCGTGCATGCGCACGCGCGGGTCGAGCTTGAAGCCGGTGGCCTCCAGGCGCTTGCGGGAGCGCGGGTGGCAGGAGTACAGGATCGGCATGTCGTACTTCTCGGCCAGGGCGTTGATGGCGGTGAACAGGCTCGTGAAGTTCGCCTCGGTGTCGATATTCTCCTCGCGGTGGGCGGAAAGCAGCATGTAGCGCTTGGGCTCCAGGCCGAGCTCGGAGAGGACGTCGGAGGCCTCGATCTTCTCAAGGTTGGCGCGCAGGACCTCGGCCATGGGAGACCCCGTGACGTAGGTGCGCTCGGGGGCGCAGCCGGTGTCCTTCAGGTAGCGGCGGGCGTGCTCGGAGTAGGCCAGGTTGACGTCGGAGATCACGTCGACGATGCGGCGGTTGGTCTCCTCGGGCAGGCACTCGTCCTTGCAGCGGTTGCCCGCCTCCATGTGGAAGATGGGGATGTGGAGCCTCTTGGCCGCGATGGCGGACAGGCAGCTGTTGGTGTCGCCCAGGATCAGCAGCGCGTCGGGCTGCACCTGGACCATGAGCCTGTAGCTCGCGGCGATGATGTTGCCCACGGTCTCGCCCAGGTCCGCGCCAACGGCGTCCAGGTAGACGTCCGGGTCGGCGAGCGACAGGTCGCGGAAGAAGATGCCGTTGAGCGTGTAGTCGTAGTTCTGCCCGGTGTGCGCCAGCAGGCAGTCGAAGTGGCGTCGGCACTTCTTGATGACCTCGGACAGGCGGATGACCTCGGGGCGGGTGCCCACGATGATCAGGAGCTTCAGGCGGCCGTCGTCTTTGAATTCGATATCGGAATAGTCCTTGCCCATGCGGCTAGACCTCCTCGTAGTAGGTGTCGGGGTTCTCGGGGTCGAAGGGCTCGTTGGCCCACATGACCGTCACGAGGTCCTCGGTGTCGGACAGGTTGGTGATGGAGTGCGTGTAGCCGGGAATCATCTCCACGGCCCGCATGTCGGAACCCGAGACGACATACTCGTCGACGGGGAACGGGTTGCCCTCGGCGTCCTCCCCCACCTTCCTCAGCTTGATGCTCGCGGTGCCGGAGACCACCAGGAACCTCTCCCACTTGCTCATGTGCCAGTGGTTGCCCTTGGTGATTCCGGGCCTGCTCACGTTGACAGAGACCTGGCCGCGCTCGGGCGTGCGCAGGAACTCCGTGAAAGAGCCGCGGTCGTCCACGTTGGGCTTGAGGCTATAGGCGAAGTTGCCCGGCTCGTAGTAGGACAGGAACGTGCTCCAGAGCTTCTTGGAGAAGGAGCCCTCCGAAAGGTCGGGCACCGACAGCGTCTCGCGGCTGTCGCGGAAAGTGTCCAACAGGTAGACGATCTCGCCGAGCGACTTGACGTCAGTTTCCGGGACGTAGCAGAACTCCTCGCCCTCCACGCGCTCCAGCCCCTCGTAGCCGCAGCGGTGCTCCCGTCCCAGCAGGGCGCCCAGCATCTCGTCGACGAGGTCGTCGATATAGAGGAGCTCCAGCTCCACCGAGGGGTCGTTGACGGTGTAGGGGCGTCCGTTCGCGATGGCGTCGCAGAAGGTGGCCACGGCGGAGTTGTAGCGCGGCCGGCACCACTTGCCGTAGAGGTTCGGGAAGCGGTAGATGAGCACGGGCGCCCCCGTGCGCTCCGAGTACTCGCGGAAGAGGCCCTCCCCCGCGAGCTTCGACTCGCCGTAGACCGAGCCCTCGAAGCGGCCCGACAGGCTCGCCTGCGCGGAGCTGGAGAGCATGACGGGGCACTTATTCCCGTGGCGCTCGAGGGCGTCCAGCAGCGTGGAGGCGAACCCGAAGTTGCCCTCCATGAACTCAGACTGCTCCTTTGGGCGGTTGACGCCCGCCAGGTTGAAGACGAAGTCGGCGCGGGAGCAGTAGCCGTCCAGCTCGGCGGGCGTCGAGTCGAGGTCGTACTCCATGACCTCGAGCGGCAATAAAGCCTGGTACTTCTCGCGGCGGTCCTTGCCGTCCCTTATGTTCTTGAGGGCGCAGCAGAGGTTTTTCCCGACGAAGCCCCTGGCGCCGGTGACGAGTATGCGCACCCTACTGCACCGCCTCGTGCTCGCGGCCCTCCAGGGCCAGCTGTACGTACTCGGCGGTCTTGATCTTGGCGATGGTGCCCTCCACGTCGAGGCGCTCCGTGTTGTGGGAGGTGTAGGACTCGTCGGCCTGGGTCTCCACCTCGCCGTCGACGACGAACTTGTCGTAGTTCAGGTCGCGCGAGTCGCAGGCCACGCGGTAGTAGCCGCCCATGTCCTCGGCGCGCAGGCGCTCCTCGCGGGTCATGAGGGTCTCGAAGAGCTTCTCGCCGTGGCGGGTGCCGATCACCTGGGTGCCCACGCGGCCGAAGACCTCCTGGACGGCCTCGGCGAGGTCGCCGATGGTGGAGGCGGGCGCCTTCTGGATGAACAGGTCGCCGGGGTTGGCGTGCTCGAAGGCGAACTGCACCAGGTCCACGGCCTCGTCCAGGTTCATGAGGAAGCGGGTCATGTTGGGGTCGGTGACCGTGAGCGGCTCGCCCTTGCGGATGCGGTCGATGAACAGCGGGATGACGCTGCCGCGGCTGCACATGACGTTGCCGTAGCGGGTGCAGCAGATGGTGGTGCGGCCGGCGCCGTTGCGGGCGTTGGCGTAGATGATGGACTCCATCATGGCCTTGGACTTGCCCATGGCGTTGATGGGGTAGGCCGCCTTGTCGGTGGACAGGCACACCACGCGGTCCACGCCCTCCTCGATGGCGGCGTGCAGGACGTTGTCCGTGCCGATGACGTTGGTTCGCACGGCCTCCATGGGGAAGAACTCGCAGGAGGGCACCTGCTTGAGGGCGGCGGCGTGGAAGATGTAGTCCACGCCGTGCATGGCGTCGCGCACGCTCTGGGCGTTGCGGACGTCGCCGATGAAGAAGCGAACCTTGGAGGCGAGCTCCGGGGACTTCTCCTGCAGGCGGTGGCGCATGTCGTCCTGCTTCTTCTCGTCACGCGAGAAGATACGGATCTCGGCCAGGTCGGTGTTCATGAAGTGCTTGAGCACGGTGTTGCCGAACGAGCCGGTGCCGCCCGTGATCATCAGGGTCTTGTCTTTAAAGGTGGTCGAATCGTTCATCTATTTGCCTTCCTTACGTTTGGCTTTTGTAAACTGGTAAAAGAGAAATTTCGTATTAGTTACGAGGTATCGTTTGAAAAGCCGCTTCGGCTCTTGAATAAGTCTGTATAGCCACTCGAGACTCAGGTTTTGCATCCACATCGGCGCCTCTGGCACCACGCCGGCGAGAACGTTGAACGCTCCGCCAACACCGATCATCAACGGTTGTGGCCCTCCCTAGAGCTCGTGCATAAGAACTTCTTGACGGGGCGCGCCAAGAGCAATCCATGCGAAGTCTGCATCCGAATCAGCGATACGTCGCGAAAGGTCTCGCTTCTCGCTGTCGGAGAGCGGTCGGAAAACCGAAGGCTCCATGCCAGCGATTTCCAGGCCTGGATATTCCTCTTGAAGTGAATTTTTGAGAGCGTCGAGATTCTTCTGCTCGTTACCGTAGAAGTAATGGCTCCATCCTTGCTGCAAGGAAATATTGAATATCTCTCGCATCAGATCGGGTCCAGTTACACGCCCCATAGACTCTATTGTTTTACGTCCGACGACAGATAAAGGCTTGCCGTCGGGAACGGACATGAGGGAGTCAGCTTGGCAGGCCCAATAGGAAGGGTCGTCATGGGCCATAACCGAGGTATGAGCATTGGAAACGCAAATATATTCGCCATGTAGCTCATCTATATGGCGAGTGAGAAACTCGACACACTCAGACATATTGGTTCCCGTGATCGGAACATCGATTACGGGAACGCGCTTGAGCTCAACGAATTTAGAATAGTCCTGAAGCATTAGCACGCACCCTTACCGGTGATGACCTCGATCACCGTGAGGACAACGATCTTGAGGTCGGTAAAAATGCCCCGGTTGGCGATGTACTCCAGGTCTCGGCGGACCATGCCGTCGAACCCGGTCGAATTGCGCTCCGTCACCTGCCACCAGCCGGTGATCCCGGGCTTCACGGCCAGGCGCTGCAGGTCGTACTCGGTGTACTCCGCCACCTCGTTCGGCAGAGGCGGGCGCGGGCCGACGACGGACATCTGGCCCAGGAACACGTTCAGGAACTGCGGGAACTCGTCGATGGAGTGCTTGCGGATGAACCTGCCGATCTTGGTGACGCGCGGGTCGTCCCTCATCTTGAACATGGCGCCGGCGATCTCGTTCTGCCCCTTGAGCTCGACGAGGCGCTTGTCGGCGTCTTTGAACATGCTGCGGAACTTCCACATGCGGAAGGTGGAAAGGCTGCCGTCGCGGTGGGTCTGGCCCACGCGGATCTGGCTGTAGAACGGGTTGCCCTCGCTCTCCAGGCGGATGGCAGCGGCGAGCACAAGGCTGGGTATGGCGATGACGGCCAGCACGCAGCCGCTAAACACGATGTCGAAGGCGCGCTTGGCTGTGCGGTAGGCAAGGCGCGAGTTGCCCCAGTCCTTCACGGCCTGCATGGCCTTGTAGCGCATGCTCGCGTCGCCGCCATTCATGGCCTGGGCAACGAGCGCGGCCCCCACCGGCGCTTCTACTGAATTTTCAGTTTTGTCTGACACTATTTCCTTCAAGTCAACGTCCCCGCCCCCGGGGATCCTCCCTGTCCCGTTAAACAGTCGCCTGCAGCTAGGCGATCGCCCTTTTTAGGTTTCGCATTACGCGCTGCTCGGTTGAAAGCACGGCGAGGCCAACGCGCGTAGTTACGCGTCGGCCGCACAGATCGAGCTCCAAATAAGCAGTGCTCTTGCGTCTGTTAATGGTTTTGATAAGGCCTTCGTGGCCCAGCAGCGGACCTGCCGTCACTATGACCCGGTCACCGTCTTTTAGGGCCTCGCTCATGGGCACTACGCGGTCCCCCCTATGCGTAAAACTGCCGATGAGCTGGGCCTCTTCTTTTGCCAGCGGCACAAACTGACCGTCCTGGGATAACACCCGGGCAAAGTCGTCCATGCGCAGCAGATACTGTTGCACGGTACGGGGATCTGCCGTGTCGCAGATAAGATAACCGGGAAAGAGCGGCTTGGTCGTATTGACCCATTCGCCGTGTACCTTGATCTCGGTTTGATATTGGGGATAAAAGAGCTCCTGCATGGCGTCAGCCGGCACCATGCGCTCGATGCGCTCGCGCACAACGTCTTCGCGACCGTTAATGACCTGGATCACATACCACACGAGCACCACCCCCTTGCTGTCTTACGTGTGGCTCACGGGGTTTGGGTATGGCTTCGCCAGGGCGCTTGTGCGCGAAGGCGTTCCATATTCAAACCCCGTGAGCCCAGTTAGACAAGCACGTGGCTCTGCCCCACCGTGAACGGTATGTATGCGTGCAGTTGCTAGAGACGCGGACGTGTATCGCAAAAAGACCGCGTCCCCAGCTGGCTGCGTGCAGCCCAGTCAAGCGGGTACAAAACTGGACCGCACGCAAACAGCTGCAGGACTGCTGCGAATTGTCATGAAATATCGATTCAAAAGAACAACTTGCACATAGACAAGAACAAAACCATTCAATGCGATACGCATGACAACGCTATTGGAGCTCGTGGTTTTTCTGGCACCGCCGTTACGGCCGGATGCTGATCAACCCTGCGCTTTATGGCTTGCTGGAGCCGCGAGCACAGTTGAACTCATGTAACGCTAGGTATCTTAGCACAAGCTGATGGCGAAACTGATTTTGGTTGTGCCGGACAACATTTCGTTCATTTGACGTGTTCAAGGGGGTGGTTTTGGGAAATTGTTCACATTGATGCAGGTTATTGACGTACTGGCGGTGATTAGGGGCGTTACTGAACGCCTAAATGAAGCGGCGAACTACGCTGATAATCGCGTATGTCAAACAAACTAAGTACAGACATGGGAAATAAATTGTGCAACTTTTTGTTGGCGT
>CALDBJ010000124.1 GCA_937937835.1 uncultured Collinsella sp.
GCGGGAACGGCCTGTCCGCCTAATGTGTTCGGCTGAGATCGGAAATCAACCCATCTGGGAGCAGAATCCTTTGTACGAAACCGTTCTGTAACAAAAGGAGTCCCATGGATCGCAAAAAAGCAATCGCGCTCTCATTTTCCGTTCCCGTCGCATGGGGCTTTTCGTACCCTCTCATGAAGATCGGCATGGACAGCATGAACGCCACGAGCATCGTCGCGCTACGCTGCATCATCGCCTTTGTGGTCTGCCTGCTGCTCTTCCACAAGCGCGCGTTCCGCATCAACCGCGACCTTATGGTTCGCGCCGCCATCATCGGCGCCATCATGGCAACCGAGCTCACCTGCATGTGCCTGGGCTCCAGCCTCACCTCTGCCTCCACTGCCGGCTTTTTGCAGAGCCTGACGGTCGTGATCGTGCCGTTTGCCAACGCCGCCCTGCTGCGCCGCGCCCCCGAGCGCAAAGTGCTCATCGGCACCGCCATCGTCACCTGCGGCATGTTGCTGCTCTCGGGCACCGACTTCACCAGCCTGAATCCGGGCGCGCTCATCATGCTGCTCTCCGCTTTTATCTATGCCGGCCACATTATCGTAGCCAAGCGCTTTGTCGAAGATGTCGACCCGCTGTCCCTGGGCGTTTGGCAGTTGGGCTTTGGCGGCCTGTTCTCGGGCATTGCCGCATGCGTCTTTGGCGGTTTCACACTTCCCAGTACGCCCAGCGAGATCGTGGTCGTCGTTGCCCTCGCGCTCATCTGCTCTGCCTACGGTTTTATCACCCAGACGCTCGTGCAGCCCCACGTGCCCGCCGAGACCACCGGCTTCGCCTTCTCGCTCGAGCCAGTCTGCTCCGCCGTCTTCTCGTTCTTCCTGGTCGGCGAGGTCCTGAGCCCCATCGCCTTCTTTGGCGCCGCCCTCATCCTCACCGGCGTCATGGTGGCAACCGTCGAGCTTCCGCGCCTCCGCGCACATGGACAGGCTCGCATGGCAGGAGCGCCCGAGCACGTCTCGTAGACCCCGCTCTTCATACAGCCGCGGCATAAAGGCAACCGGTGCGCCTTTACAATAGATGCCAACAGAGCATCTGACGTAAAGGAGCCCCATGGACGCCGCGACCCGCGACCGCAACATAGCAACTTGGTTGGGCGATGCACCGCAGCCGGTACGTGACACTACGAACCAGCTGCTCGAGCGCATCGCCCTTTTGCGTGCCGAGCAGACTATCTACCCGGCACAAGACGACATCCTCAATGCCCTCGCCTACACGCCGGCCGACCAGGTCAAGGTTGTCATCTTGGGTCAAGACCCCTATCACGGACCCAACCAGGCCATGGGGCTGTCGTTCTCGGTCCCCGCGACGCAAACCAAGTTGCCGCCGAGCCTGCGCAACATCTACAAGGAACTCAATGCCGATCTGGGTTGTCCCATTCCCGCCACAGGAGATTTAACGCCATGGGCACAACAGGGCGTCCTGCTTCTCAACACTACGCTCACTGTGCGCGAGCATGCCGCGAACTCGCACGCCAAACTGGGCTGGAGCACGCTCACCGACTACGTTATCGAACGCTGCTGTCGGCTGCCCCAGCCGGTAGTCTTTTTGGCATGGGGTCGCTTTGCCCAGCAGATGGTCGAAGGCAAGCTCGCCACGACCGGCGCGGGCAAGGCAACCGGCAAGTTCTGCCTGGCATCCACGCACCCCTCGCCGCTTTCGGCCAACCGTGCCACGGCAGAACTCCCTGCCTTTATGGGGTCGCGCCCCTTCTCGGCAGCCAATCGGCTACTCGAACAGCACGGCTCGACCCCCGTCAACTGGACTTGCCTCGGCTAAAAATCGATATATCAAAAACGCGCTCGACGGCTTCCATCGAGCGCGTTTTGCTACTCGGGCCAAATAAATTGTGTGCGGCCGGCCTCGCCGCCATCGATTAGCAGACTCTGCCCGGTCATAAACCGGTTGGTCACGCCCACAAAGTAGATCCACTCGGCAATCTCTTGGGCGGTGGCCCAGCGCTTAAGCGGCGTGAGCTCCATAATCTGGTTCCACAGGTGTTCGTCTTCCATCACGCAACGGTTGAGCGGCGTGATAACGCCACCCGGGTCCACACTGTTGGCGATAGCCTGCGGCGCCAGACGGTTTGCAAGGTTCTTGGTGTAGGCGATAACGCCGCCCTTGCTGGCGGCATAGTCGGGAAACTCCGATCCCGTATGCCCGCTCGCCGACCCCACATTGACCACGGATTTGATAGCCGGCTCCGGCTTGGCGGCAAGCCCCTCCCCCGCAAAGGCGTAGCGCTCGGTCACGTTGATGGTGCCATACAGGTTGGCGGCGATGTCGTCAGCCGAATCCTGCGTACCGGCAACATTCACGATTACCTGGGGTTCAAGGTCGCCTGGAAACGAGTCCGGCTCGCGAACATCTACGATCAGATGGCGGTAGCGCTCGTGTTCGACCGTCGCCGGCAGCAGATCGAAGCCCACGACCTCGTGGCCCTCGTCCAAAAAGCGCTGCACGCATGCGGTTCCGATACCGCCCGAAGCGCCCGTGATCAAAACCCGCATACTTGCTCCTTAGGCGGTTGCGTGGCGCTCGAGGTACTCGGAGCCCACATTCTCGCGCTCCCAGCCGCGCACGACCTTGTAGCCCACGGGGCTCAGGAAAACCTCGCACAGCAGCTCGGCAACAGCGCCGGTCAGCGAGCACATAAGGACCTGCACCCAGGTCCAACCAAAGAACGTGTGGCTCACCACAATGGCAAAGACCAGGTTGTCGATAAACTGGCCAACACCCGTGGACACATAGGAGCGGAAGGCGAAGCTCGCAAAGTTATTCTTTTTGAGCATGCGGCCGAGCGACTGGTTGAGCGTGGAGTTAACCACGGCAGAAACGAGCATTGCCAGCGAAGAGCCCAGCACCACGTACCAGGTGCCGCCGATGGTGGCGTTAAGGGCGGTGTTGACCTCGATCATGCCCGTGTCGTAGTAGGCGCCCCACATGCCGGGCGTGAGCGAACATGCCCAAAAGCACAGGCTCACGGCGAGGTTAACCAGCAGCGCGAGGATAGAGATTTTGATGGATGCCTTGGCGCCAAAGCGCTTGCAAATCATGTCCTGGCACAAAAACGAAACCCAGCTCACCACAAAGCCGCAATCGAGTGCCAGATACGGCAGGCTGATGAGCTCCTTGTTGGCCAGCAGGTTCATCATGATGACGCTCACGAAAAACAGCGAAACCGTTGCCGCGGGAATGCTCCGCAGCAGGACCTTGTAGTCCTCCATGACCTTCTTGATCATTATGTACTCCTTTGGTTTTAGGTTTAACGAGCAGGATATCGGACCCGAACTGCTCGGACGCCCCGGTCTTGAGACGACGGTGGGTATGATAGCCGCTCGCGCGGCATAAGGCAAACAAACGGCGCGGCAGCCCCACAGGACCACCGCGCCGATGCGTTAAAAGGCCACGTTGCCAAACTCCGACAGGATAAGGTCGGGGTTGTGGTCAGTTGCCCAATCCACGTTCCACGGGCTCGTGAACAGCAGCAGCTTACCGCCGCGCATGTCCTCAACGCGCAGCGTGTCGCGCGTGAGCGAAAGACCCGGGATATCAATAGTGTCGGGGTCATTCTGGATCCAGCGGATGTCCGTATAGGGCAGCGGCTGGCGACGAACCTCAACACGGTACTCGGCCTTGAGACGGCGCTCGAGCACCTCAAACTGCAGCACGCCGACCACGCCCACGATGACGCTCTCCATGCCGGCACCCAGCTCGCGGAAGATCTGGATGGCACCCTCCTGGGCAAGCTCCTCCATACCCTTGACGAACTGCTTGCGCTTGAGCGTGTCGACCTGCGTAATGCGAGCGAACATCTCGGGGGCAAACGTCGGGATCTGCGGATACTGCACGTGGCGCTTGCCGGAGCACACGGTGTCGCCGATGCTAAAGATACCCGGGTCGAAGAGGCCCACGATATCGCCCGCGTACGCCTCGTCCACGATGGCGCGATCGTCGGCCATCATCGACGTGCCCGTGGCGAGCTTAAGCTTGCGGTTGCCCTGCACGTGAAAGGCATCCATGCCGCGCTCGAACTTACCCGAGCAAATGCGCACAAAGGCGATGCGGTCACGGTGGTTCTTGTCCATGTTGGCCTGAATCTTAAACACAAAGCCGCTAAAGTCGTCGCGGCAAGGATCGACCGGCTCACTGGTGAGCGTATCGGTATAGGCGCGCGGCGTCGGGGCCAGACGCAGGAACTCCTTGAGGAAGGGCTCCACACCAAAGTTGGTGAGCGCCGAGCCAAAGAACGCCGGGCTCAGCTTGCCGCAGGCCACGGCATCCAAGTCGAGCTCGTCGCCGGCGCCATCGAGCAGCTCGATATCGTCCATTAGATTCTTATGGTTCTCCTCGCCAATGAGCTCATCCATGGCGGGGTCGCCCAGCTCGGCCTCGACCTCGGCGACCTTCTTGGTGGCGTTGGCGTGACCATCGCCCTCAAAGGCGATAACGCGACGGGTCTGACGATCGAACACGCCGCGGAAGTTACGACCGCTGCCGATCGGCCAGTTCATGGGATACGTATTGATACCCAGGACATTCTCGATCTCTTCCATGAGCTCAAACGGGTCGCGAGCCTCGTGGTCGAGCTTGTTCACAAAGGTGAAGATGGGAATGTGGCGCAGCGTACAGACCTTAAAGAGCTTTTTGGTCTGGGCCTCGACGCCCTTGGCGCCGTCGATGACCATGACTGCGGCGTCGGCGGCCATAAGGGTACGGTAGGTATCCTCCGAGAAGTCCTGGTGGCCGGGGGTATCGAGGATGTTGACGCAGGCGCCGTTGTAGGTGAACTGCAGCACCGAGGAGGTAACGGAAATACCGCGCTCCTTCTCGATGTCCATCCAGTCCGAGACGGCATGCTTGGCCGAGCTCTTGCCCTTGACCGAGCCGGCAGTCTGGATGCTGCCGGTATAGAGCAGCAGCTTCTCGGTAAGCGTGGTCTTACCGGCGTCCGGGTGGCTGATGATCGCGAATGTGCGGCGCGACGAGATTTCATCCGACAGGCTTGCCATGCGGATCCTTTCTTGCGTTCTATATGCATTACGTCGATGTAACTGCCCTATTGTAGCCGTGAAACCTCGCCATAGGGCACCTATCAGGACAAATTCATCAGTTGGGGTCTGGGTAGCCGGCTTAATCCGTATTTGCCTCTTGCATAACTGTGCATAGTGTATATATACTGTGCTTACCGGTTATATACACGTGTAGCCCAACAGCTAAGGAGCCGCTGTGGACATTATCCTATCCAATTCGAGCGACAAGCCCATCTACGAGCAGATATCCTCGCAGGTCAAAGCTCAAATCCTTTCGGGCACGCTCGCCGCGGGAGCCAAACTCCCCAGCATCCGCGCACTCGCGAGCGACCTGGGCGTGAGCGTCATCACCACCAAGCGCGCCTACGCCGATCTGGAGCAGCTCGGGTTTATCTGCACCGTGCAGGGCAAGGGCTGTTTTGTCGCCGAGGGCAACCAAGAGCTCTTGCGCGAAAACCAGCTCTGCCATATCGAAGAGCTGCTTACGCAGGCGGCAGAACAAGCCGAAGCCCTGGGCGTCACGCGCGACAAACTGCACGAGATGCTCGACCTGGTAGCCCCCGAAACCATGCAGTAGCCATCTGCAAGAAAGGCTTATACCATGCAAAACTTGTTAGAACTCAAAGGTGTCTCACGCCGCGTGAGCGACCGTTTTTCGCTGCGTGATGTCACGCTCGCCGTGGAGCCCGGCCAGATTGTTGGCTTTGTGGGCGCTAACGGTGCCGGCAAGACAACGACCATTCGCGCCGCGCTCGGGCTTATCAAGCTCGATGCCGGCGAGGTACGCCTGTTTGGGCAGCGCTGTGGCGCCGACGCGCCCGATGAAACGCAGCGCCATCTACGCTCCCGCGTCGGTCTTGTCCTGGACACGTGCCCCTTCCCCTCCACGCTCAAGGTGGGCCAGGTCGAGTCGCTCGTAGGCCCGGCGTACCCCACGTGGGACCGCGAAACGTTCGCCGGATTCATCAACCGATTTGGCCTCGATCCCAAGGCAAAGGTCAAGGACCTTTCCCGCGGCATGGGCATGAAGCTGCAGCTTGCCTGCGCGCTCAGCCACCAGGCCAAGCTGCTCGTTTTGGACGAAGCCACCGCGGGGCTTGATCCCATGGCACGCGAGGAGCTGCTCGATGAGCTACTCGCCTTTGTTTCTGACGGTCAGCGCAGCGTCCTGCTCTCGAGCCACATTACGTCCGACCTCGATCGCGCCGCCGACCGCGTCGTCTGCATCGATAATGGCTCGATTATTTTTGACCTGCCGCGCGAGGACATTACCGACCGCGCCGGCATCGCCCACTGTACCCAAGCACAGGCCGCTGAGCTTATGGCTTGCGTCGAAGGCGCCCGTGCCGTCCACCACGCCTATAGCGTGGACGTGCTCGTGCCCAACCGTCGCGAAACGCTCGAGGCCTTCCCAGAGATTCCCTGCGATCGGGCAACCATTGATGACTACCTGCGCCTCATGCTGAAAGGGGCTTCGAAATGAAACGCGCCTTTATGTCCGAGCTCGCCATCGTTCGCACGCTCACCCCGAGCATCGCGGGCGTCGGCCTGTTCATCTTCGTCGTGCTAACCCTTGCCAACGCGTCGGATGGCGATTCCGGCATGAGCGCCGGCGCCTGCGCGGTCAGCGCCATGTCGCCCATCATGGTCATGACCTCGCTGGCAGGTTTCGACAATCAAAACGGATGGGAGCGTTATCGGGCAACGCTGCCTCTCACGCGCAAAGACATTATTTGCGCACGCTACCTGTGCATCGTTGTCTTCTCGGCCATCATGGCCTGCGCCGCCGTGCTTTTGAACATCATCGCCCTTCCGTTCTTCAACAGCGCGGGCGTGACCTCGACGGGACAGACCGTCTTTGAGATCGCAATAGCCTCGGCAGCCTCGATGCTCATCTCCCTCATGATGGTGTTTTTGGCACAGCCGTTATTCTTTCGTTTTGGACATATGGAGGCGCTGCGCCTATCCGTTGGCCTGTTTGCCCTGCTCTGGTGCCTTGCCATTGCCACGTTGAGCTCCTCCAACCCCATCAGCAACTGGCTCATGTCGATTGCCGGGGCGAATCCCGATCCCGCCGTCCTTGACTGTCTGTGTGCAGGAACTGCAGTACTGGCGCTCGCACTATGTGTAATCAGCTGCGCTGTCAGCACCAAGGTTTATCGAGCACGCGATCTGTAATCGACGGCTAAAAAAGCTTAGGTGGTACCCCGCTTATTTTTTCAATGTAACGAGGCGGCATAGCGTCACCACCGCCCTTCACAGCAGGCCGTCTAGTTCTTGGCAACCAAAAAGACACCGTCAGCATATCGAAGGTGAATACTTTTCCGAGAAGTGAACGAGTAAAAACAGTGCCCTGTAGCATCGACATTTTTAAGGACTCAATTCCTGCGGTTTTTGTCTAAGAATCCTGCAGTTTTGTTCGAAAAAAGTGTGTATGTTCCAGGGGTCCAGATTTACTCGTTCACTTCGCGGAAAACCATTCACCTTCGATTCGAGCCTTAACCAAATGCCCTCTCGAACTATGGCCCCTGTCTCACCACAGCGATACCAAAGCTTCATGGCGGGGCGGTATCATCGGACGAGCGCCGTAAATCTGGCGCGGTCGTTCTTTGGGGAGGCATTTCACCCGTGTCGTGGGTCGCAGCAGCATTTGTGTCGGCTTTCTTTGCCGGCGTCACATCTGTCCTGGCCAAATGCGGCATCAAGCAGACCGACTCCGATGTCGCGACGGCCATTCGCACCTGCGTGGTGCTCGTTTTCGCCTGGGCAATGGCGGGCATTTCTGGATCCATTGGAACCATCGGCAGCATCGAACCCAGATCTTGGCTCTTTCTCGTCCTCTCGGGACTCGCTACCGGCGCTTCGTGGATCTGCTACTTTAAGGCGCTGGGCATCGGAGACGTCAATAAGGTCGTACCGGTCGACAAGATGAGCACCGTACTCGCCGCACTGATCGCCATCGTGCTTTTTGGCGAGACGAGCAACCTTGCGGTTAAGCTCGTGGGAACCGCTGTCATCACCCTCGGCACGTTTTTAATGATCGAGAAGAAGCAGTCTGCCGGACCCGAGCAGCAGCAAGACCGGACCTGGCTCGCTTACGCCCTCGGCGCTGCCGTGTTCGCGGCGCTCACGTCCATCCTTGCCAAGGTTGGCATCGAAGGCGTCGAGTCAAACCTGGCCACGGCAATCCGCACCTGCGTGGTACTGGTTATGGCATGGGCGATCGTGGCAGCCAAGGGAAAACTGGATCAGGTCGCGCACGCTGACCGGCGCGAACTCACATTTCTCGCAACATCGGGCATCGCGACCGGAGCATCGTGGCTGCTCTATTACTACGCCATCGCCACAGGCCAGGTGAGCGTCGTGGTGCAGATCGACAAACTATCGATTGTCGTATCAGTACTATTTGCGCGCCTGACATTCAACGAAAAACTCTCACGACGCAGCGTCATCGGTCTCGCCCTCATCGTACTGGGCACCGCCGCGCTCGCAGTTTGGAAGTAGCGCGGCCAGCAGCCGCTACATCCTCACACCTGGCTTGGGATGCCTGTACTGACCGTGGGATGCCGTGCGCTTACCGTGCGAGATGGCAAATTTGGGACAACAGTGCAGGCAACGAAGGCAGGCTGCGCACTCCGGCTTTGTCCAGACGGGAAGGCCGTCGCGCATCTCAATCGCCGCCATGGGGCAGAGCTTGGCACACAGGCCGCAGCCGATGCAGCGATCGGCATCGACGGCAAACTTGCTCGTCTGTTGCATGCGCGGCAGCCCAATTGCGTGATACGCGCACGATGCAAACAGAGGCACGCGATGGCGCATCATGTTGCCCGTGCGGCGTGCCCGCACCGCCTCGATCACGGCATCAATCTGCGCCTCGGCAGCTCTATTGATACCCTCAACCTTTTGAGGGTCAGACAGGTCGAAAACAGGCGTCCAGGTATCGGGCATCTTGACGCTCATCGCCGCATCTAACTCGAGCCCACGCTCGTGTAGCAGATCGCGGGCGAACTTGGCCGATTGCCCGGTCGTCGAACCATATGTCGAGACATAGAACGTATAGGGGCGCTCGCCGCCCTTTGTGCCGGCAGCAACCGATAGGTCGACAGTCTTCAAAAACTCGATCATTGGCGTCGGCAAGCCCCAGGCGTATACCGGGGCGACAAACCCCAGCCGACAGGGGCCTTCCATCACAGCAAGGTGAAGGATCTCGGCATCAAAGCGCTCAATCGACATAACTTTGTCGCTTGTCGCCGCTGCAATGCGACGCGCCACATGCTCGCTGTTCCCTGTCGCGCTAAAGTACAGGATCATCTCGTACCCCTGGAATTGACTCGTGAAAAACCGCGCTACTTGCGCAGCGGCTTGGGCAGCGGAATGCCGGCGGCGATAACGGCAGCGATGATCATGCAGACGATACCCTTGAGTGGGAAGCACATGAGCAGCAGGCCCACGACCATGACCGGCTGGCGCATGACCGCACCCATCGTCGATGCCGTGCAGACGGCGACGCAAAAGACCGGATCTGCGCCGGTGAGGATGGCAAGGCCGTAGCCCAGGCTCACACCCGAGAAGATAACCGGGAAGAAGTGGCCGCCACGCCAACCAAGGTTGATGAGGGCGGGCGTCAGCATGGCCTTAACAAGACCGGTCGCGATAAGCACGCCAGCGGGAATGGTCAGGTAGGTTTCCATGAGCACGTCGGCCTGGGTCTCGCCGGCAAACATGGTGTAGGGCAGGACCGTGCCGCAGATGGCGAGCGCCAGACCGGCCAGCATGGCTTTGACGACAGGGCGCGCCCCTATTGCATGGGCAAGCGCTTCGCTCGCATGCTCAGAGACAAAGAACAGCCAACCGCATACGGTGCCGACCAGCGCCAGCGGAATGAGCCAAACAAGTTCCAGGTTGCCTACCTCGGCAGCCTCGAACCTGGGCATGCCCATGCCACCGCCCACAAGCTGGCCAAGCAGCAGGTAGGTGCCCAGACCGCCGGCAATCGCAATGCCGTAGACCACCATCTTTTGCGCCTTGGGCAGCTTGATGGTGATCTCGCCGGACATGGACTCATCGTCGGCGTCTTCGCCCTGGCCGTCAGTACTTCCGGCAAGCGGCGCCACAAAGCCAAAGACGGGCGCGGTAAAGAGTGCCGTCAGGGCAGCCTGGGTGCCCAGCAGCGTGAGCTCCCTAAACTCGGCGCCAAAGCGACGCATGCGATCGCCGACCCAGCTGCACAGACCCGCGATGACGCCGGTCAGGCCGGCCTCCGGTCCAATGCTGCCGCCAAACAGCAGCGGCAGCAATGCCGCGAGCGAAAGCTTGCCCAGATTGTCGTACGGGTAGCGTCCATCGCGCTTTACCTTGGCCATCACCTGGTTGAGGTCATCGGTCTTGGTGCCCGTCGTCTTTTCGTACAGACCGATCAGCAGGCCGCCCAGCAGGCAGACGAAAAACGGGTATGGCAGAAAGCCAAACGGGCCGCTGGCAAGCTCGGGCGAAGCGACGCCCAGCGCGTGTGGAATCTCGGTCCATAGATAGTCGATGCCGTGCTCCATCGCAAAGAAGAACAGCCAGACTGCGGCACCTGCGAACGCACCGGTCACGGCAACGCTAACTAAAAACAGCGCGCGGTTTGTGGGTTTGGCAAGGTTATCCATCGGGTCCTCCCGCGGTCAAAGTCGACATAGATACGTTTTATTGTAGAGCGAGCGTTGCCCGAACGAGCCAACCACCTGCGCCGCAAACGGCACCATTGGGAGCCATAGTGGGGCAGGCTCAAGACTTATCCGTTGATAATCGAGGCAATCTCGCGCAAATCGTCGGCAAAGTAGATGCCGTGCTGGCGCCTCGGGCTCGAAAGCCCCTTATCAATCATGTGCCCGAGCAACGCCTTGAGGTCGTTGTAGTAACCGTCCAGGTTATACAGGATGCACGGAGAGCTCAGGTGCCCCAACGACACCGCGGACATAACCTCGGCAATCTCCTCGAGCGTGCCCGTGCCGCCCGGAAATGCGATGAACGCATCGCCGAGCTCGATCATCTTGGCTTTGCGCTCGGCCATGTCGCTCGTCACGATAAGGTCGTCGATTCCGTCGTGTTGAAACTCTGCCTCGATAAAAAAGCTCGGCTCCACACCCGTCACATGTCCGCCTGCCTCGAGTACGCTATCGGCGAGCGCGCCCATCAGTCCCGATTTGGACCCGCCGTATACGAGCGCGTGTCCGTTGGCGCCAATCCAATTGCCCAGCTCCTGCACTGCGGGCAGAAACGCCGGGTCGTTGCCGACGCTCGCGCCCAGGTAGACGGTGATGTTCATGTTTGGTCCCCCTTGTTGTGGCGCACGACGTTCGTCTTAGCGCTGGCGTCGACGATACTCGCGCACACGGCGCGACAGATCGGCGAGCTGGTCGCGATCGAGCTCTTCCAAATGCTCCAGATCATCCATAAAGCGCGCCATGGTGTCCTTTTGGCGCATCTTGATAAGCGTATTGCAGTAGTTCACCGCCACGCCCGTGAGCATGGCGATGTAGAAGATGCTGATGATGCTCAGAATGACGGTAATGGCGCGGGCAACCGGTGTCTCGGCCGGAATGTCGCCAAAGCCGATCGTCGAGACCGTCTCAAAGCTAAACCACAGGCCATCGCCAAACGTGAGGGTCGTGGGCTCGGACAGCCAGACAGCCGTCGAGCAAAGCAGATAGAAAATAAGAAACAGGCCCGTAATGCGTGCAAAGCCAGCCTGTCGCAGCACATCGGCAAGCGTCCTGAGCTTTTTCATCGCGACCCCTTCCACGGACAACCAATCACGTTCGCTCGGTATTGTCCCACGCCTCCCCAGCAAACGGAACTAGTCATTGGGGACGTTCTTAAATGACCAGTCAAACAAGAACGTCCCCAATGACTAGTCGTTTAAGAACGTCCCCGATGACTGCCGGGCGGGAGCGTTTAGCGGTACAGCTGCCGACTGGGCAGGCTGAGCTGGTATCCTTATGCGGTATTGTCTCGATTCGTTAGGATTGCATGTGAGAGCTGCCACTGTCCTTCGTTCAGTTATATGTCGCGCCCTGGCCATTGTGCTTGCCGCGCTTGCCGCACTGAGTTCCATCGCGCCTGTCCAGGCTTTTGCCGATGACTCTAGTCAGCCAGTCAAGACGGTCCGCGTCGGCTGGCTCGTCAACAACGAGGGCTTCCAGAACGGCACCCCCGGCGAGCGTCTCTCGGGATGGGGTTACGAGTACCTCCAGACCCTGTCGTACTACACGCCCGGCTGGCGGTACGAATACGTCTCCGGCACCTTCACCGAGCTTATGGACATGCTCGAGGCAGGCGAGATCGACCTCATGCCCAACATCTCCTACTCCGAGGAACGCGCCCAAAAGCTGCTCTTTTCCTCGAACCCCGAGGGCACCGAGCGCTACTACATCTACGCCAGGCCCGACCGTGACGACCTGGCCAAGGGTGACCCTCAAGCACTCCAGGGTCTCACCATCGGTTACAACTCCGGTGTTATGCAAACCATCGTCGGCCAGCAGTGGCTCGCCAACGAGGGAATCGTCTGCACATACAGGGAGTATGACGGAGGCTCCGTTCTCTTTGACGCGCTCGCAAACGGCGAGGTCGACGCCATCATCATGAACGACACCATTTCGTCGCCCGAGGCGTCGCCCATGTTCTACGTCGGTTCGAGCGACTACTACTTTGCCGTTCCCAAAAGCCGCCCCGACCTGATGGACAACATCAACTCCGCAATGGCGGCAATCAACCGCGTCAACCCCCGCTATAACGACGAGGTCAAATCGAACTATTCAGCGCAAAACAGCGGATCATCCTCGCTCACCGGCGATGAGCGCGCCTGGCTCAAGGCGAACAACAACACCATCACGCTCGGCTACATTACGGGCAAACTCCCCTACTGCAACGAAGACGAAGACGGCAAAATGGAAGGCTCGCTCGCATCGCTTACGACGACGTTGCACGATAAATTTGGCATTACGGTCGAAACCGTCGCCTTTGATAGCTACAAGATGATGTCAAAGGCCCTGTCAAAGGGAAGCATAGACGTCGCGCTGCCGGTATACCGAGATTACTGGTTTGCCGAGCAATCAGGCGTTGTGCAGTCGGTATCGTTGGGGACCATATCCCTCACCGCCATCCACAGCGGAAGCAACCTGAACAAAGATCTTCAGAACATCGCCTGTACCAAATCATCGTTTATCAACCGAAACGTACTTGAAAGTCTGTTCCCCACAGCGACCGTGACCGAATACCGATCCGACGATGAAGCGTTCGACGCCCTCGGGAGGGGAACGGCGCGCTGCGTCGTCGCTCCCAGTTCACGCGTAAAAACCCTCGGCGATCGTTATGATCTCGAGGACTGCGAGACGGTCGAGCTCCCTGACACCTGCGAGCTCTCGTGCTGGATTTCGCGCGGAAAGCCCGAGCTGCTGGGAATCATCAACAAGGGCATCATCAATGCCGGAGAATCGCTCTCCGCAAGCAATTACTCCTCTACGTCGTACACGGCCCAGGAATCCAACACGCTTCAATTCCTTTATCGCAACCGCACCGCCGTTGCAGCTGCCCTCATCGGTGTGTTGTCGGTCGGCATCGTCCTGCTCATCTGGGCGCTCGTACGCGCTCGGACCGAGCGCAAAAAAGCCGATGCTGCCAACGCCGCTAAGACAGCATTCCTCACGCGCATGAGCCACGACATCCGTACGCCGCTCAACGGCATCCTGGGCCTTATCGAGATCGAGGAATTGAAGGAAGGCGATATCCAGGTCGCCCGCGAGAGCCGTGCCAAGGCGCGCGTTGCCGCCAATCACCTGCTCTCGCTGATCAACGACATCCTCGAGATGGGCAAAATCGAAGACCGCAAGCTAACACTGGAGCATACGCCTTTTAACCTCAAAGAGCTCTGTGACGATACACTGGTGCTGTGCAAGCTCCGCGCGTCCAGTAACGCCATCACAATGCAGGACAATAGTCTGCCGTACGCCACGGGGCCATACATGATCGGCAGTCCCACCCATATCCGACAGATCATGATCAACCTGTTAGACAACAGCATTAAGTACAACAAGCACGGCGGCTCCGTCACCTTTAGCTCAAATACCAAGCCACTCGATAACGGGCGCGCGCTCTTTTGCTTTAGCGTTTCGGATACCGGCATTGGTATGACTCCCAAGTTTTTAAAGCATATCTATGAGCCGTTTGCCCAAGAAGGTGACGATGCGCGCAGCAAGTTCCAAGGAACCGGCATGGGCATGCCAATCGTCAAGTCGCTTATTGAACTGATGGGCGGCACCATCGAAGTCACCAGTGAGCTCCATGTGGGCACCTCGTTCTACGTGGAGATTCCGCTCGATATCGACGAGAATCCCCAGGCGCGGGCGAATACGGTTGAGAGTGCGCCCGACTGCTCGCTCGCCGACATGAACGTGCTGCTCGCCGAAGACAACGAATTGAATGCCGAGATTGCCCAGACGCTGCTAGAATCCGAGGGCATCGTGGTCACCCGCGCCGCCAACGGCAACGAAGTCGTCGATCTGTACCTGTCGCATCCCGCCGGCAGCTTCGATGCCATTTTGATGGACATCATGATGCCGGACATGGACGGCTACGAGGCAACCCGCGTGATTCGTCTGAGCGAGAAGGTCGATGCAGCCGATATCCCCATCATCGCGCTCACCGCCAACGCCTTTGCCGAAGACGCCAAGGCGGCACACGACGCCGGCATGAACGCCCATCTGTCCAAACCGCTCGACTTTAACAAGCTCAAAAACATACTCGCCCGCATCAAGAAAAACGGATCCGTTTCGCTATAGTTTGTGCTCAACCACCACGCACGACCAGAAAGGAAGCCAACGATGTTTAGGCCCTTACGTCGAAAGAAACGCGCCATCACCGACGAGGAAGCGCGCAAACTGCTCGCCACCTGCAAGCGCGGCGTCTTTGCCGTCAACGGCGACGATGGCTACCCGTACGCCATTCCCGTCAACTACTTCTTTGACGCCGAGCACGACAAGATCTATTTCCATGGCGCCAAAGCCGGCCACAAGGTCGACGCACTCAAGCGCGATGACAAGGTCTGCTTTACCGTATACGGCAACGAGTGGTACCAGGACGGTGACTGGGCTCCCTACGTTATGAGCACCGTCGTCTTTGGCCGTTGTCGCCTGGCGAATGACACCCCCGCGTTTATCGAGGACAAAGTCCGCCAGCTCGCCCTTAAGTACTACCCTTCTGCCGAAGAAGTCGAAGAGGAAATCGCCAAGGATATTAAGGGCGTCCAGCTCTACGAGATTACGATTGAGCATCTTTGCGGTAAGCAAATTCAGGAAAAGTAAGCCCCTCAGCAGGTCTCGCAAATAGCAATATGGCCCAGTTCCAACCAACCTTGGAACCGGGCCATATGCTTATGAAGCGTCGGCGGCTATGTGCGCAAGCGCCTCGACGAGCTCCTGCGAGCTCACGGGTTTACTCAGGTGCGCGTTCATGCCCGCCTCACGCGAAAGCCTGCGGTCGTCGGCAAAGGCGTTGGCACTCACGGCGATAATCGGCGTGGTCGCGGCATCCTCGCGATCGAGCGCTCGAATCTGACGCGTGGCCTCAAGGCCATCGATGCCCGGCATCATGATGTCCATCAACACCACGTCGTACTCGTGCGGTGCGCTCGCGGCAAACGCCTCAACGGCAGACTCGCCATCCTTAGCATGCGTCACGACGGCACCGGCACGGCTGAGCGTAAACTGCGCGATCTCGGCATTCAGATCGTTATCCTCTACGAGCAAAACGCGCAAGCCCTGGAGCGCATCGCCATCGCCCGCATCCGCGCGAACTGCCTGAGGAATCTCGGAGCGCTTGCATTTCTCGAACGGCAGGCGGATGGTAAACGTCGTCCCCTGCCCCAAGACGCTCGTAAAGCTCATGGTTCCGCCCATAAGCTCGACCAACTGTTTTGCGATAGGCGCGCCCAGGCCAGTTCCCGATGAAGCGCCTTCCACCTGCTGCTCCTCGCGGCAAAACGGCTCGTAGAGGTGCTGTTGGAACTCCTCGCTCATGCCAATACCGTTGTCGGTGATCGTGTATTCATAGACGGGGACGCCATCCGCTGGCTCCACCTCGCGGCACACCAGGCGAACATATCCGCCCTGGCGGTTGTACTTGACGGCATTACCGGCAATATTGAGCAACAAGCGCTTGAGGTGCGTCACGCTCACCCGCGCATAGGGATGATTAAGCGTCTGCTGGTCGCAGATAATTGTCACCAGACGCTCCTCGGCCTGGCGCTCCAGAATATCGCGCACTTCACAGTTGAGGGCCACCAAATTTATGGGCACGAGGTTCAGGTCGACCTGTCCGCTCTCCAGGCGACTCATATCGAGGGCCTCGTTGGCAAGGTCGAGCAGCAGTCCCGATGCCGTCCAGATTTTTGAGCGGCACTCAGTCTGCTTTTGCAGATCGTCCGCATTGGCATCGCCAACCTCGACCATGCCGCGAATGCCGTTGATGGGCGTGCGCAGATCGTGGCTCATGCGACGCAGAAACTCTGTCTTTGCCGAGTTGGCAGACGAGGCCTCACGCGCCGCCTTTGCCAGCTTGTCGCCATAGTCGCGCTCCTGCTGCAGCAAGTCCGTCAAACGTCGACGATTAGCGCGGCGACGCACCGTCACAACAACGGCTATAGCACCGCCGTAGAGCACCAGCACGCCGGCGGCAACAGCCGCGGCGACCTCAAAGTAGCGCTGCGCCGAGGCATAGGTATACACATAGAATTTGTGCGCTTTTCCAAATGTGCCCAAATACCACTCGCCGTCGGCGTTAACCAATCTGACCTTACCAGCCAGGCATCGATCCTTAATACCGTCGACAATGAAGACATCCGTCGCAGGCAGATCGAACACGCCCAATACGGTGGGTTCAACGGCATTGGTCGCAACGACCTTGCCGTCGCTTTCGATCACGATATTGCCGCTATCGATGGTTTCATAGCCTTCGAGCAAACTCTGCAGTTTGAGCGTATTGCTTGCAACCGCCTTCGCGCTCTGATGCCTTACCGCGATAACGATACCCTCGCCATCCCGCCGGGTCACGCAACCAATGTCTGCAACCGAATCATCCGAAAGCGTAATGCGGGCGGTATAGGACTTAAGCGGATGAGTTGCCACCTCCAGCACGGGCGCTTCCTTGAGATACGTAGCGAGCGACCCGTAGCCCACATCGCCCATCGAGGACTCGAACACCAAATTGCCCGATGCATCCGTCACAATCAGCGCGCTCACGTTGAACTGGTCGGCGTATTGCTCCAGCATGGCGTTATCCACCGAACCGTCGCGCTCCATATCGCGAGCAGCCTCTCCGGCAATCTCCATAACGCGAATCAGGTTTTTGGTCGCATAGGCGCTGTTGAACGCGTCGTAGGAAAGGCTCTGCGTCGCCACGTAATCGACAACGTCGGCAAAGCGCTGCTCGGCTTGGGCCGTCGTGTAACCGTAGCTCATCATGCCGGCAACAACCGAGAGCGCCATCCCCAGCAGAGCGACAAGGAGCCATGCCCCTGTCGAACGATTGTCCCGCTCCTGAGCGGCGTGGTCGGGCGCATCGATCATGACAGGCCCTCCATATTCAAAAATGGCGAAGGGTCATCAAAGTACTTTGACACTAGGCGTTCCATGGTGCCATCGGCAAGCATTTCTTGGTAGGCATGAGTGAGCTTGACGTCGATGCCGCGCGTATCGTTGATATCGAAAGCGGTGCCCAAACCAACCTCTAGCAGCGGCTCATCCAAAATGCGATATGTCACACCATAGTCTTTTTCGTAGGTGAGGAACGAGGACTCATGCGCGGCGATAGCGTCGACCAGGCCCTCGACGAGCGCCGGGTTCAGATATGAACCGTCCGAAAAGCTGTAGAGCTCCTTGATCTGCGGAACGTTTTCATTTGTGCGATTGAGCAAAATGCCCTCGGGCTTGGTGGTGGACTGAACCGCCACGATCTTATCCTCAAGATCGGCAAGCGTGTAGATATCGCTCTGGGGATCGACCGCGACCACCTGGCGGCTCGCAAGGTACGGGCCGGCCCAACGATATTCGTTTTCGCGACCCGTCATACTAAAGCTGCCCATGACGCAATCGAGTTCGCCGCTCGCCAGCAGCTCTTTCTTCTTTTCCCAATCGATCATCTGGTATTTTGGCTTGTAACCAATGCGGGCCAAAGCCTCGGTCAATATCTCGACATCCAGGCCAACAATATCGCCGTACTCGTCGGTATACACAAACGGTGGATAGAGGTCGCTGCCGACGTTGAGCGTCTTAAGGTCGTCGTCCTTGGCCTGCGAGGCGTCAGGGGCTTTTGATGCTGGCGTCGAGGCTTCGTCATTGTGCCCGGAACAGCCGGCCATCGCTATGACAAAGGCGCTCGCCACTGCAAGCGCGACAAACAACGAAATGGCAGCCGAGCGACGGGGTCTTTTCATCGAACTCCAGACGATCCTGTTTACAGACTGAAATGGTTAAAGATAATAGCAAACAAAACCACACGAGTACCCAATGGTTACAGACGTTTTACCATGCGGGGCCTTCCGGCCGACTTGGCAGAAGACCCCGCATGCAGCGCACGCTTACCGTGCATTAAAAACGTAGCGGTCCAGGCGGTCGCACGCTTCCCTTACGCGCGAAAGCGGCAGCGCCAGATTCACGCGAATGTGGCAGGGCCCGCGGAACGGGCGGCCGTCCTGATATCCCACGCCTACGCGCGCCCCCTCGTCGAGCAGCCACTGAATATCGCGGCCATGCTCGCGGCACCACTCGGTGCAGTCCAGAAACACCATGTACGTGCCCTGCGGACGCGAATAGGACACGCCCTCAAAATGCTCGTCCACGTAATTGCAGAAGTACTCGATATTGCCGGCAAGCACCTGGTTGAGCTCGTCCACCCACTCGTAGCCCTGCGGCTGGTAGGCACCGATAAGCGCATGCATAGAGAGGACGTTCATCTCGTTGTAGTGGGTCTTGTCGGACACGGCGCACACGCGGTCGCGCAGCGTCTCGTTATAGATGATGTGATAGCTGCCGACCAGACCCGCCAGGTTGAACGTCTTGCTGGGCGCGTAGAGGGCAACCGTGCGCATGCGGGCATCCTCGCTCACCGACTGCGTCGGGATATGCTTGTGCCCCGGCAGGATGATATCGGACCAAATCTCGTCCGAGATCACCACGCAATCGTGCTGGCGATAGATGTCCATGGCGCGCTCGATCTCGTCGCGCTCCCATACGCGGCCGCAGGGATTGTGCGGCGAGCAAAACACCGCGGCATGAATGTGGTTTTGGGCGAGTTTGCGCTCCATGTCCTCAAAGTCCATGTGCCACACGCCCTGATCGTCGAGCTTAAGCGGGCTGTGGACAATGCGATAGCCCGCGGCTTCGATGGACTTGGTAAAGCCGATGTAGGTGGGACTGTGGACCAGCACCGCATCACCCGGCTGAACATACGCACGCAGCGTCGACACGACACCGCCCAGCACGCCGTTTTCGTAGCCGATATGCTCCGGCGCCAAGCCCTCAACGCCGTTGCGACGGCTCTGCCATTCGATGATGCGGTCGAAGTACTCGGGGCGCGGATTGAAATAGCCAAACATGGGGTGCTGGGCGCGCTGAATGATGTACTCCTGGACCGTGGGCACCGTGGCAAAGTTCATATCCGCCACCCACATCGGAATGCGGTCGAAGCCCTCGTCGGGTACGTTCGGAGCCATGTCGGGGATCTCTCCCCAGGAGTCAACGGCGATGGCATCCATGCCGTGGCGGTCGATAAGCGAGCTAAAGTCGTATTTCATGCTGAGCTCCCATGCAAAGCAGATTGTTTTGGTAGGCGTTATTTTCCACCAGCGTGGGCAGTTTTGGCATGGGGTTTGCTGTCGATTTTGACGGATACGGATGGATGGCCGGCTAGTCCTCCGCGTCGCTGATGGCGGCTACCGTCAACCTGGCGCCGTCGACCGTAAACGATATGTCGAGCCCAGCGTAAGCCAAGTGGTAAATGCGGTTTGGCTCGTGCTTGCTACCCGCGCGGCGCGGATCTTGGCGAAGAACCTCAACCAAGCCAGGAAGTTTTGTAGGCGGGACCATATCCTGCAGCGCTTGCGGGAACCCGATGTCGAGCTCTTGCCACGGAGCGTCCTCAATCCAGCCGCCGGTCGCATCCGGATGGCAATCCGCAAACGGAATGTAGGGCTTAATGTCGTAGATGGGCGTGCCGTCGCGCAGATCGGCCCCCAGCACATGGATGATGGGGCCATCGTCGGTGAGCTCAACACGGCTGAGCTTGACGCAGGTGAGCCCGATGGGATTAGGGCGAAACGGACTGCGCGTGGCAAACACGCCCACGCGCTCGGCTCCACCCAGACGCGGCGGGCGCACGGTTTTCGACCATTTTGCGTTGGTGCCAGACCTGTCCTGCGACTTGGCATCGGCAGCTATGTCCTTAGCCGTGCCTCCGGGCGTACCGTTTTCGAAGCGCCACAGCAGCCACAGGTGAGAGAAGGAGTCCAGACCCTCAACCGCTGCATTGGAGGCAAATTCCGGCTCAAAAACGATGCGTCCCTGCAGATGAGGCGCCAAAAAGCTGTTGCGCGGAATGCCGAACTTCTGCGGCAGGTCGGTATGTATGTGTGCAATAGGTTCCATGCCGGCCATTGTACGGCATGGAGGCGTGGGGCGTTGCGCGCAATCCTTGCCGCGGACTCCTGTCGTGCAACCAACGGTTGCTTGGAAGGGCGCCTGCCGCCGCGTATGCTTAAGCCATCAACCAGCAGAAAGGAGCCGCTATGGCCTTTGCAGAAAAGCTCATTGCTGTCCGTCGCGCCCATCACCTTACCCAAGAGCAGCTTGCCGCTAAGCTCTTCGTCACACGCCAGGCCATCAGCCGGTGGGAGCGCGGCGAGGTCACACCGGGCATCGACATGATGAAGCTCATCGCCGCCGTAACCGGAGAACCGCTGTCCCACCTGCTCGAAATGCCTGAGCACTATTGCCAGAGCTGCGGCATGATACTCACGCCCGACGACTGCGGCACCGATGCCACGGGCACCGCGACCGATCATTACTGCAAGTGGTGCTACGACCACGGCAAGTACACCTATGACACCACCATGGAGGCAATGATTGAGGATTGTGCCCCGCGCCTGGCACAAAACACCGGCATGTCGCTCGACGAAGCCGTCTCGCTCATGGGCGCCGTCCTGCCGCAACTGGAGCGCTGGCGCACCGTGCAGGAAAACGAGGCGCGCTACGGTGCCGAGGCGCGGGCGCGCTACGGCGATGAGGCTATCGATGCAGCAAACGAAGCGTTGCTGGACATGGACCCCGAGACATGGAACGACATGAAGGAACTTGAACGCGCTATTCTGGGCCAGCTCTCAATTGCCATGGGCATTGGCGACCCAGAGAGCAACGAGGCTCGTAAGCTTGTCGCGATGCATCGTCGCTGGATTGCTCTCAACTGGGGATGCGAGCCCCAAGACGAGGCGTACCTGGGCCTCGCCCACGGTTATCTTGCCGACCAGCGCTTTGTTGACTACTACGACAAGCCCTGCGCCACCGGAGCCACGGCGTTTCTGGTCCAGGCCATCGAGTCTTCGTTGACGCGCGCATAGACCGCGGCGGCTTTGGGTATTTCAATCAAAACCTCAACCGATTGGAGACCTATGGCTACTAATCACGAGCTCGCGCTGTACGTTATGACCGGCTGCCCGTATTGCTTAAAGGTCAAGCACTTTTTGGCCGATAACGGCGTGACCATTCCCGAGCGCAATATCTCGACCGATTCCGATGCCGAACAGACACTCATCGCCGTCGGCGGAAAACGCCAGGTTCCCTGCCTGTTTATCGACGGAAAACCGCTATACGAGTCGAGCTACATCATCGCATGGGTACAGAAGAACCTGCTCTAGCGTGAGAGTACTCATCGGGGACGTTCTTAAATGACTAGTCGTTAAAAAACGTCCCCAACGACTAACTAGCCGTGGAAGCGGGCTATGGGTGCAAGTGGCTGCTCGCGAAAGGCGCGCTCGACGGCGGCTCGGTATTCGTCGACCTTTTTGGTCTTACGCACGAGTTTGTGAACGGTAGTGGGGTCGGCGAAGGCGCATTTGACGTAGAACCACCACTCCTTCATGCGAAAGACCGCGTTACCGCCAATCTCTTCTGCATATGCCGCAAACAGCGTGTCGTGGAAGCGCTGCAGCTCGGCTGCCGTGGCAGCAGGGCCGCCCTTAACCATGCGAGCCAGCGCGGGGTTCGCGAGCAAGCCGCGTCCCAGCATTACATGGCGCGTGCCGGGATAGGCCTCCACCAGCGCACCCATATCCTCAAGATCAAAAATGTCGCCGTTGTATGCCACCGGAAACGGCGCACGCTCCAGCGTCTCGCCATAAAACTCCTTGCGCGGCGAGCCCGTATAGCGGTCCTTTTGTACGCGCGGATGCACGATCAGCTCTGCCAGCGGCATGCGGCAATACAGATCGAGCACACGCTCATACTCGTCATCGCGCTCCAACCCCAGCCTGGTCTTTACCGATACCGGCAACGGCGACCGCTCGCACACATCGCTTAAGAACACCTCGAGCTCGTCGAGATTGCGCAAGAAACCCGAGCCCTTGCCCTTGGCGACAACCGTACCCGAGGGGCAACCCAAGTTGAGATTGACCTCGCGGTAGCCCATGTCGGCGAGCACCTGTGCCGCCCACACAAATTCGTCCGCGTTCTTGGACATCAGTTGAGGCACTACGTTGAGGCCCTGGTTATTGGCAGGATCGATCTCCTTAAACGCCTTGCCGCCAAAGCGGTTTCCCACCCGCGGCGGCGGCAAAAACGGCGTGTAATAGCAATCGAGTGCACCGAAGCACTCCGCATGCACGCGACGGAACACATGCCCGGTAATCCCCTCCATGGGGGCCAGCGACAATATCACGTACGGTATCCCTCTCGATTCAGATGCTCTTTTGACCGAATCATCTTACGGCATTGCCAGGTGATATCCAATTGAGCAGCTGAATCCCATATCCGTTAGAGGAAGAGCTGGGGATCTTTCTTCACGGAACACGCGCTCTCGATCCTCGCGGCGATAGCGCCGGCAATCTCTTGATTCACGACGCGAGCATGCTTGGGGCACACGGCGGCACAGCGCATGCAGCCGATGCAAAGGTCCTCATCTGCCATGCCGCGCGGCAATGAGCCAATTGCCCCAACGGGACATACCTGAGCACAAGCACGGCATGCCGAGCACGCCGGAGTTGGCTGGGGAACCAACTTGCCAGCACCGGGATCTTTGTAAGGTTTATTGCCGGGGACCTCAACGTCGCCGGCAGCGCTGTTTTGAGCCTTCTCGAGAATCTGCTGTGCGAACGAATGAAGCATCGCAATCTGATCCGGACCAGGCTCGCCCGTGGCAAACTGATGTGCCAAAGAGTGCTCAGCGATACCAGCCACACCGGCAACCACCGTATAGCCAAGAGCAACGGCGCTGTCTTTGAACTCAAGCAGGGCATCGTCAAAATCGCGATTGCCGTAAACAATCGTCACGACCGCCTTTGCGCCATTGCTGGCCACCTTGGCAAGACGCTCCAAGACGAGAGCGGGCACACGGCCGGCAAAGCACGGCGCGGCGATAACGGCAAGGGCGTCAGCGTCAACGCAGAGATCAGCCTTCTCCATCGCGGGATCGGACAGATCGATCTGAGAGATTGAGCCCCCGTCCTTCGCCAGCTCTTCTGCAAGAGCATCGGCGACCTTCTGAGTTCCGCCTGTCGGGCTGAATACGATCTTTACTACGTTCATGTCGGTCAAACCCCTCCTTTTAGGATGTGCAATCCGGCAGACGCGTACCTCGGTCCCTCAGCGAAAATGCGACTTGCTGCCTCAACCGTGCTCACCATGAGCACACTGTTCATTGTGTTCGCCAAAACAAGGAAATAGCAAGGAGATATAGGGGAACGGACGGTATCTCGTCGCATAGAATCATGGCAACGCAAGAAAGGGGCCTCAATGCTCAGGAAATCATTCTTCAACCCATTCTCCGCGCTGCTGCTCGCGCTCGCCATCCTCGCGCTTTTTGTCGATGTTCTCCCCCGGCCACGAGGCGAAGCAGATATATTCGCCCCCGCCGTTTTGTTCCTCATGTGGTTTGTGGGAGGCCTCGTTAGGCTCTTTTACGAAGAAGAAGCGAAGCGGACTTTCGAACGCCATATGTCCCGTGCAAATCATGCAATGGTCTGGAAGCAAGACGGCGAGTGCTGGACCCAGGTTGACGCAAACTTACTCACCCCGGGCAACGTGATCCGTATCAACGCAGGCATGCTGTGCCCTGTCAACGCCTCTCTAAACGCAGGCAAGCATGTCCTTGTGTCCGAAGCCTCCCTTACGGGCGAAAGCGGCTTCTCCATAAAGGAGGAAGGCGACGTCATCCTGGCAGGGACCACCGTCACCGACGGTCAGGCAACGGCAACCGTGCTTTCGAAAATCGATGACGAGACGCCTCGGGTGCGCCTCGATGACGGCTCGCATGCCAAATACGGCATCGGCGCGCGAAACGTCTGCCTCAGCCTCATCAAATGCATGCTCGTCGTGCTTCCCTTTGTGATGCTCGTCCGCGGCGCGATGCTTGGAGACTGGGCGCAGGCCCTGCTCTTCGCGCTTGGAACCGCCGTTGGCCTGGTGCCGGAAATGCTGCCGGTGGTCACCAGCGTTTGCCTTTCGGGAAGTGCTCGACGCCTCAAAAACAGGCAGGTCATCGTTAAAAACGTCGATGCCATGGAGTCCTTGGGATCCATGGATGTCGTGTGCGTCGACAAGACGGGCACCCTCACCGAAGACCTCGCCGTGCTTGAATATTACACGGACATCTTGGGAAACGAGAGCACTCGAACCCTTGGGCTGGCCTATCTCGAATGCACGCGACAGGGCACGAAGAGAAACCAGCTGGACCGCGCCGTGGCCACAGCTTGCAGCTCGGAGCATCTCTCCTTTCCGGCAAAAGACCTTTCAAAGGCATTCTCCCTGTGCGCGAGCGACCCCTTTGACCATGTGACCAAAGCATCTGGCGTGAAGCTCGCCGCAACGCCCGGCGCCTTTGGCTGCCTGGGATTTTCCGCAGCGGCCGATGCGCGCCTGACCATCGTTAAGGGCGAAGTCGAAAGCGTATGCGCCCGCTGCGCTTGGGCCGATTTCAAAGGCGAGCTCGTCCCCATGGATGCCGAAGGGAAGGCATGCGCCCTAGACGTTGCCGAAGACATGCGCTCAGACGGCATCAAGGTCCTGGCAGTTGCATATAGCACGACATCAACCGACTGGGATAGCCTGGTGCTCTGTGGCTTTTTGGGCTTCTTCGACGCACCCAAGGCAAGCGCCCGTGCAGCCGTGAAGGCGCTTTCCGACCTGTCGGTCGAGGTCCGCGTGCTCACCGGAGACTCGGCATCTGTTGCCAAGTCCGCATGCTCGAGGCTCGGCATCGCATCCGATACCGTGATAACCGGCGCGATGCTCGATACGATGAGCGAATCGGAAGCCCTGCTCCGCGTGGGCCGCGGGCGCATCTTTGCCGAGCTCACGCCCATCCAGAAGGCACGAATCGTCAACCTCATCAGGCTCTCGGGGCATACCGTCGGATACATCGGAGACGGCGTGAACGACGTTCCCGCACTCACCGCGGCAGATGTCGGCATCGTCGTCGATTCTGCGGCAGCGGAATCCAAGGAGGTTGCAGACCTTGTTCTTCTTGAGCGGGACCTGGGCGTAGTCGCCGAGGGCGTCCGAGAGGGCCGCCGTGCCTTTGCAAACGCCTCCAAGTACATTCGCATCGCCTCGAGCTCGAACTTTGGAAACATCTGCTCGGTTGCCGCCGCAAGCGTGTTTCTTCCGTTCTTGCCCGCGACCGCCGCGCAGCTGCTCATCTTGAACCTCCTCTACGATGCCGTCTGCCTCTCCATCTCTTGGGACAATGTGGACGCAGAGGAAATCAAGCAACCCAAAACCTGGTCTGAAAAGGGACTGGGCAGCTTCATGGGCTGCTTTGGCATTGCGAGCTCGGCATTCGACATCATCACTTTTGCCATCCTGTTCCTCGTTGTTTGCCCCGGTGCATGCGGCGGATCGTATGCTGCTCTTGATGCTGCGGGAAAAGCCTCATTCATAGCCCTGTTCCAAGCCGGATGGCTGCTTGAATGCATCTGGACCGAGTCGCTCGTCGTGCTCACGCTCAGAAGCCGGCACCTTGGGAACAAGGGCGGATACCCCTGCCGGCCCCTTGCCATCATGTCTGTGAGCATGCTCGCGCTCTCGGCGCTCTTCATGCTGGGACCAGCAGCGTCCTGGTTCGGGCTCGCCACGCTGCCTACCTGGTATCTAGGCATCGTCGCCCTGCTGAGCGCCCTATACCTTATCGTTGTCACCTCCCTCAAGAGGGCCTACCTTTCCCGTACGGGGAATCTGTTCTAAGGCGGGCTCATGGTTACTAGAAGAACTCGTATCGACATCACGCCGTCAGAGGCCGCAGAGCTCAGCCATGCACTCTTCTCATCCGGCAGCGCACTCGCCCGCGACCTCGCCCCCGTGTTCTCGGATATCGCCGCGGGCAGGCTCAGCGCCGTCGAGCTCGCAATCGATGGCGCCGCGCAAAGCGACGACGAAAACCTCATTGTCATAGATGAGCTTGCAATCAACACGGCATCAAGATCGGTTGCCCTCTCGGGCACCCCGGTCCAGCTGACCCCCAAGGAGTTCGACATCCTTGCGTTCCTTGCGGCAAACCGCGGGACGGTATTTAGCAAAGAAGAGATTTACCAGGCGGTCTGGAACGACCGCTACCTGCTCGATTCCAGCAACATCATGGCGTTTATCCGCAAGATCAGAAAAAAGATCGAGCCGGAACCTGACAATCCCCGTTATCTCCTGACGATATGGGGCGTGGGCTACAAGATGTGCGAGTAGCCGCGCGAGAAACCTTATCGAATCGCAAGAAAGCCGCAAGAATCCAGCCATGGACCTGGTTCTGCGGCTTTTCTATTCTCTAGATAGTCGCAGATACGAAAGGGGGCGAGGAGCTTGAGCGACAGTGACAGTACCACCGCTGCAGGGCGGCACATACATGAGCAAACGCAACATCGCGCAGGCTCTTTTGAATAGCCCGTCCTGCATTCCAACCAAGAAAACGGAAAGCAGGCACATTGAAGACCATGAAGAAGCGCCGCGGCGCCACCTGCCGTGTTCAGCAGGATCAAAACCGCCTCGATCAGGCACAGCACAAGACCCAAGACCGCATTCCGTATGCGGCAACGCGCCCCCTCACCGAAGTCATGACCTGGGCGGGATCGAACCTCGGGGGCCTCACCCAAGAAGAAGTCCTGGCAAGCAGGACCAAGAACGGCCGTAACGTCATCGCCTGCGGAAAGAAAAAATCGCTGGCACGCAGGCTTGCAGACGCGTTTGTGAACCCGTTCACGGCAATCCTGTTCTTCCTGGCCGTCATCTCGGCGGTCACCGACATGCTCTTCCCCGCCCTCTCCCTCATGGGCAACACGCCGGAAGACTTCGATCCTCTCACCGTGGTCATCATCGCCACCATGGTGATCCTCTCCGGCACCCTTCGCTACATCCAGGAGGCTCGCAGCGGCAATGCCGCCGAAAAGCTCCTCGACATGATCACCACCACGGCGACGGTGAGCAGAAAGGGAGCCCCGCGCGAGGAGATTCCCATCGACGAAGTGGTCGTGGGCGACATCGTCCATCTCTCTGCAGGCGACATGATTCCCGCCGACATGAGAATCATCGAGGCCAAGGACCTCTTTGTAAGTCAGGCGAGCCTGACGGGCGAGAGCGAACCGGTCGAGAAGATCCCCGCAAGCTGCGAGGCGTCCGACTCGGCAACCTCTTACGAAAACATCGCCCTCATGGGCAGCAGCGTTGTTTCGGGCAGCGCCACCGCGCTTGCCTTTAGCGTGGGCGACGGCACGCTCTTTGGCGCGATGACGTCGAACCTCTCCGACGAGGCCGTGGAGACAAGCTTCTCCAAGGGCGTAAACAGCGTTTCCCAGGTCCTTATCAAGTTCATGATGGTAATGGTTCCCTTCGTATTCGTGATCAACGGCATCACCAAGGGGGATTGGCTCGAGGCGGGGCTGTTCGCCATCAGCATCGCCGTGGGCCTCACCCCCGAGATGCCCCCCATGATCGTGACCACCTGTCTGGCCAAGGGCGCGGTCGCGATGAGCAAGAAGCAGACCATCGTCAAGAACCTCAACTCGATTCAGAACTTTGGCGCCATGGACGTGCTGTGCACCGACAAAACCGGCACGCTCACGCAGGACCAGGTGGTGCTGGAGTACCACTGGAACATCGACGGCCAGGAAGATTCGCGCGTGCTTAGGCATGCCTACCTCAACAGCTATTTCCAGACGGGCTATAAGAACCTCATGGACTTGGCGATCATCAAGTGCACGGAGGAAGAGGAGCTGTGCGACCCTCGTCTCACCGACCTCTCCGAAGCATATGTGAAGATCGACGAAGTACCCTTCGATTTCACGCGCCGTCGTCTTTCCACCGTAGTGCGCGACCGAAGCGGCAAGATTCAGATGGTCACCAAAGGAGCTGTGGAGGAAATGCTCTCCATCTGCTCTTTTGCCGAGGTAGACGGAGAAGTTTGTACACTCGATAACGAGCTGCGCAATCGCATTTTGACCACAGTCTCCGAGCTCAACGACGACGACTTCCGCGTACTCGCCATCGCCCAGAAGTCCAACCCCTCCCCGGTGGGCGCCTTTAGTGCAGCCGACGAATGCGACATGGTCCTCATGGGCTACCTCGCCTTCCTCGATCCGCCCAAGGAGTCCACAGCCGACGCCATCGAGGCGCTGCGGCGGCACGGCGTTGCGACCAAGATTCTCACCGGCGACAACGAGAAGGTCACGCGCACCATCTGCAAGCAAGTGGGACTCGAAGTCAACAACATGCTGCTTGGCCAGGACATCGCCGCGATGGACGATGAACAACTTGCCCGCAAGGCCGAGCATACGCAGGTCTTTGCAAAGCTCACGCCCGATCAAAAGACGCGCATCGTCTCCATCCTGCGTGAAAACGGGCACGTTGTGGGCTACATGGGCGACGGCATCAACGACGCCTCGGCCATGAAGTCCTCCGATATCGGTATCTCCGTCGATACCGCCGTAGATGTTGCCAAGGAATCTGCCGATATCATCCTGTTGGAAAAAGACCTTATGGTCCTGGAAGAGGGCATTGTCGAGGGCCGCAAGACCTACGCAAACATGATCAAGTACATCAAGATGACCGCCAGCTCGAACTTTGGCAACATGTTCAGCGTCCTCGCCGCCTCTGCCCTGCTGCCGTTTTTGCCTATGATGAGCATCCAGCTTATCCTACTCAACCTTATCTACGACTGCAGCTGCCTGGCGATTCCCTGGGACAACGTAGACGAGGAGTTCCTGCGCGTGCCGCGCAAATGGGACGCCTCAAGCATTGGGAAGTTCATGCTCTGGATTGGGCCTACCAGCTCCATCTTCGATTTTATGACCTACATCTTTATGTACTTTGTCTTCTGCCCGCTGTTTGTAAGCCACGGCGTGTTGTTCAACAACTTGGCAAGCGCTTACTCGGGCGACACCCTCGCCGCCATGCAGATCGCCTACATCGCCCTGTTCCAGGCCGGCTGGTTTGTTGAATCTATGTGGAGTCAGACGCTCGTTATCCACATGATCCGCACGCCCAAGCTGCCATTTATCCAGAGCCGCGCCTCCGCACCCGTGACGCTGCTCACCATGGCAGGAATCGCATTGCTCACTGCACTGCCCTTTAGCCCTCTGGGACCTGAGCTGGGCCTGGGCGCCCTGCCGATTGAGTACTTCTGCTTCTTGATTCCGTGCATCCTGCTCTACATGGCGCTCGCCACGAGCATCAAGAAGGCCTACGTCAAGCGCTACGGAGAGCTACTGTAGCGAAGTCCAAACGACCAGTAAAGGAGAACGCAGATGAACTGGACTCAGATTTGGATGGATATGTTTGGCACCACCGAATGGTTTGGGCTGAACATGGGATTTTGGGTGTCCTCGGCCGTGGTTGCCCTGGTCGTTGTCATCATGAACGTGGTCCTTTGGAACATGAAGCCTCTATCGAAGAAGGGCTAAATGCTCGCATGCCCGGCTCGAAGCATCGCTTGACGGCAAGGCGGCTGCGCAACGACGCCGCGCGCCAACCCAGCGTTTAGTCCCGGCACACCTCTTCCGGCTGCATACCGCCCGATACCAGTGGCGGTATGCAGCTTTTTGTTTATTTAAGACTCGCGTAAACTGAGCGAGACGATTCCGGCGCCGCCCTAGAGCAATACGGCAACAACGGCTTGCGCCGCCGTGCACCGTCGCAAGCACACCAAGGACCCATCATGCAAACGCTCACCGAAAAAGATCGCAAGCGCATCCTGCGATACTGCATCTGCCCCAAAGTCGCCATGGCAGCGCTGATCATGGCGTTTGTCCTGCCGTTTTTGATATTGCCGTTCGAGATGATTGACGATATGGTCTTTCATCACAAAGGCTTTCAACAAACCGGCATGTTCTGCGCCCTGGCGCTCACCGTTATAGAGGT
The DNA here is from genome assembly GCA_937937835.1 of uncultured Collinsella sp. GTDB lineage: Bacteria > Actinomycetota > Coriobacteriia > Coriobacteriales > Coriobacteriaceae > Collinsella. The sequence continues at coordinate 30,716 of CALDBJ010000124.1, forward strand.
TGTCATCTTTTGCTACTGCACTTTGGCCCCACGTCTTGGAATGCGCAGCAAGAAGGGAAGGGAACTTCAAAGCAAACTTGCCGTCGCGCAAAGCGAGCAAGACCGTTCGGCGCAAATCGCAGGCGTCCTTGGAACGCAAGCGGCCGCGCGCATGCTCAAGCGCAGCGACAACGAAAGCGCACGCAACCTAGGCGATGCGGCAGAGGTCGCCGCCGCTATAGGAGCTGTCGCCACCGCCGCAGAGGTGCTCGACGAGACCTACGCCAATGCAAAAGCCATGGCAGCAGCCAGCGGCATGCCCATCCCAAGTGCAAAGAAGTGGATCGTCGCGCTTGTGGCGCTGCCTCTCGCCCTCATGTTTGGCGCCTATATCCCCCAGCTAGTCCAGGGCAGCAACGAGATGCAGGCAAACGCTCGCGCCGCCGCAGAGCAAATCGCCCTCGTCCAAAAGGCACTAGAGCCCGTATGCGAATACGTATCTGCCGATGATCCCCATGAGCGCTATCAGGATTACAGCTATCACGTTCGAGGGTATCTGCACAAGGGCGACTCTGATTCGCGGTCTACCTATGTCTACCTGGACTTTGACACAAAAGGCACGCTCACCGGCGTTAGCTATACGGCAGAGATCGACCCCGGCCTAAGTCTAGAAGACAACCTCGCCCGCGCTGAGCAGGACTTCGAAACGCTGTGCGCTCCCATACAAAACATGAACGTCAAAACCCTAAATCCCGAGCTCATGGCGCCGCATGGCATTCCCAACGTATTTAAAGAGGCATTTTTGAACGGCTCGATCTACGATACAGTCAGCATCAAGATGAGCGACAGTCCCATCAAAGCCTATTGCTCATTTGACACAGAGCCCGAAGAAGAATTTGACGAGTACACCCATCCGCGCATTTACCTCATGTTGGCCGGAAAGGCACATTAACGCCTTTGGATCGTGCGCTCACCGCATTGGCCGACGTGCCTATTCGGAGCGCAGGGCTTCGACGGGATCCTTCTTGGATGCGCTGCGGGCCGGCAGCAGGCCGGCAACGACCGTCAGCAGCACTGAAATTGCGATGAGCACCAGCGCATCCTGCACGGGCAGGCTCATCAGATTGGGCACCTGTTTGGCCGCAAGCGCCCAGGTATTAACCGGAAAGCTCACGAGCACCACGACGACAATGGCAAAGACGCCGGCGATGAGGCCTTCGATAAAGGTCTCGGCATTGAATACGTTGGCCACGTTGCGCTTCGACGCGCCGATCGCGCGCAGGATGCCAATCTCCTTTTTGCGCTCCAGTACGCTGATGTAGGTGATAATGCCGATCATGATGGAGCTCACCACCAGACTGATACTCACGAATGCGATGAGCACCAAGCTGATGGTGTTCACGATGTCGGTCACCGAGCCCATGATGATGCCCATGTAGTCGGTGTACGAGATGGCTTGTTCATCGTGGTCAGCGGCTTTGACCTGTTTATTGTACGCATCGATGTGATCGAGTACGCGCTCCTTGGCCTCAAAGTCGCGCGGGAAAATCTTGACCGAGATTGGGTCCGCCTCGTCCGCATAACCCAACGTGGTCAGATTGTTGTCGTAGGTGAGCTTCGACGCCTTGGCATAGCTCATCATGAGCGAGCTCAGGTCCTCGGCGTCCATGTTGAAGTGGATGGCATGAGCAAAGGTACTCGCATCCACGCGCATGGCGCTCGCCAGGTTAGCAAAACTCGAAGACATCTGCGTCGCCATCTGGCCCATGAGCCCTGCCGCGCCCGCCTTGAGCTGAGCTGACACCGTTGTCGCAATCTGCTCGCTAATTGTCTGCATCACCTGATCCATAGCCTGCTGCAGATACGGAGCCAGTTGCTTTTGCACATAGTCGGTCATCGCCTGCTGCAGGCGCTCTGCCAGGGCATCGCCGCCGAGTGCCTTGAGCTGAGCCAGGATTTGCTGGGCTGCCGTATCACTCTCAAGATACGTCGAGAACGCGGCGGCGAGCTTCGACGCGTCCTTAAGATCTTCGGGCGACAGCGCCTTAAACTGATCAGACTGCAAAAAGCCCTCAAACAGTTGGTTGGCAAGCGTTCCCACCTGCTGCATTTGCTCGGGCGTGAGCTCCAAACCGTCAAAGATGCCCGAGAAATCTGGGGTCGGTGCTTTGGCCATGATGTCGCTGAAGTCGATATCCTTCCCTACGCCCGAAAGGTCAATGTCCAGCCCGGACAAGTCAAGACCCGACAGGCCCATACCGCCGGCAACACCCGAGAGTGCAGACGCATCGAACGAGAACGCGCTCTTGAGCGTTGCCTCGTCCACGCTGAACATGCTGCCCAGATCCACGCCCTGTTTGGCCTCGCCCTGCAGTTCATCGAAAGACTTGCCCGTAAAGACATCCGTCTCGGGGTGGGCGAGCTGTTCCTGCACAATCTGCGAATCGGCGGCGCGCTCCATAAGCTGGCGAGTCAGCGCATGCGTGTAGGCAATGCCCGGGGACAACGCGCTCGCGTTGGCGGTCTCGTTGGGTCGTACCACGCCCACAATGTGCACGTCGATACCGTCGGCAACCTTGGCGGCCATAAAGTCGGTGTCGCCAGACATATCGGTCCACATGCCGGTCTCTTCGTTTTTGCGATAGGCATCGGCCGGCGACAGCACCTTAAACGTGGTAGACAGCGCATCGTCGTAGGTAAAGTCGGTGCCGGTCTCGGGCGTTTCGACCCCACCGTCAGCCGTCATAGCGCTGTTTACCAGATCGTTGAGCTCATCGATATCCAGCTCACCGATGCTGTAGAGCGTGTAGTCGCCCACCGTACCGCGGCTCGAAAGCACCATCACGGCTTCGTTGGCGGACGTAGGCCAATGGCCGGCGACGACATCGTACTGGCTGTCGAGCAGGCTCTGGTCTTCAATCATCTCGTTAAAGACCGAGGTTTCCATGGATTCCATGCTCACCGTTGCCGCCGAGCTCGCGCCTCCGCTCATGGCCTCGGTCATGGCGTTGGGCACCAGCCGAACGGGCTTCTCATCGCCCTTGCCGGCACGATAGACAACCGGCGATACACCGTAGCCGTACTGAATGGCGTTGACCTCTTTATCGATGCCGTCGCCACCGGCATCGAGCCATGCCTTAAAGCTCTTCATGTCGTTGGACTTAACGCTCGCAAACATATCCTTTACGGCCGTGACCACAGGGATCCTATCGGTTCCCTGAGCCTTGCCGTCGGTGCCGTCGTCGGACGAACCCTCGTTCTTGGACGCATCGTCATCCGCGGCCCCCTGTCCGCCCATCATGGACGACAGGTCGTAATCCTGCTTGGAAATGGTGAGTGGGTAGCTCGAGAGCGTATCCTCCTCGACCTTTTTGATGTAATTGTTCACGCCGTTGGACAGCGCCAGAATCGCCGCGATACCGATAATGCCAATCGAGCCCGCAAAGGCCGTCATGGCCGTGCGGCCCTTCTTAGTCATAAGGTTTCGGGCAGAAAGCCCCAGCGCCGTCACAAAGCTCATCGAGGTTTTGCGCGTGGGCTTAGCCTCGCGACGCGCGGCGTCAGCGACATCAAAAGGATCGGAGTCGTCGGTGATCTTGCCGTCCGCCAGGTTGACGATGCGCGTGGCGTATTGGTACGCCAGCTCGGGATTGTGCGTGACCATGATGACCAGGCGGTCGCGCGCAACGTCCTTAAGCAAGTCCATGACCTGCACGGACGTTGTAGAGTCCAAGGCACCGGTCGGCTCGTCTGCCAGCACGATCTCGGGGTCGTTGATCAGGGCGCGGGCGATGGCCACGCGCTGCATCTGCCCGCCCGAAAGCTGGCTCGGGCGCTTGTTAACGTGCTCGCCCAAGCCGACTTTCTCCAACGCCTCGCGCGCACGCTGGCGGCGCTCGGCATGCCCCACGCCCGTGAGCGTGAGCGCCAGCTCCACGTTTTCCAAAATGGTCTGATGCGGAATGAGGTTATAGCTTTGGAACACAAAGCCGATGCGGTTGTTGCGATAGGCGTCCCAATCGCGGTCGCGGAAGTCCTTGGTCGAGATGCCGTCAATCAGCAGGTCGCCAGAATCAAAGTGATCCAGTCCGCCGATAACATTGAGCATCGTGGTTTTACCCGAACCCGAGGGACCCAGAATGGCCACGAACTCGTTATCGCGAAAAGACAGGCTCACGCTGTCGAGCGCCACCTGCGTAAACGACTGCGTGACGTACCTTTTGCAAATTCTTTTGAGCTCCAGCATGGACGGCAACCTCTCTGCGCAGGCACCCTGCCCGCTCTCCCCCGCCGTTCGTATTCGACGCGTTTGTCCTACTCTATCCCCATTTTTCACCGACACCAGTGAGGAATGCAACGAACCGCGCCAAAAAACGAATGGGACGGCGCCCAAAAGAAGAGGTCCCGAGCGGGACCTCTATATGGTGGAGCTTATCTTGAAAGGTAGCGGACTACTTCGCACAGCGGCGCACGATCCTCGCTATGCTTTACGCGTTTTCTACTGCTCGCTATTCGCAATCGCCTGGTCGATAAGCTTGTCGAGTGCTGCGCGCTGCTCGGCGGAGCTGATGGCTCCCACGATTGGATCCCCTACGATGTTGCCATTCTGATCGATGACATACGTTGTCGGGAACGAGAACAAATTTGACGTAAACTTACCGGCCTCGCTATCCGACTTGAACCAGATGTTCTTATATGTCACGCCCTTCTTGCTCAGCACGTCCTTGGCATCTGCAATCTCGCCCTTGTTGCCATCGAGCGTAAAGGAATTGACGCCCACGACCTGGCCGCCCTTCTCGGCAAGCTCCTGATTCAGTTTCTCAAGATCGCCCAGCTCGCCCACGCACGGCTTGCAAGTAGTGAACCAGAAGTTCATGACGGTGACCTTGTTCTTAGAGAACAGCTCGTCGCTGCTCACGTCGTTGCCATCCAGGTCCTTGCCCGTAAAGCTGGGGAACTTCGTCGCCTCGCTCGAAGCATTGGCGCCAGCCGTCATGCCAGCGGTCGAAGCGTCGACGCTCTCGCCTGCGCTCGGCGTGCTTCCACAGCCGGGGAACTCCTTCTCCAGGCTCTCGAGCTTGTCCTCGATCTCCTTGATCTGCTGTGCACCGGCCTTGAGCGTCTTGAGCTCATCCGCCGTGAACTCATCCTTGGCGCCGTCGATGGTCTTGAGCAGGAAATCGCCGTAATTGCTGCCGTCCTCAATCATTGCCGAGTCTTTATTTGCCGCATTGAATACCTTTTCCCACAGCGCGTTATCACTCGAAAAGATCTCGTTCTCCTTCTGCATGAGCTTCGCATACAGCTCGGCGGCCTCGTCGGCATTGGTCGGCTTCTGCGCAGTGAGTTCTGCGATCTTAGGATCGGAGCTCGCAGATTCGCTCGCATTGCCACCGGGCGCCGAACATGCCACAAGGCACAAGGCCAATACCGGCACCATAAACAGGGCCGCAATCTTAGAAAGCTTCATAGTCATTCCTCCGTTTTGTCGAAGCTTGTTTACTTTTTATCGGCGGTCAAGGGAAGCTTTTCCGCCGACACATCCAGGCCATAGCGATAGCTGATGGCATCGACAGGACAGGCCCCGATGCACTTTCCGCACCGGATACATTCGGCATGATTGGGCGCGCGGACCACATCAACGTCCATCTGACAAACCCTTGAACACTTGCCGCACGAGACGCATTTGCATGCATCGACCCGAATCCCTAGCAGGGATACCTTATTCATGAGCGCATAGAATGCGCCGAGCGGACAAATCCATTTGCAGAAGGGGCGATAGAACAAAACGCTCAGCACTGCCACGACAATGAGAACGACAAGTTTCCAAGTAAAGAGCTGTCCCAACGCAGATCGAATGCCAGCATTGGCAATGGCCAGAGGAATGGCGCCCTCGAGCACGCCCTGCGGACAGACGTATTTGCAAAAGAACGGATCTCCCATCCCCAGGTCGTTGACCACCAGCACAGGCAGCAATACCACAGCAAACAGCAGCACAACGTACTTGATGTACGTGAGCGGCTTGAGCCTTTTTGTCGAAATCTTTTTGCCGGGAATCTTGTGAAGCAGCTCCTGCAGCCAGCCAAACGGGCACAGAAAGCCGCATACAAAGCGTCCCAGCAGCACGCCGAGCAAAATGATCGTACCGGTGACGTAGTAAGAAAAGTTGAACTTGGATGAACCTACCACCGACTGGAACGACCCGATGGGGCACGCACCCGATGCCGCGGGGCACGAATAGCAATTAAGTCCAGGTACGCAGACTGTTTTTCCCGCGCCCTGATAGATGCCGCCTTTGGCAAAGTTTGGCAGGTGAATGTTGGTGACGAGCGTCGCCGCCGCCTGAATGAATCCGCGAAATCGAGCCAAAACATGCGACGCAGTGTTTTCTCTTTTATCCAATTCCGATACACTCCAAGCACAGCCTAATCGCTTTGGCCAGCACGGCATCCGCCTCGCCACGCATAACGCCAAAGCACACCATGGCAATTCCGACGATCAACAAAGCGACCTGTACCACGGGTTTTACCGCTTTGAACAACCTGACCACTCCTTTCGTAACGCGACCATTGGACCATATCGGCTATAAAATCCGTGTTAAGCGCGATTTGAAATGTGCAAGGAGACTGTTATGCGTATTTTGATCGTCGAGGACGAGCGGGCGCTGCGTGACGCAATCGCGCGCAGCTTGCGAAACTTGGCGTACAGCGTCGACTGCTGTCACGACGGACAGGAGGCGCTCGACCTACTGAACGTTGAGGCCTTCGACCTCGTGGTACTCGACCTCAACCTTCCCCGTATCGACGGCATGACCGTACTCAGGGAACTTAGGAAAACCGACTGCGAGACCAAGGTGCTGATTCTGTCCGCGCGTGGCGAAGTATCCGATAAGGTCGACGGACTCGATGCCGGCGCCAACGATTACCTCACCAAGCCGTTTCATCTGGACGAACTTGCGGCAAGGATCCGCAGCCTTACCCTCAGGCGCTTCGCACAAAGCGACATAGTATTAACCTGCGGAAAACTCAGCTTTGACACCAAGGCGCGCATCGCTTCCGTGGGCAGCGAGGCCTTATCTCTTACACGCAAGGAAACGGGAATCTTGGAATACCTGATGCTTAATCAGGGGCGACCGGTAAGCCAAGAGGAGCTTATCGAGCACGTTTGGGATAGCACCGTGAACAGCTTTAGCAACGCAACCCGCGTTCACATCTCGTCGCTCCGAAAAAAGTTGCGCAGCGCTTTGGGATACGACCCGATTCGCAATCGGATTGGAGAGGGCTACGTTATGGAGGATAGCGAATGAAAAGGCTTTCGCTGCAATGGCGCATAACGATCATGACGGCGCTGCTGACGTGTGCGGCGTGCGTGCTGACGAACTGCCTGGTCGGCTATACGGGCATGCGCTATATGGATGCCATCGGCAGTGACATCTCGGCCTTTAACGCTGCCGGCGCGGATTCGCCCCAGGTGTTCGACCCAACGAAAGCGACCCCCGATGACAAGGTCACGATCGTCGTAAACGACGCACAGGAATCTTTTGGCACGACAGCTTGGTACATCACGGCTGGAGTCACACTCCTTGGCGGCGTGCTGGCATACTTTGTGAGCGGCCGTGCACTCAAACCGCTACGGGCTTTTGCAGCCCAGGTTGAGCGCGTGCAGCCTGACAACCTAAGCGAAATCAGACTCAGTGAAGATGTGCCCACCGAGCTACAACGATGCAGCGCCTCTTTCAACGACATGATCGCCCGTCTTGGCGAAGGGTTCTCTGCACAGCGTCAGTTTACCGGCAACGCCGCACACGAGCTGCGCACCCCGCTCGCCCTTATGCAAGCACAGATTGAACTATTCATCTCCGAGCACTCCGGTTTGCAACCCGAAACAGCCGAGCTGCTCGGCCTGCTACAAGAACAAACCGAGCGCATGTCTCGAATGGCCAAGGTATTGCTCGAGATGAGTGAGCTCCGCAGCGTCCCTTGCGAGGACGATGTGGAACTTGGTCCTTTGTCCGAAGAGGTCCTCACCGACCTTGCGCCACTTGCCGAAAATAAGGGCATAGCCCTCAATTGTGCTGGAGACGCTTTAGTAATCGGGAGCGACACGCTCCTCTATAGGCTGGTGTTTAACCTGGTCGAAAATGCCATCCGTTACAGCCGCACCGGCTCGACTGTCAACGTCTCCATCTGCGACAACGACAGCCATGTGTTCCTGCGAGTCGAGGACCAGGGCCCGGGAATACCCAAGCAGTACCGTGAGAGCATCTTCCAGCCGTTCTTTCGTCTAGACAAATCCCGCAGCAGGGCATACGGCGGCGCAGGACTCGGACTAGCGCTCGTTTGGGAGATTGCAGCGCTTCACGGTGGCACGGTAGAGGTCGAAGAAAGTTCCGAGAACGGTACTACCATACTCGTAAGCCTTCCAAAACGATCCGCAGCGTTAACCGAACAGTAGAACGAAAGGGGTCCCGAGCAACAGGAGTACAATTGCTGCATTGTTGCCAGCTGTTGGGAGATGGAAGATGGACTGCGATGGCTACCCATGCGTTCCCATGCCGTTGATGTGCACCGCCTTTGTGCCGGGGCAGATTGACGCTGCGGTTGCAGGCATTTCCGACCCCGATTCACGCACCATCGCCACGGCAGAAGCGCTGTACTTTCGCGGACAGGCCGCCCTCGCTGCCAAGACGGCGCGCCCCTATCTTGACGCCACCGATCCCGCGCTGTGCTATTCCGCATGCTTTATCTGCGGATACGCCAGCCTGTCGCTCAACCGTATCGCCGACGCCCGCCGGTGCCTTGCTGGCATCCTCGATACGCCGGCTGACGAGGAGTCGCCCGCCGTCCACGCCACGCATATCCTGTTCGCCTCGGCCGCGAGCGTCCTGCTGCACTTGCCTTCCCCGTATTCCGCCGAAGAGTTTTATCCGCTTGCGGCGCATCTGCCCGAAGGTCTGCGCCTGTTCGCCAGCTACGTGATGGCGCATGCCCTGTACCTGCGCGGCGAATATGGCCGCAGCCTGGGCATGGCGGAAAACGCCCTGATCATGAAACAGGGAAGTTATCCCATCTCGGAGCTGTTCCTGCACTTGGCAGCTTCCATGGCATGCATGAGCCTCAAGGACATCGACGCCGCAAAAACGCACTTCGGAGTTGCTTGGAACATTGCGCGTCCCGACGGCCTTATTGAGCTCATTGGCGAGCATCACGGCCTTTTACAGGGGCTTATCGAGGCATGCCTAAAAACGCAATACCCTGACGACTTCGCGCGCATCATCGAGATCACGTACCGCTTCAGCTACGGCTGGCGGCGCATCCACAACCCCGATTCGGGCGAGGACGTTGCCGACGATCTAACGACCACGGAATTCACCATGGCCATGCTCGCCTGTCGTGGGTGGACCAACGCCGAAATCGCACGCCATATGGGAGTATCGCCGGGCACCGTCAAAAACCGCCTATCCGGCGTATACGCAAAGCTTGGCATCGGCACACGCGCCGAGCTGGTCGCGCATATGTTACGTTAGCGACCGGACTACCAAGCGCATCGAACGCGTTCCGGAACCCGGCGCTTCGCTCGATCAATTTGGACATTTTGACCCTTGAACGGCACTACCGCCACGGGGCGCCTTCTCGCAAAATTGGATTATTTCCACCGATACTTGCGGGATGGGAGCCCAAGATGCTTGATCGCCGTTCGTTACTTGTCGCCGGAGCGTCCTCGCTAGCGAGCATTATGATGCCGCGCGTGCCGGGAAGCGCAAACGCCTTCATATTGCCGTTCGCACCCACCGAAGCCCATGCCGACGAAAAAGACCCCTTCAGGGTGCTCGTTCTCTCGCGCACCATGTTCGGTGTGGTCGTGGTCGACGTCGCCAACAAGAATACGCCCATCACGGGTGCCCAGGTCACGCTCATATCGCGCTATGCCGCAGGCAAGCAGCTCACCGCCACGACCGATGACGAAGGCACGGCCATCTTTGAGGTCGCCCCTCTTTCAGAAGGCTACGTGGACGAGGCAACGCTTCTCGACGCGTACGACTTTAACGGCGGCATCTCCATTAGCATGGCAGGCTACCGCGATGTCGAGATTCCCCTTGCGCGTATCCAGGGCGGCACCGCTATTACCGCACCCACACGTCCGCTCTCCGATGGCGAGCCGTACTTTCGACAGCTCACGTTCGACGAATGGGACATCCAGTACGCCGACGCCACGTTTATGGCAATGCCAGCGGACGAAGCAGCAAACGACCAGCCCGACACGCACGCTTTTACCGTGCAGGCTCATCTGCCGCAGGGCGGGCAGGCAACGTTGCATATCAATAAAGTGATGCCCTCTGCGGGCAGCTCAACCGAAACCGTCACGCAGATTGGCCAGATCAAGGCCAGCGCATCGGGCGCGGATAATCTGGCGACGTTCACGCTCGAAGACACGTTCCTCGATGCAGCTTCGGGCCTTCTGGAGGAAGGGTGCAAGCTGCGCTTTATGCTCGACTACCAGGGCAAAACCTACACGCTCTCATCCCCTATGGCCGTTGTCACCGCGCCGGCCGCAAAGGCGGAATCGGGCTCGACCACCATCATTCCCACCACCATGGACCAAGAGATCACTCCGTTTGATTTCCCCGCGGCGTTTCCCGGTATCGGCGGCAATAAGTTCACGTGCTGGATGTCCACATTTCCCATTCTGTTCGATTTCTCGTTTGCTGGATACGTGCTGTTTGGCGGAGGGTACAAACCAGCTAGCTATATGAACGATTCGGGCAACCCTGATCCGGAATACTGGAAGAAATCGCCGCGCGAGTCGGGCGCCAAGCAGGCAAACCGCTACCTCGACGAGATGGAGGGGAAGTGGAATCAGTACAAGAGGATGAGTGCCGGTTCGGGCACCGATCCAAGAAACACCAAGCTCCTTCGCCACCATTGCACGCCGCTGTTCACGATGGATATCGCCACACAGCTGTACGGCTCGCTCGCCTACGATTGGGTGGGCAAAACCTGGGGTAACAACAACGACCCCGCATACGGCAATATTAAGGCCCTCTTCCAGGTAAGAACCGACCTCAATTGGACCGAGCAGTTTACCCTAGGACCGGTGCCATTTTTCCTAAACGTCAACCCCTGGGTGCTGGCAAAACTGGCGCTCGCCGTGGGTGCCCACACGCACGGCAGCGGCGCGGCGTTTTTTAAAAACATTTCGCTCGACTATTCAAACACGTCGGGCTCGTTCACCATCCAGATCGGGCTTGCCGTCACCTTTGGCGCCGGCGTTGCAGGCGTCGCTTCGTCTGCCGTGCGCGGCGCCGCATCCCTCACGCTGTTCATTGGGTACGAAAAGGCAAATGGACACCAGCTTCCGCGACTGCGTGTAGGTGCAGACGTCGATGTCGATGTGATACTCCAGTTCGTAATGTTCAAGTGGACCACCAAGGCTTGGTCGGGGTCGTGGCCCACACTCATCGATTCGTGGAATATGTCGGTGAACAATGGCGACCAGTATGTGCTCCAGCGCTCTGAGCTCGCATTGGATGGAGATACGCCTTATACGCTGGATGCCTGCTTCGGCTCGGCCGGCAACATTGAGGCGGGCGGCGTGCCGCAATTTATCGCATCGGCCACCATCGTCACCAACGCCGAACTGCTCGCACGCGCCGAGGTTAAGGCCACTGCCGTAAACGCCGCGCCTGTCGTGCGCGATTGGGATCAAGCGGTCACGCGCATTGAGCTCGAGGCGGATGCAGAAAGCGACGACACGGGACAGATCGAGCATTTCGTCCATGCACTGATAGAGAACGACGAAAACGCCGCGCCGATGTATGAGTACACCTACATCGGTCAGGCAACGAACACCGTTGCCGACCCGAACGCCGATTCTGCCGGCGTGTCGGAGGACGAGCGTGGCGGCATCAAGCCCTCGAGCGACAACGTGCTGTTTGCTGGCGTGCTCAGCGAAGCCCACATGAAGCTGGCAATGATTGCCGGCGTAGAATGCCTGTTCCGTATCGCCTCGGTGCGCTACGGCGACAATGGTCGCTCGCGCCTGGTGGTACACACAAAGGCAAACGGAACGTGGTCCGCTCCCACGCCTGTGGACTTTCCCCTTGGGTTTGGCGAGGGCGACGTGGAGCGCGACGGCATATACGATTACGACTTCGACGTAGTGGAATATACGGACGGAAGAGGAAACCAGGACGCCTACGTGCTGCTGGTCTCGGGTGAGCGCCCCGCCGGTGACAACACCCTTTTCGATACGGCGAGCACATCCGGCATACTGTCCGTTGTGCGCCTGCGCATAAGCAACAACGGAGTTCGCGTGATATCGCACACGTCGTGGCGCAGCATCTCGCGCGGCCGCCTTCAGGAGGATGGCTACCATTGCTTGCAGTGCCCACGCATCACGGTGGGCAAGACACTTGTCGACGGGCGCCTGTCGGGCGCCTACCTCCACCGCCGCGGGACCACCGCAGAAAAGGCGCTCGGCAGCGAGGCCGAGGTTGCGCTGGAGTGCTTTACCCTGTGGTCGGACGTTTCGGGCGACAGTCTCACGTTCCGTCAGGTCCTCCGCTTTCCACAGGCACCGTCGAGCATCGAGCTCGGCGCGCCCGAGAATATCAACGGCAAAATGGTGGTGCCCGTTGCATACGAGACCGCAGGCGGTTGTGGCTGTGCATCGTACGCCGTGATCGGCCAGTCCATTGCGGGCTGGGGCGTTATGTCGCCAGATGCCACAGTACCCCACGCGGTGCCGTGGCCGCAGCACACGGGCTTTTTGGCTACCGTCAACGAGCAACTGCAGCATATTACTTGGACGCGAGGCGCATCGGCATTTGCAACGCAGCCCGTGGGTGCCGCAGGCTGCGGCCCGGCATCGTTTAGCGTAAGCAACAACGGCAGGTGCGTGCTCTATGTAGAGAACACCGATGGCAAGGTGGGGCAAACCTACGACGAAGAAGGCAACCCGGTAGCAGTGATGGGCAAGCACTTCCGCATCTTCGCCAGCACCTTGGCAGGCGATCTGTTTACGGAGCCGTTCGTGATGTGCGAGCTGGACCATCCCGTCGATCAGATAACGACATTTTTGACGTCGGGGAGCATGCTCTCCGCGCTCGCCACGCACATTGTGAGCGCGGAGAAGAGCGAGGCAGAACTACACGGCATCGAAGTGCCCTTGGTGGCGTGTGCCACTCCGACGGGCGCGGTCGCTACCTCGGGCGCGGTGGTGCCCGGAGCAGCAGGTGAATCCTTTATGGTCACGGTGCGAAACGACGGCAACACCTTGCTGACCGCCGGCACGATCGATCTGTACCGAGAGGGCTCCAGCCAGCCATTCTCCAGTGCATCCATCGGGTTCGGAGTGAACGCACGCATGGCATCGATCTACGATCCGGAGCTCGCCGAGGATGCTTCGGCCAACGACATGGCACACGTGAAGTACGCGCTCGAGACGCTGGGCGCACGTTTTGCGACGCACCCGCTGGTTGCCGACAACGGCAACGCCGTGCTGGCACCGGGTTGCACGGCACAGTTCCGCATGAGCTTTGCCATCCCAGAGAGTTGGGGCGACGAGGTGGGCAAACGCGTAACGCTATATGCGAAGGCGCGTAAGCTGGTGGCGCTCGATCCCGTAACGCTCGAGGAAATTCGACCGGGCGCAAACTCGGCGCTGGGTGCCGTACTGCACGAGCTTCATGTGCCCGACGCGGCATGCGAACGCTCAGAAGTTCAGGTCGGCGTATGCGACAGCGCGGATACGACAGAACTTCACGACGCCCCGATGACGGTCGACGGCGATGGCGGCACGAGTGGAGGTGGCTCCGGCGGAAGCAGCTCCGGAGGCGGCAGTGGATCTGGCAGCGGCAAGAATCACGGCAATAACAAGCGCTCCGGAAAAGCGGGCGCGCTTGCGGGCACGGGCGATGTCAACGCTCCCCTTACGGCAGCCGCCGCAGCACTCGCCGCAGCAGGCGCCGGCCTCGTCGCCTACAGCGCCCGCCGCACGGCGCTCGAAACCGACACCGCTGATGAGGTCAATTCGGATAGGCCTCGCTAGCTCTCAGTTACCTTTGCGAGAGACGCCGACTCGGCTCATCGAACACCAAAAGGGGCTGGCCCCGATAACTCGGAGCCAGCCTTGAGTCGCCTGACGTGAGAATCACAGCGCTACTTGAGCTTTAGCGCCTCCATCATGGGCACGGCGGCATCCCAATCGATCTTCCAGCCGATCGACACGCGGACGGTTTCACCCGTTGCGGGAGCCGTCGCAAACAGTGTATGGCCGTTGTCGGGACCGGTAAAGCGCAGCCACGTTATGCCGTTGTACTCGACCTGGTCGGTTGTTGTCTCCTTGCCTTCGTAGACCTGCTCTAGGCTTGCAACCTCTTCCTCCGGCGAGCGCGGGAAGATGCTGATGTTCAGGCGTCCTCCTGTCTCGTCGTGGAAGAAGTCTGCCTTTTCGCGCTCTTCGTTGGACGAATCCAGCGTGTACCCATCGGCAGCCTCGATACTGTACGATGCGCAATCGATGCCGGTCATATTGGCCGCGTCACCAGAATCGGCCACACCGCCGGCGGCCTTGAACTCCTTTGTCTCGCGCCCCGTGGTGTCAAAGTGCATGGCCTCATGATTCTTGGCGGGAGCGTAAGCGTCTACGAACTCGACAGTGATGGGCCCGTAGTACGCTGTCTTGGGCGCCCAGAAATACACGTACTCAACGGTCTCGCCCGGGCCGATATCTGGCCTCTTGGAAAGATCGATGCCCTCGTGAAGCTCATCGGGAGCCTCGCTTGCAACGTAGTCGAGCACGGCCGCCTTGCCAGAAGTAAACAACGGGTCGCCTGCCCCAAGATCGCCCTGGGCAGCATGCACGTTAAAGGAGTCAAACGTCCTGTTCTTTGCATTGTTGTTGGTGATCTTGACGTGTAGGTAAAAGCCGTCCTGCAGCTTAGCGTCGCCGCGATAGAACGTACCGTGAGCCACCGACTCATAGGTAATGCCAGCCACCTCGACCGTCTGCGACTCATAGGCCTTGGCCTTCTTGGACTTCTCCTGCACAGGTGCACTCCCGCCCGAGCCACTCGGCGCATTACCGCCGCAGCCGGCAAGTGTACACGCCAACACAGCCGAAAGCGTCACGGTGGGAATTCCTAACAGCAGCTTCCTTGTCACGGGCTTCATCATCCTCACCGCTCCTTTCGGCTTGCCGCTCATCCGTTGCCCGAATCGCGAGTCGACTCCGTGGCATCGGCTTCCACTATGAGCGTATGGCAAGAAGCAGCGCCGGCGAAGTGACCCGTAGCCCAACTAGCAACCGCCCAGCATCCCCTATGGACCAAAAAGACTTGTATACGCACGCCCTCGGCCCATAAAATGAGACGCCTGTCCCAATGTTCGATTTGAGCCATCCACGCGGCACTTTTCGACAAACGTATCCAGCCGCAAACAAAATGAAGCGGGCTCATCCGTCTTCAAACTTACTCGGGCAGAAACGAGTAAGTGGAATTCATCGGTAAGGAGCGTGGGCTCACCCGCATTATTAAGAAGACCCTCAAGGCGCCCGAGCAGCGCAATGATTTAGATAGGCGTCCACCGCCCGCTATTCGACATCCGACCCCTCCCCCATCAGCCATCGGGCGATGTCGACCACCTTAATCCCCTCATAATCAACAGCCTCATGCTTTGTACGCGCAATGACCATCTTGGGATACGCATCACGTATCGCAAGCAGAGGCGCCACTTCGCGCTCAAAGGTCTCCTGACGCGAAATGTCATCGCTAACTTGGATATACACACGTTCATCGCGACGAATTGCCACAAAGTCGATTTCCTTCTTATAAAGCACCCCGACATAGATTTCCCAACCGCGTCTTAGGAGCTCTAAAGCGACCATATTTTCATATACATGCCCGAAGTCGAGTTTTTTAGTGCCCAGTTTTGCATATCTGATTGCATGATCCGATAAATAGTATTTATCACCCGAAGTGAGGTACTTTTTACCGCCTACGTCATAGCGGCGAACTCGATAGAACGCGAAGGCCTGGCATAAATATCCAAGGTACTGGGCGAGCGTTGCCACGGAAACGCGCGTGCCGGCAGCGTCCAGCGCGGCCGCAATCCCGCTAACAGAAGATATGTTACCGATATTGTCCATTAGGAAATCGCATGCACGTTCTAGTTGCACCTTGTTACGAACCCCATGCTTTTCTTCCACATCACGCAAAACCAAGACATCTAGCACGTTCGCAATATATCGATAGCGAGCTCGCTCGCTAGGATACAAATAAGAGCCAGGCATTCCGCCCTCTCTTAAATAGCGGTCAAGCGCTTCGTCTGGGTTATGAATTTCGTGATACGTCGAAAACTCAAGCAAGGAAAACGGGAATACTTCGACCTCATATGTCCGCCCGCGAAAAAGCGTCGCCAAGTCACTCGAAAGCAAGAAAGCATTGGAGCCAGTAACGTAGATATCGTATTTACCCGATGCATGAAGGCTATTGACCGCTTTTTCGAACCCAACGCAAGTTTGTACCTCATCGATCATCACGATGTTATCGAGGCCCTCGCAATAGCTTTCCTCAACGTAGCGATGCAATGCTCGAAAATCCGTTAGTTCCTCGAATTCGAGGAGATTGAAATTGATACGGATAATATTGGCATCGGGGTCGGCCTCACGAATGCGATCGGCAAGAGCTTCCAGTAGAACAGATTTGCCGCACCTACGAATGCCGGTAATCACCTTGATGTCCGGCGTTCCCTTAGCGCCAAGAAGCGCTTCCATATATTGAGGACGTTCGATAATCTTCATATCTTCACCGTTCTATTAAATAAAAGCTCTCCTGATTCGTTTTCATTTAGTATATATATGATTCTACTAAAGGAAATCAAATATTTATTGATTTGATTCAGCTATTTCTCCCAATAGCTTAACATCAGTCGATATATCACGAACGATTGTTCGATGGATTTCGTGTTGGTTGGAATCGTCTGTGGGCTGGGCTATGCTACCTTGACTATCTATATGACTTAAACGCAGCAAAGGAGCACCGAGAGAGCGAGTATGGCAAAAAACACCGCAAACTATGGTAACGACAGTATTCGTCAGCTCAAGGACGAGGAGCGCGTACGCCTGCGCCCCGCCGTCATCTTTGGCTCGGACGGGCTCGACGGCTGCGCGCATGCCGCCTTCGAGATCCTGTCCAACGCCGTTGACGAGGCGCGCCAGGGCTACGGCAAGCTCATCACCCTTACCGCCTTTCGCGATGGCTCCATTCAGGTAGAGGACAACGGCCGCGGCTGCCCGCTCGACTGGAACCCTTCCGAGAAGCGCTTTAACTGGGAGCTCGTCTTTTGCGAGCTCTACGCCGGCGGCAAGTACAACAACAACCAGGGCGGCGACTACGACTTCTCGCTCGGTACCAACGGCCTGGGCTCCTGCGCGACCCAGTACGCCTCCGAATACATGGACGTCACGGTTTGGCGTGACGGCAACAAGTACTCCCTGCACTTTAAGAAGGGCAAGGTCGTCGGCGCCAAAAAGAAGGCACTCGAGATTGAGCCCAGCGACGAGGACCGTACCGGCACCACCATCAAGTGGCGCCCCGATCTTGAGGTCTTTACCTCCATCAGCATCCCCCACGATTGGTATCGCGAGACCATGCGCCGCCAGGCCGTGGTCAACGCCAACGTGACCTTCCGCCTGCGCATCGAGGGCGACGACGGCGAGTTTTCCGAAGAGGACTTTTGCTATCCCAAGGGCATCGAAGACTACGTACTCGAGAAGGTCGGTACCGACTACCTCACCGAGCCCTTCTTTATCGAGGCCGACCGTCGCGGTCGCGACCGCGAGGACCTGCCCGACTACAACGTAAAAATCACTGCTTGCATGTGCTTCTCGCGCACTTTCATGATGCAGGAGTACTACCACAACTCATCGTGGCTCGAGAACGGCGGCTCGCCCGAGAAGGCGGCCCGTAGCGCTCTGACCAGCGCCATCGATGCTTACATTAAGCAACAGGGCAAGTACAACAAAAACGAGAGCGGCATCAAATGGCAGGACGTCCAGGACTGCCTGGTTCTGGTGACTAACTGCTTCTCCACCCAGACGTCCTACGAAAACCAGACTAAGAAGGCCATCAATAACCGCTTTATCCAGCAAGCCATGACTGCCTTCTTTAAGGAGCGCCTCTCGACCTACTTGATCGAGAACAAGGACGCCGCCAATAAGATCATGGAGCAGGTGCTCATCAACAAGCGCTCGCGCGAGAACGCCGAGAAGACGCGCCAGAGTATCAAGACCAACCTGCAGCAGAAGACCGACATGGCCAACCGCGTGCAGAAGTTCATCGACTGCCGCTCCAAGGACAAGAGCCGTCGCGAGATCTACATCGTAGAGGGCGACTCGGCAGCAGGCGCCATTCGCACCTCGCGCGATGCCGAGTTCCAGGGCGTTATGCCCGTCCGCGGCAAGATCCTCAACTGCCTGAAAGAGGACTATCCGCGCATCTTTAAGTCCGACATCATCATGGACCTCATGCGCGTGCTGGGCTGCGGTGTGGAGATCAAGGACAAGCGGATCAAGAACCTCGGTGCCTTTGACCTGGACAACCTCAACTGGAACAAGGTCATCATCTGTACGGACGCCGATGTCGACGGTTATCACATCCGCACGCTCGTGCTCACCATGCTCTATCGCCTGGTGCCCACGCTTATCGACGAAGGCTACGTGTATATCGCCGAGTCGCCGCTCTACGAGATCAACTGCAAAGAAAAGACCTACTTTGCCTACACCGAGCTCGAGAAGAACGGGATCCTCAAGGAGATTGGCGACCAGAAGTGCTCCATCAACCGCTCCAAGGGTCTTGGTGAGAACGATCCGGACATGATGTGGCTCACCACCATGAACCCCGAGACGCGTCGTCTGATCAAGGTGGAGCCCGAGGACGTCACCAAGATGGAGACCATGTTCAACCTGTTGCTGGGCAACGACGAGGCGGGCCGCAAGCGCCATATCTCCGAGCACGGCAAGGAATACCTGGACCAGCTGGACCTGCAATAGCAGCAAATCGATAACGACGGCCCATAAGAAGTTCAAGAGGAAATCGTGGCAAAGAAGAAGACGAAGAACCAGCCAAAGAAAAAGCAGGTCAACGCCGAGAACGTCATCGGCCTGCACTCCGAGGTCACCGACCAGCCGATCACGCAGACGCTCGAGGTCAACTACATGCCCTACGCCATGAGCGTCAACGTCTCGCGTGCGTTCCCCGAGATCGACGGCTTTAAGCCCTCGCACCGCAAGCTGCTCTACACCATGTACAAGATGGGTCTGCTCAAGGGCGAGCGCCAGAAGAGCGCCAACATCGTGGGCCAAACCATGAAGCTCAACCCGCACGGCGATGCCGCGATCTACGAAACGATGGTGCGTCTGGCAACCGGCAACGAAGCGCTGCTTGCCCCCTTCGTGGAGTCGAAGGGCAACTTTGGCAAGTATTATTCGGGCGACCTGAGCTACGCCGCCTCACGTTATACCGAGGCCAAGCTCTCCCCCATCAGCGCCGAGATCTTCAAGGACATCGACAAGGACCCGGTCGACTTCGTCGACAGCTACGACGGCGCCATGAAGGAACCGCGCCTGCTGCCTACCACGTTCCCCAATATTCTGGTTTCGGCCAACAAGGGCATCGGTGTCGCCATGGCGTCTGACATCTGCGGTTTCAACCTCAACGAGGTCTGCACCGCCACGATGCACTACCTGCAGGATCCCGACTGCGATCTGCTCGAGTACATGCCCATGCCCGACTTCTCGACCGGCGGCGAGATCATCTACCGCCGCGAGGAGATGGAAAAAATTGTCGAGACCGGCCTTGGCAGTTTCCAGATCCGCTCCCGCTGGCGTTGGATTCCCGAAGAGCGCATCATCGAGGTCTACGAGATACCCTACACCACCAAGACCGATGTCATCATCGAGCGCATCGTCAAGCTCTCCAAAGAGGGCAAGGTCAAGGAGATCGCCGACATCCGCGACGAGACCGACCTCTCGGGTCTGCGCATCGCTATCGACCTTAAGCGCGGCGTCGACCCCGACAAGCTCATGGCCAAGCTTTATCGCTCGACCACGCTGCAGGATTCGTTCTCGTGCAACTTCAATGTGCTCGTCGACGGCTATCCCCGTGTTATGGGCGTGCGCCAGATCCTGCACGAGTGGGTCAAGTGGCGTATTGAGTCCACGCGCCGCCGCATTAACTTTGACCTGGGCAAAAAGTCCGAGCGCCTGCACCTGCTGCACGGCCTTGAGGCAATTCTGCTCGATATCGACAAGGCCATCGCCATCATCCGCGGAACCAAACTCGAGGCCGAGGTCGTGCCCAACCTTATGAAGGGCTTCGACATCGACGAGACCCAGGCCGAGTTTGTTGCCGAGCTCAAGCTCCGTAACATCAACGAGGAGTATATTCTCAACCGCACCAAGGACGTCGCCAAGCTCGAGGGCGAGATTGCCGAGCTTGAGGAGATCCTCTCCAGCGAGGAGAACATCAAGAAGGTCATCAGCGACGAGCTGGCCGCGGTCAACAAGAAGTACGTAATGCCGCGCCGCACGGGCAGAATCGAGCCCCATGAGGTTATCGAGGTGAGTTTGGAGCCCGAGGTCGAAGAGTACCCGGTCACCATCATGCTCTCGCGCGACGGCTACCTCAAGAAGATGACCGACCGCGTGCTCAAGAAGGCTGCCACGCTCAAGTACAAAGACGGTGACAAACCCTTTATCGAGTTCCCGTCCTCCAACACCCACGAGCTGCTGGTCTTTACCAACAAGAGCCAGGTATACAAGTGCAAGGTCGCGGCGTTTGAGGACACCAAGTCGGCCCAGCTGGGCTCGTACCTGCCGACCGATCTTGAGATGGAACCCGACGAGAACGTCATCTGGGTCATCGATCCCGAGGACTACAAGGCCGACGTGCTGTTCGTCTTTGAGAACGGCCGCGTGGTGCGCGTCGCGCTTTCTGGATACGTCACCAAGACCAACCGCAAGCGCCTCAAGAACGCCATCTACGGTGGCAGCAAGCTACTGTATGCCCAGGTGCTCAACACAGATCGCGACATCGCGCTGGTCTCGAGCGACTACCGCCTGATGAACTTCAACACGTCGCTACTAAAGACCAAGACGACAACCAACACGCAGGGCGTCCAAGCCTTTACGGCCAAGAAGGGCCGCTCGGTCACCACTGTCGGCACAACCGAGGAGATTCTTGGCGCCGGCGTCTCGGCCGAGAAGTTCACCGCACAGAGCCTGCCCTCCGCCGGTGCCCTCATGAAAGAAAACGACATGCCGAGTTTGTTTGACTAGGTACCACGGCAGAACCGCCATAGTTTTACAAAGCAGCGGGGCCCGGAGCGCAGCAATATCGCGCCCCGGGCCCCGCTCGTTGCGGAGGTCATCCTCGGAAATGTCGACGATACGGGGGCTTCCCGCACCGTCCTAAGCCGTTAGCAAAACTCGCAAAAGTTAGCAAAAGTTGCAAAAATTAGCAAAACTTGCAAAGGAGCCACCATGGAGTACAGCAAATGGCTCCGCCATGCCAGGCATGCTCGAAGATATTATCGAGCGAACCAAAGAAGCGGCAGATAGCTACCTTTCACAGTCTCACGCGCGCATGAACGGCGTTCAAATTGGTCCAGTGGGCATCGATTGGACATATGTTCAAGGGTAGTGTCGAGAAAGTTGGTGTAAGGGCCCTTGCGGCCCCTGTGTCCGATATCC